>CAZTMX010000155.1:0-2645 GCA_964614855.1 uncultured Anaerolineaceae bacterium | reverse complement strand
GGCGTCGATGGAGTGAGGCAGCACAGTGGTTCAACAAATCGCAGGGCGGCAATTCCAAGGATCAGCGCAATCATGAAAAGGGTTTGTTTGAAACTCGAAAGCTGGTACAGCTTTGATGAGCTTTGTGTCATTGCCCAGGTCAGTATGGTGAGGAAAATGGCAGCAAGAGGAAACCAGAAATCCAGGTTTCTTACAGGGGAAGCCGGCTGGAGCCAAAATGCAGCCAACAGACTGGCGGCAAGAATATACTGCACCCGCAGCTTTTGGGGGACAAGCCATCCGCCGAGAATGGCGAGGAGGGTGAGTATACCGATGCTGGTTAGATTCACCTAGAAACCCTGGTAGATCCATTGGGGGGCCTGATCTGAGGTCATGATGATGAGGGCAATGATCATCAAGCAAACGATCAAGGCAGTTATATTTTCTTTCGAAAAAATGCAGGAGAATAATTTCATGGGTGGCTATTTATGCCCGCACATGCGCCATTCTCCGCCCTCTTGCTTGACCTGGAAAACCCGTTCGGAAAAATCCAAAACTAGGTCTTCTGCGCCATAGCTGGCTACCAGAGTGCCCTGGCAGGCGACCAGGGTCATCTCTCCTGATGTTCCGCTTTGTTGGCAGGAAAGCTCATTCAGCGTGATATCCACCGCGGCGAATGAGTTATATTCTGTCCTGGCATCAGCTTCCCAGGCTGCGCAGGCGCGGTTGATCATGCCGATCTCATCCTTCTGTTGCAGTGCCTGGAAGTATGCTTCGACAGCCTGAGCAGCCAAATCTTGATTGCTGCTGCAGGCTGTTGACAAAGTCAGCAGGATAATAAGAAGAATACTGAGCAGGAATGTTGGTAGTAACCTGCTGAGTAAGAGGTTAATTTTTTTACGATTGTTGGTTTGCATGGATTACCTGTTCAAAAAATCCTGTATAAGACTTCGTGTGATCTTCTGCGGGATAATTTTACCAAGAATATGAGCCTGGTTGGTCTTGAGACTTTGTAGAAATGGATTCTCCTGCATATTTGTTCTAAACGGGCAGAAATAAAGGTTTGGCTTGACGAAAGAAGCTTCTCTGGGTATGCTTTGGGTTGTTTGAATATTAGACTGGAACCCTGGATGGTGATCGTTGCGTTGAATCTATCAGGAGGGAATGTCACTGCCTTTCCTGCGAAAATTAACCACATCTCGGCGATACCCGGGTGGAGATGAACGGATGTCTGCAGAAACTGGTAACCTTCCATTTTCATACAAGAACCCCATCACCCCTGAGTCCCTGGAAAAAATCCGGGAGGCTGCAGGCGGCGGACCAGTTCTTATCTTGACTCATGACAATCCTGACCCGGACGGCATGGCTTCTGGAAAAGCCCTGGCGTATCTACTGAGAAAAGCCTGGAACATTTCCAGCCGCCTGGTCTACAGTGGGATTGTGGCACGCGCCGAGAATAAAGTCATGCTCCGCTTGCTTACTCCAGAGTGGGAGCATCAAGATGTACTGGAAGACCTGGATCAATATTCTGCGGTAGCACTGGTGGATACCCAACCTGAAGCGGGTAACAATCGTGCCCCTACAGTCGATAAGATTTCAATGATAATCGACCATCATTTCCCGGCTCCAGTAAACTTGGCTTCTGTGCCATTTGTGGATATCCGACCGGAAGCTGGGGCAACGGTCAGTCTTGTTTTCCAGTACCTGGATAGCATGCAGGTTGAGATTGATCGCGATCTGGCGACAGCGATTTTCTACGGCATACAAACAGATACCCGGAGTTTATCGCGCGATAATTCCGCTATCGATCAGTATGCATATTTCAAGCTATTGACTGCCCTGGATCGAGAGAAATTATCCCAGGTAGAGCAGGCGGGCTTGCCGCGCGAATATTATAAAGCGTTGAGTAAAGGCTTTATGTCTACGCGTGTATATAAACATGTGGTTGTGACTTACCAGGGAGAAATGCACCGGCCTGATTTCACCGCTGAAATGGCAGACATCCTGGTTCGGCTGGATGAAATTAATGTTGTGTTGTGCATGGGGTTTCACGATGATATCTTGTATCTATCCTTGCGATCGAGATCAGATGGGGTGGATGCTGGGAAAATCATCCAGGAGGTAGTGGCGGATCATGGAAAAGCTGGAGGTCACGGGAAGTCCGCCGGAGGTCAGATCCCGCTGGGGGTGCAGCCCGCCAGGCAAATGGCCGCAGAGGTGGAACGCCGGTTTTTGAATATTATGGATGAAACAGGGGATTGGACGCCGTTGTTAATATAAGCTTTGTCCTAAAAGATGCCCCGCTTGCACTGCATTTTTTGATAGGCGCTTGATTATTTCAATGACAGGCAAAGTGACTTTTGTCAATTGTCAAGTTTTGAGAAATTAGAGATAATCAAGGGAATAAAATTAGTCGAAATAATGAATAAGGAGAAAGTCATGGTGGCACAAATAATTGATGGAAAATTATTAGCTCAACAAACTCGCCAGGAAGCTGCCGATGAAGTGGCAGCGATGCTGGCAGCAGGGTTGCCGCGCCCAGGTCTTGCAACGGTTTTGGTTGGAGATAACCCGGCATCACAAACTTACGTAAAATCGAAAATTAAGGCATGCGGTGAAATCGGCATCGAGTCCTTTGGACACCATTTGCCTGCAACAGCCACGCA
>CAZTMX010000154.1:0-6843 GCA_964614855.1 uncultured Anaerolineaceae bacterium | reverse complement strand
GGGGCGCATCTCCAGATCGTAGCCTTCCGGCGCGCCGGTGTTCGGGTTGCGTGACCAGGTGGGGAAGCGCGCCGACATCACATCCAGCCGGATGCGGTGCCCGGGCAGAAAGACATGCGAGAAGCCGTTCAACTCGATGCGGTAGCGGTACACCTTACCCGGTTCAATCGGGGTGGGGTGCTCCAACGAATCACGGTAGGAAGCGCGCATGATGTTTTCTGCCAGGCGGATGGAAGCGCCGTCTGGGCTGACATCGCACAATACCGCGGCAAAATCCGTATCCACTGCATCCGATGCAGCGTACAGCTCCACAAATGGCACACCGGTTACTTCCAGCGCTTCTTCTAAAACAGGGGTGCTGAATACCAGCACATCGCTGCGCTTCTCGGCAAATTCTTGTTCCACCGGCAGGTAATACTCCTGGGGGAAATTGCGCATCCCGGGTGTGGGGTCTTCGGGGTCGTAAATGTAGTGGTCTTCGGGCTCATTATCGGGCATCAGCAGCGAAAGCGCGCCGTCCCCCTGGCGCGAATTAGCGCTCCCACCGCTGTGCAGGTATAGCGCCTTCTCTTGCACGCCGGGTACAGGCCAGCTGGGATATTCCTGCCACTCATTTTTTCCCATCGTATACAGGCGTACAGCGGGGTCTTTCTCAACGCCGTTATCCACGCCTTTCAACCAGTGGTCAAACCAGCGCAGGTGAATGGCAATAAAGTCGTGCTGCGAGTTTTCCGGGAAGCTCATATCGCCCAGCCGGGTCTGCGGGCGGCGTGTGCCGCTGTGATCCCACGGGCCGATCATCAGGTATTGGTTTTGTTTTGCGGGCGAGTACGCCATCATCCCGTTGTAATAGGAAAGCGCGCCGACCTGGTCGTCATCAAACCAGCCGGTGATGTGCAGCACCGGCAGATCGATGCGGCGGAAGTCCTCCGGCTGCATGGTGATCTTCTTCCAGTAATCGTCATCCAGGGTGATATGCTCCATCCACGTGCGCCAGACGGTATTGGTGCGCCCCAGGGTGATATCCATATCGATCATCGGGCGGGTGAGCACCACCTGGTTCCAGTCCACCACCGGATTTTCCACATCATAAGAGACCATTTGCTGGGTGCGTCCGGCCACCAGGTTCAGCCAACGCAGGGTTTCCAGGTTCATCTTGCCGTTCATGCAGGGGAATTCGTGTCCCCAACGACCCAAGGAGACTGTGGCTGCCAGTGTGACCAGGTGCGGCGGGCATTCACGCGCTGCGCGCCATTGCACAAACCCCAGGTACGAACCGCCCATCATCCCGACCTTGCCGTCACACCAGGGCTGTGCAGCCAGCCATTCGATGGTATCGTAGCCGTCGGTGTCTTCTGTCATCCATGGATCCCACTCGCCGTCGGAATCGCAGCGGCCGCGCACATCCTGGATGGCAAAGATATAGCCCTGTTGGGTAAAGGATTTCGCCATCACGCCGTGAGCAGGATTGCTGTTGTCGTACGGCGTTCGTTGCAAAATCAGCGGGTGAGGGCCAGCGCTTTCAGGAAAGTAGATATCGGTGGAGAGGGTGATCCCATCGCGCATTGGGATGCGGGTATCCCAGGAGAATAAAGGAGTATTGATTGTCATTTTGGCCTCATTTCTTGGTTCTTGGATATTGACATTATAAATTCATCTGTGATATATTACAAGTACATCAGTGAAAGTCTTGTAAGATATTTAGGAATTTTCAGCGTTGGACAAAATAAGTTGGAGGAGCCGTGAACAAAAAACTAAATATTGTATTTGCCCTCGTTGTGTCTTTCAGTATGCTGCTGGCGGCATGTGCCGCACCTGCTGCTCCTGAAGCACCCGCTGCCGAAGCGCCCGCCGCCGAAGCACCCGCAGCCCCGGCCGCCGAAGCACCCGCAGCCCCTGCTGCTGAAGCACCCGCAGCGCCCGCTGCCGAAGCGCCCGCAGCCCCCGCTGCTGAAGCACCCGCAGCAGAAGAGCCTGCCAAAGAAACCACCTTGATCTACGCCATCCAAAATGAGCCGGAAACCTACTTCCCGGGCTATGAATCTTCCGCCCTGGCATCTTACGGTTTCGAGCTGGTCTTTAACAACCTGGCTACCAAGGACCTGGAAGGCGCTTATGCTGGCGACCTGGCTGAATCCTGGGATGTCAGCGAAGACAAGCTGACCTGGACTTTCAACCTGGTCCAGAACGCCGCCTGGCACGACGGTGTGCCCTTTACTTCAGAAGATGTGCGCTATACCTTTGAGTTGTTAGCGGATCCTGAGTACACCGGCACGTATTACACCATGGTCGAATCCATCGTCGGCGCAGTTGAAAAGCATGACGGCGCTGCTGAAACCGTATCTGGTATCAACGTAATTGATGACTTCACCATCGCCATCACCACAAAAGAACCCAACGCCCTGGTGCTGGATACCATGGCCGGTGTGATGCCCATTCTGCCTGCTCATGTGCTTTCCGAAACCCCCGTCGCCGAGCTGGCAAATTCCGATTTTGCCCGTAAACCGGTTGGCACAGGGCCCTTTGTCCTGCGTGAATGGAACGCAGAAGAAAGCCTGATCTTCGATAAGAATCCCACATACTTCGCCGGTCCGGCAAATATGGATGTCTTCATCTGGAAGATCATCCCTGAAACCAGCGCTCAGATCACTGCCTTGCTCAATGGCGAGGTGCACCTGATCAACGTGGCTGCGGATGATTTCCCCCAGGTGGATGGAGTAGATGGTATCGCCACCAAGACCACCCCTGGCTCTCGCTATAACCTGGTGAATTTCCACCATACCGATCCTTTGCTGGCTGATGTGCGCACCCGCCAGGCAATTGCCCATGCCATCGATCGTGAAGCAGTGCTGATCGGTTTGTACGGTGGGATTGGAAACGTGGAGAGCTGCATCTTCCACCCCAGCCTGCCCGAGTACAACACCGAACTGCAAGGTTACGCTTATGATGTCGAGCTGGCAAAATCGATGCTGGCTGAAGTCGGTTGGACCGACCAGGACGGTGACGGTGTGCTCGAAGCCAGCGGCGTCGAAGGCGTTGCCGACGGCACAAAATTCTCCATCGAAGTTGGCTCGACCAGCGCCGCGCTGTATGTAAAATACAATGAGCTGCTGCAGCAATTCCTGAAAGAAATCGGCATCGAATCTACCATCAAGCCTATGGAAACCGATATCATGTACAGCGAGTACTATGTACCCGGCGGACCGTGGCAGATGGTTGGCGGTGGTTGGTCGAACTTGATCGGCACCCCGCAGCAAGAGCTGCTGTGGAACATCGTCTGCGACAGCCAGAGCCAGTACGATTACTGCAACGAAGAGTTGGATGCGCTGATCTACGCCAACAACTCCATCTTTGATGAAGCCGAGCGTGTGGCCAACTTTGGCGAAATCCTGAAAATCATGGAACGCGATGTAATCTACATTTCAACCGTGCGCGCCAACGACCTGTACGCTTTTAGTGCAAACCTGAACCTCGCAGACTTCCAATCTGCGATGGACCTGTACCGCAGCATCCCCACCTGGAGCTGGGCACAGTAAATCATACACGCTAACAAAGGGTGCCTGTTGATTTTGACAGGCACCCCATTTTCTTCGATATAATAAAAAGAAATTGCAAGCACACGGTTTTACGGTTGATCCACGGGGTTATTGCTTGCAGCCAGACCTAATCCGAGAGTGAGCGATGTCCCATTATATTATCCGCAGGATCATTCAAAGCATCCCCATTCTGATCGGCATCTCAATTATTTCGTTTCTCATCGTTGTCCTGGCGCCTGGCGACCCGTTGGCGACCATGTATCCACCCTATGTACTGCAGAAAATCGATCAGGACCTGGTCAGGCACCAGCTTGGGTTGGACCAGCCGCTGCCGGTGCAATATTTTTCGATGATGAAAAAGCTAGTCACTGGCGAATTGAATTCCTTTTCAGAACGGCGGCCGGTGATTGAAGCGGTGATGGAATGGCTTCCCACCACAATCTGGGTCGCCAGCCTGGCGCTGGTTTTCTCGATCATACTATCTATTCCAATTGCCATTATCTCTGCCTCGCACCAGGAGTCCTGGTTAAATGCAGTGATCGATGTGACTTCGCTGCTTGGCATTTCGTTACCCAACTTCTTTATCTCCCTGCTTTTGATCTTGCTCTTTTCAGAAAAATTGAAGTGGCTGCCGTCGGGCGGCTTACGTCCCATCGGGTCCAGCAGTTATAACCTGGGCGAAATGCTGCCCTACCTGGTGATGCCGGTTAGCGTGCTGACTATGATGTCCCTGCCTGCATTGATCCGCTATGCGCGCTCCAGCATGATTGAAGTGATGCGTGAAGATTACATCCGCACAGCCTTTTCAAAGGGGCTGACGCACCGTATGGTCACCTACAAACATGCCTTGAAGAACTCCATGCTACCCGTGGTCACAGAGATCGGCTTGAATATCCCCTGGCTTTTCGGCGGAGCTGCCATCGTGGAGACAATTTTCTCCCTGCCGGGATTGGGTAGGTTGGCGGTAAAAGCCGCCATCGGCAGGGATTACCCGGTCATCCTGACCATCAATCTGTTTGTCGCCATACTCACATTATTCTCCGGCATTCTGACAGATATTGCTTATTCGATTCTCGATCCACGCATCCGGCAGGATTAGTTATGTTTGAAGAACTGAGCGGAACTACCCAAAAAAGTGACGCAGCTACAACCAGTGCGGTTGTGAAGGCAATACGGCGTTTTGCCAGTAACCGCCTGGCCGTTGTTGGAGCGACGGTGATTTTTATCTATCTATTGATGACCATCTTTGCGCCATGGATTGCTCCCTTCGACCCGGATGAACAGCATGTGCGCGACCGTTTGCAGCCGCCCAGCGCCCAATACTGGATGGGAACTGACTCGCTGGGCAGGGATATCTTTTCTCGTTCTGTGTTCGCCTGCCGTATCTCCATGCCGATCGGCTTCCTGGCCATGCTGATTTCTATGGTAGTGGGCATCACTTTCGGTCTTTTGAGCGGATATTACGGCGGTTGGCTGGACAACATCTTGATGCGCATCACCGATCTGATGCTTTCCTTCCCCATATTCTTCCTGCTGCTCACCGTGGCGGCAATTTTCGGTCCCAATATCACCACCATCATCTGGATGCTCGGCCTGACATCCTGGGGCAGCACGGCACGCCTGATGCGCGGCCAAACCCTCTCATTACGCGAAATGGCCTATGTTGAGGCAGCCCGCACGATCGGTGTTAAAAACAACCGCATCATCTTCTACCATATCCTGATTAATTGCCTGCCGGTGATTTCGGTCACGGCAACGCTGCTTGTAGCGTACGCTATCCTGGTAGAGGGTGGGCTGAGCTTCCTGGGGTTGGGTGTCCAGCCGCCGATGTCAAGCTGGGGGAATATGATGGCCCAGGGGCGTGAGATCCTGCGCACTGCCTGGTGGGCCAGCGTCTTCCCGGGCATCTTTCTTTTCCTGGCGGTGATTTCCTTCAACCTGGTTGGAGATGGGATCAAAGATTTCTTTGATCCTGCGAAACAGTACAAAAGGGCAAAATAAGATGATGAACAATTTTATAGGTAATATAAACCTCAGCCCCGATGCGATCATGGATGAAGAACTTTCCAAAAAAGAGGAAGTCTATCAATCCATCAAGAACGATATCATGACAGGTGTGGTAAAACCGGGTGAAGTGATCAAGGAAGGCTTGCTGGCAAAAAAATACAATACCAGCAAGACGCCAGTGCGCGAAGCCCTGTGTATCCTGGCTTATGAAAATATGCTGCAAGTTCTGCCGCGCGCCGGTTACCTGGTGAAACCCATCACTATCAAGGATGTGATCGAGGTCTTTGATCTGCGTGAGCTGCTCGAAGTGAAAGCTGCAGCCCTGGCTGCCAAATACATCACTCCGCGGGAAATCCATGCTCTCGAGAAATATCTGGATTATTCGGATGTGGTTCTAGAAACTGGCGCATCCTGGAACAGAGAATTCCACTGTATTATCGCCCGCGCCTGCGGCAATTCGCGCCTGGAGCGTATGATCCGCCTGTTGTACGATGAGGTTAACCGCATCATCTTGCTGGATCCCGAGTTGGTCAGCGGCGACGATATCCAGGCCCATGTTTGTATTGTTGATGCGCTGAAGAGGCAAGATTCTGCTGAGAGTGCAGCCTGTATGCTAAGCCACATCGTAGGCGCTCGCGAAAGAGTATTGGGACGCCTGTAGCGCAAAGAGCGTGTGAATTTTGTGATGAAAACTATCAATCTCTAACAGAGAGGCATCGATGAACCAAAGTGAAAAAATGGTAACTGTAGAAGAATGCACGGAACAAGTGCGCTTGATGGCGCGTCGTACTGCGCTGCTCCACTATTACTTCGCCAAAACCATCATGGAAGTCATGGGCGAAGAGACCGGTGAGCAGGTGATCAAAAAAGCTGTGCTGGCATACGGCGAACACTGCGGGAGGGCGATCCGTGAAGCAGTGGAGGCGAAAGGTCTGCCCTTGACCGATGAAAATTTCGACAGCATCCCCGACCTGCCAAAATTTGGCTGGGAAACGGATACTGTCACCCTGCCGGACGGCGAAGTGCGCGCCATTGCCCGTTTTTGCCCGCTGGCACATATTTTCAAAGAGCTTGGTCCGGAAGGCATGCGCTTGGGCCGCCTGTACTGTTTTGTGGACCAGGGCAAGCAAAGGGCTTACAACCCGGATTTTGATTTTATCCACGTCAAGAACCTGCTGGATGGGGATGCATACTGCGAGTTCCTGCTCCAGCCACACCAGGAGTAGCTATGGCGAACCCTGTTACTGAGCTCAGAAACATACCTACCGATGTATTGGTGGTAGGCGGCGGCGGTGCGGGG
>CAZTMX010000153.1:3786-6844 GCA_964614855.1 uncultured Anaerolineaceae bacterium | reverse complement strand
ACCCATCAAAACCTTGAAATGATCATTCTTGGGTAGGTTTTGGGTGACAAAGGTGACTGAGTTATTGCGGACCACCGATTTGATAAAGAAGGTGGGGAAGCCCCAGTAATCGATGGGCGTCACACCACCGCTACCGCCGGCTGTGTTGTTCCAGAACCAGTTGTAAGAGTAGTAACCGGTCCCGGTGACGCTTTGCAGGCGAATGGCGATGCGCTGTAATCCCTTCAATTCGGCGGGGATGTTGAAGGTGAATTTCATCACGCCGCCAGCGCCTGTAGAAACTTTCCCGACTTTGATACCGCCAACACCCAAGGTGCCGTAGTAGTTCATCAGCACTTTGAAGGTATCGTTGGCCGGGAAGTTGTTTGTGCGAATGGTAACGCTGACATCCTTATCTACGCTGACGATCGAGAAGGTCGGCACGTACCAATACACTGGCTGGTAAGGCGGCGGTGGGCATGAAGGATAGGGAGGGCAGCCAGCCTCAGCCTGTGCGGGGGTTGCATAAGAAGCAACCATGATTAAGGCTAACAAAATTGGGAACAGTCGTTTCATCTTATACCTCCTGGATACACGGAACAATCCTGTTTGATTAATGAACCATCTTACACATGACGAATGATCTGTCAAATTGGTTCCCTGATTACCCTTGCTTTGATGGCTTGCCCTGATTATACTAATTAATGAAAGTAAATAAAATATGCGCATTGAAAATCTGCTCGAAAATTTACCCGATTCTTACACCCTGGCTGATCGCGAGCTGATTATGCGCGCTTATCGTGTGGCGAACGAGGCTCACATCGATCAGAAAAGGGCATCAGGCGAACCCTACATCACGCATTGCGTGTCGGTAGCGCAAACCCTGGCAGAGATGCGAGTACCAGCAACTACATTAGCTGCCGCGCTGCTGCATGATACGGTTGAAGACACAAACATCACCCTGGATGACATCCGGCGGGATTTTGGAGATGAAATTGCCTTGATGGTGGACGGTGTGACCAAGCTGACACAGCTGCCGCGCGTCAGCCGTGCCGACCAGCATGCAGAAGACGAGCAGCGCGAACTCGAATCGATCCAACTTGCAGAAAAACGCGGCCAATTGCACGAAGCACAAGAAGTGGAGATTCTACAGCGCAGCCGCAAATATGACGCCGCATCCGAAACTTTGCGTAAAACATTCCTGGCTATGGGGGATGATGTGCGAGTGGTGCTTATCAAGTTGGCAGACCGTTTGCACAATATGCGCACCTTAAGCCATATGCCGGATCACAAGCGGCGCAGAATCGCCCAGGAAACGCTGGATATCTTTGCACCGCTGGCAAACCGCCTGGGTATCTGGCAGATCAAATGGGAATTGGAAGACCTTGGTTTTCGCTACACCAACCCGACAAAATTTCGCGAGATCGCAGACAACCTCTCAGCGCGCCGGGTGGAACGCGAACTCGAAATGGAAGAGATCAAGAAAAACCTGGAGTCTGTCTTGCGGCAGTCTGGGATCGAAGCCGAAGTCTCTGCCAGGCCAAAGCATATCTACAGCATTTATAAGAAAATGGTGCGCAAATCTGTACCTTTTGATTTGGTGCACGATGTGCGTGCGGTGCGGATTTTGGTGAAAGATACAGTGACCTGTTACACGACGCTGGGCGTGGTCCATGCCAACTGGCGCCCGATTCCGGGTGAATTTGACGATTACATTGCTGCCCCCAAGGATAACTTCTACCGCTCTCTGCACACATCGGTAAACTATGAAGATGGGCAGACTCTTGAAATCCAGATTCGAACCCAGGAAATGCACCAAAATGCCGAGCTGGGAATTGCCGCTCATTGGCGGTATAAGGAAGGCTCGGCGCGCGATGAAGAGTACGAGCGGCGCATCTTGTGGATCCGTTCGCTGATGGATTGGCGTCAAGATGTGGAAGACGCTTCGGTCTTTGTGGACACGATGAAAAACGAAGTGTTCCAAGACCGGGTGTATGTTTTTACCCCGCGCGGCGATATCATTGACCTGCCGCAAGGCTCGACGCCGATCGATTTTGCCTACCAGGTGCATACGGATGTGGGTCACCGCTGCCGGGGGGCAAAGATCAACGGCAAGTTGGTGTCGCTGGATTATGTATTGAAGACCGGCGACAAGGTGGAAATCCTTTCTGCCAAGCGCGGCGGGCCAAGCCGAGATTGGTTGAATACCAGCCTGCGCCTGGTGAAAACAGAACGGGCGCGCTCAAAAATTCGCCAGTGGTTCAAGCGGCAGGCAAAAGAACAGAATATTTCACACGGCAAGGGGATCCTTGAAAAAGAGTTGCGCCGGCTGGGGATGATGGATATCAACCTGGAAAAACTGGCGCGTGAATTTGATTACAAGGCTGTCGAAGAGCTGTATGAAGCAATTGGGATGAGCGATCTAACAGTCCCCAAGATCGTACGGCACCTGACATTTGAAAAAGAAGAAAGCAAGCCCGAAGAACTGCTGCCCACCAGCGCACCAGTTCCAAGCACACCGGAGGATGCAGTTTCCGTCTTGGGTTTGAAGGGCATTTTGACCAGTTTTGCACGCTGCTGTAATCCAGGACCAGGGGATGAGATTGTGGGGTATATCACCCGCGGGCGCGGTGCTACCATCCACCGCAAAGATTGTCCCAACGTGCTCAATATCGAGGACCCAAACCGCCTGGTACAGGTGAGCTGGGGTTCTGCGGTGGCCACCTATCCCATCCCGGTGCGGATCAAGGCTTACGATCGAGACGGTTTGGTGCGCGATGTCTCTACCTTGATATCGGATGAAGGGGTTAACATGCGCAAGGTGAAAGTGGAAACCACAAAAAACCAGGCAGTTTTCGATCTGGTGCTTGAAGTAAAAGATATCGTCCAGCTCAGCCGGATTCTAAGCAGGTTGGAGAACCTGCCTAATGTAATGGAAGCTCGCCGTGTTCAGCCTGGATAAATACTCGGCTAAGAATTAACGAAAGAAAATTTTGGATGAATTTCATGCAAGATAGTCTTGTGCAAGAATATTGTGCAAGAATATTGTGCAAGAATATTGTGCAAGAATATTGTGCAA
>CAZTMX010000153.1:0-3686 GCA_964614855.1 uncultured Anaerolineaceae bacterium | reverse complement strand
CAAGAATATTGTGCAAGAATATTGTGCAAGAATATTGTGCAAGAATATTGTGCAAGAATATTGTGCAAAGATCATCTTGAAAAATCTTATTGACGTAACTTGCTCCAATGGTATAATTCCCCCCCGAAAAGCCTGGGCGCCTGGAATCATATTCTTGAAATAGAAGGCCTTGCGTAAAGGGTTTTTCAAAGTGTACAAAGATGCTTAGATGAGGAGGTAGTCATGCCCCGTATTCGCTGCCATTATGTTCAATGTGTCCTTTTGGACGATGGGTACTGCGGTGCTGCTGCAATAGAGATTGACCCCGACCTGGGTTGTATGACCTATACACGTCCCGATGATCACGATATTGATGATGAATGGGATGATGAAGAAGATGAATTGGAAGAATGGGAAGAAATCGACGCAGAAGAAGATGATGATGATCTTTGGCCTGATGAAGAAGATGAATTTTAATACAGGCAGCGTTATATATCCTTTGCATTTTATCTTATGAAAGAAAGAATGGGAGCCTTCCACGCGCAGCATGTGGAAGGCTCCTGCATTAGCTCAAGTGTGAAGAATGCTCAGAATGTTTTGGGTGGTTTTTATCGGCGGCATACTGTCTCTTTCTCCCCGTGCACCTTTGTACTTGTATAAAATTCAGCCAGGTTCACCGTACTTTTCACCCAACCTGGTGGAACCGTTGGCAGGATGTAAATGGAGCGGCGTTGCAGGCCAGGTGTTTGGACAAGACGGCAAAGCCGTGCCGGGCTTACTGGTGAGGATCAAAGGAGCGTATGACGGACAACCTGTGTCAGTGGTTGTGCTTACTGGCAGCTCAACCGGACTGGGAGCAGGAGGATTTAGTTACAAACTCGGCGAGCGGGCAATCGACAGCAAAGATCAGCTCAGTATCCAGGTGTTTAATTTACTTGGACAGGCGCTTTCACCCAAAGTGAAGCTGTCTACATCATCGCAATGTGATCAAAATCTTGTTTGGGTAAATTTTGCCACTATTCGAACAATCCCAAGCGAGATTACAGAGAATTCAAGAATTTACAGGTAAGGAAATGCCAATATTTGACCACTTCGAAGTACTTGCTCCTTTTTATGAACGGGTGATTAAAGCGCGCCACCCTGAGCAGCTGATCCAATTGGCTGGCCTGCCGGTAGATGGGGCGTTATTGGATGCCGGAGGCGGGACTGGAAGGATCAGCCAAAACCTGGCAGGATATGCCGGGATGCGTGTTGTGGCAGATGGTTCTTTAGGCATGCTGGCCCAAGCAAAAGCGAAAGATGGGCTGCAGACAGTATGCAGCCAGGCAGAGGAGCTTCCATTTGCGAATGGGGCATTTGACTGTGTGATCATGGTGGATGCCTTACACCATGTAGAAGACCAGGCACACACAGCAAGTGAGATGTGGCGCGTGTTGAAGCCGGGTGGGCGCATCGTGATTGAGGAACCAGATATCCACAAATTCTCAGTTAAAATATTGGCCGTGGCAGAGAAATTGGCCCTGATGCGCAGTCGCATCTTATCGCATGAACGCATCAGGGCATTGTTCGTCGATCCGGCGGCTTTGGTGGATGTACACCAGGATGGTTTTACCGCCTGGGTGGTAGTAAAAAAAGGCGAGTGATTTAGGGTTTGATCAGGTAAACCACGCCGCCTGAGCCTTCCAGCCACAAGGGTTCAAGTTCCGCACGCAAGTAGGTGCGCTGAACCTCCTCATTTGTTGCGGCAGCAGGGTCATTGACGATTGGGTTACCCTGGGCATCGAAACCCACAAAGACAGAGAGATGCCCGGAACTGCTGGTGACTGCTGCCCCAGTCAGATCATTTTTGTTCCACGAGAAGCTAAAAGCCACGGGGACACCCTGCGCAACCCAATATTCAACCTCATTCAGGCTGGTAAAGCGTCGTACGCTACCTTGCAGCCCGTATGTGCCGGCGTAGGCAGTATTGAATGGCCAGTTACCGTGCCCGTCGTAGATCCAATCGTAAACCCCGTCAACAGCTGCGCGCACCATGGGCTCGCAAGGGCCGGCATAATTTTCCCAATAGGAGATGATCATTGAAGTGGATGTCGGGCTGCACCACACATTGCCGCCGTCCGGATAAACCATTTGTGAGCATTCCGGGACGTCTAGCAAGGTATTCCAGAGCGCCGGGTTGCCGCTTGAGATTTCTTTGACTTTGGTAGGTTTTGTGGAATAAGCCGCTGAGATAAAGCGCACGCTGGGCGATGGGATTCCGGATACGCTGAACAACCTTACTTTAATCTGGTAGGCAGTGGCTACAGCTTTGGTATCGCTAATCACTAAAGTGTCCACAGCGGCGTACCCATCGTCATCGCCTTGTAACTTCACTGAGTGGCGTTGGATGGTATCTGAGCTGCTTGCCCAAATCCCCAGGTTGTACCATTTTGTCCAGCGGCCGGTCAGTTCGGCGCGCACCAGGATTTCGATCCAGGTGCCGCTGGGTGTGGCTGCGTTCCAGGATGGGATCAGTTCATCAAAATCAAAGCCGGTGGAGATTACCGGAGAGGTCGCTTCGCCGGCCCAGTAGCTGCCGCCGGTGTAGTAGTTTCCTTCGTAGTAGGCGCCGGGGGCATACGGATCGGTTTCCCAAATGGCGGTGGTTGGATCGAGGACCAGCTCGCCTTGTCCGTTTCGTTGAGCGCCGAGCAGTTCCCAAGCGGCGAAACCACCTTGTGCGGACGCCCATTCGGTAAATCCGGTACGAAAAACTGCCTTCTTGGCGCTGGCATCACCCGGAAAGATCGCAAAAGCGCTCACCAGGATCAAAACGGCCAGCAGAAAACGAAACCAGGTATTCATTTTGACCTCCTGAAAAAAAGCGAAAACGGGACGGTTACTCCTTAAATTCACATTTGGGCTCTTCGAGATGTCGCTTACATTATGCTTCGTCGTTCTCCACGGTATCTGAGTACTCCACGGTATCTGTGTGCTCCACGGTATCTGTGTGCTCCACGGTATCTTCATGCGCCACGGTATCTTCGTGCGCCACGGTATCTTTGTGCGCCACGGTATCTTTGTGCGCCACGGTATCTTCGTGCGCCTCATCCTCGTCGATCTCAATCTCTTCTTCATCGGCTTCCCAGACTTCCTTCATTAAGCCTGTGGCAAACCAGAAGATCAGGGTCATTACAAGCGCAGAGCTGATGCACCAGGCGCAAGTTGCGCCGATGACAAAGGGCTCGAGAAAGGTCAGGTAGATGGAGAAGATGATGCCAAACCAGCTCATACCCCAGATTGCCTGTATGGCGAGTTTGCGAATATTCTGCGGGCCGAAACGCCAGGCCAGCCAGGCAGCGATGATGGCCAGGTAGCCCAATAATCCAAGAACTCCAACCGGTAAGATGCCAAATAGAGTGGCAAAGCGGCTTTGCTGCACGGTGTTACAATCGCCAATTGGCCCGCAGATTGCCTGGGTTTTGGTGACTTCGACAAAAGTAAGATAGCCGGCTATGAAAATTCCAAGCAGGGAGAGAAGGAGGATAACCCAGGTGGGACCTTGCATGATTTTCAGGGGTTTGGCCTTGATAAAAACGACGACAACAATCGCGATCACGACCAGCATGAGAAGCAGCGTGAGCACAGCTATGGAGTTGCCCACAAGATCACGTAGGAATGCACTGATAAAAAGCGGCTGATCACTATCGGTTAGATCGGAAGAGCAC
>CAZTMX010000152.1:0-6898 GCA_964614855.1 uncultured Anaerolineaceae bacterium | reverse complement strand
CCCCTGCCAAACAATAACAGTGGGATTGACTTGCTGCGGATTGCATCTGGAGAACTGTTGCTGGCGTACAATCCAACTAAGCTCGGACCGGAAGGTAACCTCACATCGATGCAGGTCTACGGCGTGGGGGTGGCAGCTCGCTTTGCTCATCGAGCGCTGCAAAAAGCAGGCGACGAGGAGCTGCAGCGCGTGATCCACAAATCCAAGACCCAATCCGAACTGCATCCATCCGGATTACTCACTTGGGGACCACGCACTCCTCTTTACCTGGCAGTTTCTCATGATGAGGGATCTACCTGGGAAAACACCCTCTGCCTCGAGAATAGCCCGGGAGAGTTCAGCTATCCCACAATTATTCAAGCCGAGGATGGCAGTATACATATTATCTACACGCATCAACGCACCAGGATGAAACACGTCAGGATAAATCTCGCTGAGTTGACCGATTAAACTGATGGATTAATGTAACCATAAGTCTCCACCTTGCGCGAATAAGAACTATTTGTTGAAACAGGAAAGGATAAATCGATGTCTGAATATATGATTTCTGGTGAATCGTTTCAGCTTCTCAAAGTGCAAAAAGATAAAGAGATTGTACTCGTTGCAAGCGGTGATTTGAGGTTGTCTGCAAACCAAACCTGCTGGTCTGCGCAAGAATTAATGGAACAGAAATTGGCCTCTGCTTTCGCTAACGAAGGCATGTCAGTTGTTCGCGGGCATGCTTATGATCCAATAGAAAAACATGGTTTCATTTCCACACAACGCCAAGGGATGGATATATTTAACAAGATTCCAAAGGATGCGCGTTTGATAGTCGCAGAGGCAGTGTGGCAATATAGCTACCATGTGCTTGCAGGCCTAAAAGATCATCACGGGCCAATACTGACGATTGGCAACTGGAATGGAGAATATCCTGGTTTGGTGGGGCTGCTAAATCTGAATGCGAGCCTTGCTAAAATGGGTGTTGAATATAGCACGATATGGAGTGAAGATTTTTCTGATGAGTTTTTTCTATCAGGCATACGGCAATGGCTAAGGGAAGGAAAAATTACCCACACAATCGATCACGTGAAAACCTTGAATATCAATGACCTTCCCCAACAGGAAATCGAATTGGGCCGTAAGCTCGCGAGACAACTGAAAAGTAATAAAGCGATCCTTGGCATCTTTGACGAAGGCTGCATGGGGATGTACAACGCCATTATTGAAGATGATTTATTAAATGAATTGGGGGTATACAAGGAGCGCCTGAGCCAATCAGCTTTACTGGCAGAGATGGAGCGTGTCGAAGATGCGGAGGCGCTTCAGGCGTATCAATGGCTTATTGAACGGGGTATGTCATTTGATTTTGATCCGGATAATGCGGATGGATTGACTGAAGAACAGATTCTGGTCCAGATGAAAATGTACATAGCCGCAGTGCGGATTGCTCACGCGTTTGGTTGTGATGCCATAGGGATCCAATACCAGCAGGGATTGAAAGACATGGCGCCGGCTTCAGACCTGGTTGAAGGCTTGCTAAACAACGTGGACCGCCCACCTGTCTACCGGAAAGGGACCAAGGAAGAGCTGTACGCCGGCCAACCTGTTGTACACTTCAATGAGGTGGATGAGTGTGCCGGCATTGACAGCTTGATCACAAACCGGGTCTGGAGTTCGATGGGATTTGATCCTGCAGTTACTTTGCACGATATTCGATACGGCCAAAATTACAAAGATGACTCTTTTGATGATTTCATCTGGGTATTTATGATTTCTGGAGCAGTTCCAGCCTCCCACATTCTAGGAGGATACAAAGGCGCAATCAGTAAGCGCCAACCAGCCATGTTCTTTCCTCGGGGCGGCGGCACATTATCAGGCGTTTGCAAACCAGGAGAGATTGTCTGGAGCAGGGTTTTTATCATGGATGGCAAATTGCTTGTAGATCTTGGCAGAGGCACAAGTGTATCGCTTCCAGAGGAAGAAACTCGACGTCGATTGAATATGACTAACCCGGAATGGCCTATTATGAATGCTGTTCTTCACGGCGTTTCACGTGATCAACTGATGGCGCGCCATAAATCGAACCACTTGAATGTTGCTTATGCGCCGACAGCAGAAGCAGCCGATAAGGCTTTAGCTGCAAAAGCCGCAATGTTCTCGGAATTGGGTGTTGAAGTTTTCCTGTGCGGAAGTGTTTGAAAAAGCATTATTTCTTTACTCTCGTCAGCCTGGATAGAGACAATCAACAACTCTCATCCTGTAGATTTTTAAGTCGAAATCTGACAGTCGATGAGGTGGTTGTGGGTTCAAAACCATAGCTCACCCAGGAAATAAATATGCCCCCGCCTTTGGAAAAATTGAAAGACAGGGGCAAACAATTTAAATCATCACCAATGAAATCAAAACCCTTATAGTCCGGCTTTACCAGACCTTGATCCGCCCTTTGTTTGGACAAGCGGTGACCGATCACCGCACCGGCGTAATCGCACAGCTCTTTGCCAGATGATGGCGTGAAGTGGTGCCATAACCAGTGCCTTACACGACTTTTCGCAGCCTGACCATTCCGGCAAGGATCAAGGCCAGCGCGGCTGCCAGCACGCCGGCAGCCAGTGCATAGGCACGCCAATCGAGCGCCTCATACCAGGCGATCGGTTGGCTTTGCTGCGCCCAGGGCGGTCCCCCACCACCTGTCTGGTCGTGCCCGCCAGCGGCTGCATTTCCTGCACCCGCCCCCTGCCCCGCAGCCGCGCCCTGCCCAGAACCCTCAGCCAGACCCTGGCCAGTACCTGGGACAGCGGAGAGTTCAGTACCCGCGGCTGTGGCCTGTACGCCGGCCTCAGCACCTGTTTCGCCCGTCGCGGCAGTAGCCTGCACTGCGGCCTCCGCATCTGTTCCACTAGCTGCTGTAGTGGCTTGCACTGCGACTTCTGCATCTGTTCCACTCGCCGCGGCAGTAGCCTGCACTGCGGCCTCAGCATCTGTTCCGCTTGCCGCAGCAGTAGCCTGGGCGCCGAGTTGGGCTGAACCATGCGTTGAGCCTTGAGGCGATACACCACCGCTAGGCAAGGCAGGCGAGCCAGTCGTCGCCCCCCCGCTTGTGCGCCACCACGGTCCGCGCTGCGGAACAGCCACCTCAGGCGCGGTGGTTTCCCACGAGCGGACAAATCCAACGATAGCCTGGATTTCCACATCCGTCAGCCGGTCGCCCCAGGCTGGCATCGATGTATCCGGTACACCCAGGGTGATGATCTGCTCGATTGCTGCGTCGGGGGTGTCCGTCAGGAAGCTCTTCACGTTCAAAGCAGGTGCACGCGGTGTACCATGCCCTTCAGCTGCATGGCAGCGGGCGCAATTGGCGGTGTACAACTCGCTACCCAGCGCCAGGCTTTCCTCGGTCACCGCAATCGGTTTATCCGGCGCAGGGATGGCGCCTTCCGGTACTTCATCCCAGCGCACGATCAACTCAAGCAGCGCATCCTGGTCTTCGCTTACAAGGGCGGCATTCCAGCCAGCCATCAAGGTGCCAGGCACACCGTTCTGGATAATGCGCAGGAGTTCTTCTTTGGTTTTCTCACGCAACAACGGATCGTTCAGCGCTGGCGCCAGGCTGCTGCCAACCCCATCTGCACCGTGACAGGCCACGCAGCTATCCGCGTAGACTTCCATACCGCGAGCGAGCGTATCGCCCTCGGGCAAGGTTTTAATTGCTTCCAGGGTCTCTGGATCTGCTTCTGTAGTAAATGGAATACGCGGCGCCAGCCCCATATTAACCACACGGTCTTGCACTGCCTGCCAATCGCCGTATTGGATTAGCAATACAAGCTGTTGGATCTGGTAATCCCCCAGGGGACCGCCATCTTCCAGGCTCCAGGCGGGCATGGAGGTGTTGAACAGGCCTCGAGCGATCACCTTCTCCATTGAGGCGGGATCAGAGTCACGCAAAGCTGGGTTATCCAAAGCCGGGGTCGGGCCGATCCCTTCCCCTGATAGGCCGTGACACACAGAGCAGTTCTCTGCGTAAAGGGTCATGGCCTCGTCTAAATCCCAGTTCAACTGGGCTGCCTGGGCCGCTTCGATGCGCTGCGGCTCCCGGAGCGCATACACAAGGATCACTATTGCGATCAAACTTGTTGCCAGGATACCAATAATATATTCGATCGTGTGATCAGTCGATTTCATGGATACACCACCTGTGAGGGATCATATGCCTGGCGGGTGATTGGGCTGGCTGTATCAACCTTCACCTGGCCTTCTTCTATTGTTACGCGAAATAAATCCAATGCCCGGGGAGCAGGTGCGCTGAGCACATCGCCTTCGGGGGAAAAGCGCGAGCTGTGGCAGGGGCAAATGAACTCGCCGGCGCTCTGTTCCCATGGGACATTACAGCCCAGGTGCGTGCAGCGCTGGTAGATCGCCAGGAAACCGCCGTCTTGTAATCTTGAAAGGTAAAAACGCCCATTGGGGACGTGCGTCACCGAACCTGGGGGAAAGTCATCGACTGCGCCGGCCGTGATCACGCTGCCGAACTCGCCTTCCGCCAACCGGGGCTGCATATAAGCCAGGGTAAGACCGCCAGTTTCGACCAATGCCAAACCGCCGATCATCATCCAGGTGGTCTTTAGTACATCTCTTCGTGTGAGTATGCTCATGATCGCCAATCCTTGATCAAAATTCCTGATCTCATCCGCTTATCCAGCCCAAGGCCAGACGAGCGCCATGCCGTGACCGCGAAAGAAGATTCCTATCAGGGTGAGGATCACCAGTGATGTCAGGAGAAAGATAAAGTGAAACAAAACCCGCTCTTCCAGGCTGGCATGCCCCTTGCGTTTGATCAGATCATCCAAACCAAACAGACCCAACAAAATCAGGGATAACGGCACAAACCCATTGGAGAGCAGAGTCGGCCATCCAGCCAGCCAGGCAGGCCAATCCAGGACAAATTCATCCAGCAACACCCAGGCTGGGGTCAATATCATGCTCAGCCCGGCAGCAACCAGGCTCAATGCCCGGCCGCGGGCTGTGCGCAGGTAAACACCGATATTTTCAGTGCGGAAATCATAGAAGGGCAGCAAAGCCAGCGCCCCCATCGCCAGCAGCGGGATCAAGACCGCACCCACCAAGGGGTGAAAATGCAGCAAAAGCTCCTGGATGCCCATGAAATACCACGGCGCCTTGGCGGGGTTGGGACTGATTTGCGGGTTGGCGATTTCTTCCAACGGCGCCGGCACCAGCATCGACCAGGTGAGCAAGACCGCAATCCACACCACAGCGAACACTGTTTCACGCCGCACCAGGTATGGGATGGTGGTCACGCGCTCTACCTTTGGCGCTTCGACCTCGTGTACTTTCTTCGGCAGGGTCAGACCGCCGTCCTTACGTACTCGCCAAAAGTGAAGCGACATCAGCATCATGATCCCCAGGGGGATAAAACTGATGTGCAGGGAGTAGAAGTTGAGCAGCGTGGCAGCGCCCACCTCCGGCCCACCCAGGATCAAGCGGCTGAGCCCTTCACCGATCAGGGGGACATAGGACAGGATGCTGGTGCCCACGGTGATCGCCCAGAAAGCCAGTTGGTCCCAGGGCAGCAGGTAGCCAGTGAAATTGGCGCCAAGCACCAGGATGAGCATGATTACACCCACCAGCCAGTTGGTCTCGCGCGGCGGGCGGTACGCCCCGGTGAAGAAAACACGTAGCAAATGAAGAACCGTCACCAGCACCAGCAAATTGGCAGACCAGTGGTGCAGGTTGCGCAGCAAATCGCCAAACCAGGTGTCCATGCGCAGGGAGAGCACATCCTGGTAAGCCTGGAGTGGGCTGGGCGTGTAGTTCATCTGCAAGAAGATACCGGTTAACGCCAGGATGGTTACCAGCAAGGCAGATAAACCACCCAGACCCCAGGTGTATGTCCAGCTGAGCGTACTTACCGGGACTTTGGCCGGGTGCAAATGCAGCACCAGGTTATCCATCACCATACGCATGCGCCCGCGGTCATCCGTGGGCACCGGTTCAGGAGCCAGGGTCTTGAAGACACGCTGGGTGAAGTTTGTTTGAGGATCGTCCGATTTATCCATTGGGCTGCCTTTCGTGATTCGCACAGGGTTCAGAAATCTTAATCGATCGATTTGTAGAAGATGTGCACGACCTGTGAAGTTGTTGTGAAGATTGTCCTCTACTCCCCTGGCAACCTAAAGAGTATCCGCTAAATGTTCACCTGATATTTACCGGACCGCAGGAAATTTGTCAAATTTTTGAAACATAGTTGCCAAAAATTCGCCGAAAATTTGAAGAAAATTCGCAGGAACTTCGCAAGCCCTTCACACAAACTTCACACGTGCTGATTATACTGTCCTTATCCATTGCACGGAACACAAAATGGATTTGATGAAAACCTACACAACAAGAATAAGGAGTTTTCCATGTTGAAGAAAATTTTAGTCGGTACATTGGCAGCTTTACTGGTAACGGCAATTGGTTTTAGTGTTTACAATGTACAGGCACAGAGCGAAGCTCAGAAGGCAGCTGCGGCTGTTGAGCAGCAAAAATTGGCTGTGCAAGCTACTGATGAACAAAAAGCCCTGGCAGCGGCACAAGATGCCTCAGAAATAATCGATGACCAATCTACAGCAAATGAGACATCACCCGCTGTGGAAGACTTTGCGGCGGCTGACACAACAGCACTGCCAAGGACTTTCGCACCTGCAGATAGCACGCAGGCCTTCGCCGGTAACCAGGGCGCAACCCAGGGCAAAGGGGCACAGGCTGCAACCGGAAGCACACAGGGTCGTTGGGGCCAGAGCCAAAACGGGCAAGGACGCTGGGGCCAGAGCACCAATGGACAGGGCAGCCAGGGCCAAAATGGACAAAGCCAAGTTAGCCAAGGCCAAAATGGCCAAGCACAATCCAGCACGGAACCCGG
>CAZTMX010000151.1:0-6949 GCA_964614855.1 uncultured Anaerolineaceae bacterium | reverse complement strand
TCTACTCATACGCCAGCACTTCCCGTATTGTCAAACGGGCGGCGTTGCGGGCAGGCATGACGCTGGCAAGCATGGAGAGCAGCAGCACCACCACCAACCACACGATGACGCCGGTGGGGGTAAAGGTGAAAGCGGCGGGCGCGCCGAAGATGCTCAGGTTGATGATGTTCGACATGATCAGGCTGATGGGGATGGACAGCGCGGCGCCGAAAAGCCAGCTCAAGAAGCCGATTAACACCCCCTCTACCAGCACCAGGTTGGTCACGGCGCGGTCCGATGCGCCGATGGCGCGCGTGATGCCGATTTCGCGCGTACGCTCCAGCACATTCAAGCTCATGGTGCCCGCCAGCCCGATGCTGCCCACCAGGGCGGTCAAGGTAGCCATCACCAGCAGGAAGCCGGTCAGTACGCTTAACCCGTCGGTGGTCTTGTCTGTCAAGGACAGCGCCGGGGTGATCTCGTCGATTTGAAAACCCTGCTCACGTAATTGGATTTCGATCAGGCGCACCAGGTCTTCCTGCTCTGCCATCGTCAGGTTGCTGCCTTCCGCCAGGATACGAAACGCCCGGGCTTGATACATTGTGCCCATGTGCTCTGCCAGGAATTCGTAGGTGGTGTAGCCCATATACCCGCCGGCTTGTCCCGCTAGCTGGAAAAAGCCGACTACGGTTAAATCCACCTCTTCCCCCAGAATCTTCAGCCGTAAGGTGTCGCCGGGTTCCAGGCCGGGCAGCAGGTCGTAAAACAGCTCGCTCAGGGCGATGGCGTTGACATCGCCCTCTGTGATCCAACGTCCTTCGAGCAAGATCGGCTCGACCAGGGTGCTGGATGACGGCGGACCCAGAAGGGAGATGCTCTCGCTCTCCTTGCCGTCCGGCATGACCACTTCCGCCCCGGCTACCGCCCATCCCTCAACCATTTTGACCCCAGGCACCTGCATCACCACTTTTTGCAGTTTATCGATGCGGGTTTCGTAGCTCATGGTCAGGTTGACATCCGCCAGGAAATACTGCCCGATGCGGTTAATGTGTTTATCCAGCGATCCCTGGACATTGAAAGTGGCGATAAAAATCGCCCCACCCAGGGTCAGCGTAAACAGGGTGAGCGCCAGGCGGCCTTTACGCCGGAAGGTGTTGCGCAGGGAGATGAGCAGCGGGCGCGAGATGCCGCGCAAACGCCCAATAGAGCGGTCCACCAGGTTTTTCTGGCTCGGTGGGCGCTCTGCGGAAAAGCCGCTAAAAGCCTCGGCGACCGAGATGCGCGTCCCGTGCAGGATGGGCATAAAGCCGGCTGCCTGGGGCACAACCAGGGCGATGATCAGCTGCAGCAGGGTGGCCAGGGGGATTGCGCGGTACCCCTGCAGCTGCATGTTGACTTCGGCGCCCAGGAATTCGAGAAAGGTATATGCAGCACGGCTGGAAAGCGGCGCGGCAATGGCAAAAGCGATGATGCCGAAGATGAAGATCAACACCATGTACACCAGGATGATCTGATCGCGCCGCGCCCCAACCGATTTCATAATCCCGATTTGTTGGTTCTGTTGGTTGAGCAAAGCGGATAAGGTATTGGTGATCAGGAATGCGCTGAGGAACATCACCAGGAAGCCGAGTAAAAACAGCGTGCTGGAGATAGCCAGAATATAAACGTAGTTGGGGTGCTCGCTGCGCGGCCGGATGCTCGAGCTGTACACATATTGCCCGTTGTCTTCTATTTCTTCATTGACCCGGTTCGCCATGTGGCGCAGATGGTCGTCGTCATTATAGTCTTCAGACAAGGTTGCATAAATATGGTTGAGCATATCCGGCTGTTCCAGCCAGATCACTGTTTCACGGTTGATATAGCCCTGCACCGGTGCCAGGAAGAAACCGCCGCTGTCTGTTGAGCCGATGCTTTGGTCCATGATAATGCCCACCAGGGTCAACTGGCGTACCTTCCCCGAAGGCAGCTCCACTGCGATCTGTTCACCGAGCTGGGCGGCGATATCTTCGCGCCGGTAATGGTCGATCACGATTTCATGATCGCCAGGCGGCCACTTTCCCTCCAGGACACTCACCTGGTTGATCTGGCTGTCTTCGATATCCTGATAGCCTTTAATCTGGATGGGATCGAATTTGCCGGTTTTGGTTTTGACGCTTAAGGTAAAGAGATTGGCGCCTTCCGCCTGGGCGATGCCTTCCATGTTTTCGAGCCTATCAACCAGGTCGCTGTTAAAGGGTGAGGTCGAGATCTGGATATTGGCCGGGTTGATGGCTTCGTACCCAACGCGCATATCATCTAAAATGATAATGTACATATTGGTGATCAATCCCACGGCGAACAGGCCGATGCCGATGGATGCGATCACCAGCAGGGTGCGAATTTTATTGCTCCACAGGTCGGAGAGGACTTTTAACCAGCGCGGGCGAAGCATGGGTTAAACCCTCCCCTGGCGTTCGTCGTTCAGCTCGCCGTCCACGATGACGATGCGGCGAGAGGCGCGTTCCGCCAGTGTGCTGTCGTGGGTGACAATCAGGATGGTTTTCCCTTGCCCGGCCAGCTCTTCGAAGATGGTCAGGATGCGCTCGGCGGTGCGCGAGTCCAGGTTGCCGGTGGGTTCATCGGCGACGATGATGGACGGGTCGTTGGCCAACGAGCGGGCGATGGCGGCGATTTGCTGCTGTCCGCCGGAAAGGGCATCCGGCAACTTGTGCACCACCTCTTCCAGGCCAACCATGGTCAGCAATTCCATGGCGCGCTGCTCGCGTTCTTCCTTGGCGTACATATTACAAAAATCCATGGGTAAAAGCGTATTCTCCAGCACAGTCAGCATGGGCATCAACTGGAAGAACTGGAACACCACACCCATATTTGCCCCACGCCAAACCGAGATATCGCCCTGGCGCATGTGCTGCAGCTCTACATCGCCCACACGCACGATCCCGGCGCTGGGGGTATCGATGCCGGTGATCATATTGATCAGGGTGGATTTGCCGCTGCCAGATTTGCCCATGATGGCGGCATAATCCCCCCGCTCGAATTGCAGGTTGATGTTTTTAAGGGCTGCAAATTCCCCTGCGCCTGTCTTGTAAATTTTATACACACCGGTCAGCTCGATTAACGGGCGTCCGTTGGTTGCTGCCTGGCGGGGATTGCCGTTGAAAATCGCGGGATTAATGAGCGCCATGGCTGTCCCCGCTAGTGCGAAATTGGGGTTCATCAGTCAGCTTGCCGTCCGCAAGCCACACCACGCGCGAGAAGCGCTCGAACAAGCTCATATCGTGCGAAACCATCAGGATGGTTTTGCCCTGGCGAGACAGGTTCTCGAAGATTTGCATGATGGTGTCGGCGGTGCTGCTGTCCAGTCTGCCGGTGGGTTCGTCTGCCACGATGATCGCCGGATCGTTTGCCAGGGCGCGGGCGATGGCCACACGCTGCTGCTGCCCGCCAGAGATGGCGTTGGGCAGCTTGCCGGCGTGGTCCTCAAGCTCAACCTGGCGTAGAAGCTGCATGGCGATTTCGGGGCTTTTTTGGCGATTGAAATTGCCGCCAAAATCCATTGGCAGCATCACATTGTGAAGGATGGATATGGTGGGCATCAGGCGGAAGGACTGGTAGACTACGCCCATGTTGCGCCCGCGCCAGACGGCGATTTCGTTTTCACTCATCTTGTGCAGCCCGGCGCCGTTGATCCAGATTTCGCCGGAAGTCAGGTGATCAACCCCGGTAACCATGTTGACCAGGGTGGATTTGCCCGCACCGGACTTACCCAGCACGCCGATAAATTCCCCAGGATATACTTCCAGATCGATACCCTTCAATGCCGGAAAATCACCCGCAGCGGTTTTGTAGTTCTTGGAAATATTCTGCAGCTGGATAATGGGTTTTTCCGCTGGTATAGCAACGGGCTGTGCCGGAGCTTCTCGCAAATTGATCAAAACAAACCCTCCAAAAAACCGTAACCAATAAAGGGAATAGCGGTTTTAATAGTAAAATGAACGCAATGACTAAAATTGAACTTGATGTTCAATTATACACACATTGAAAAACTCCCGCGTTAGTGATTGATGAGACCATTCAGGGAGTGTCGAAAAATAGACGCGTGTTCAGGAGCGATTATGGAAAACCACAGGCAGGACCGCCGGGTCAACCGCACACGCCGTAACTTGCGAAATGCCCTTTTCTCATTGGTACTTGAAAAGGGATACGATGCGGTGACCATCGAAGATATCACCCGGCGAGCGGATGTGGGGCGCACCACGTTTTATTTGCATTTCAAAGACAAAGAGGATTTGTTGATCGAAAGCCTGGATGCCACCATCGCTGACTTCATCCAGCAAGTCTCAAGTCTTCCCATATCGGCCTGGGCGCAGTCGCTTGAGTTATCCAGTGAGCAAAGCGCGCAGCGCTCGCCGGTGCTGTTGGTTTTTGAGCATGCAGCGGAAAATGCAGATCTTTACAGGGTCATGCTGCGCGGCGAGGGGGTCTCGCGCGCCCAAAACCAGGTGCGAACGGTGATAGCCAATGCGGTGGGTGAATTTATCCGC
This sequence comes from uncultured Anaerolineaceae bacterium, assembly GCA_964614855.1. Lineage (GTDB taxonomy): Bacteria > Chloroflexota > Anaerolineae > Anaerolineales > UBA4823 > CAWJHE01. The sequence continues at coordinate 2,426 of CAZTMX010000151.1, read as the reverse complement.
CAGTGGGTGGAGAAAGACCACCTGGTTATCCGCCCCAGTGTGCCGATGGATTTCTTTGCCAATTATTTTGCCGGTTCATTGATGGGCATCCTGAGCTGGTGGCTGGAGCAGGATATGCCTTACCAGCCCGCGCACATGGCGCTGATGTTTCAGCGGATGCTCTTTCCAGGGGCTAAGGGGGCGCTGGGAATTGAGATTGGGGGGTAATGCATCAATTTCTTCTCTTTAAGGTAAACACTTCCTCGCCCGCCAGGAATCTGGTCAGCGGTTGTGCGTAAAGCGGTAGGACACGGCTGTTGGCAAAATAGGCGAAGTCGAAGCCGGTGGGGTCACCGGCAGCCTTGCCGGGGATGGGCATCAGGCGGGCGGTGAGGGGTTTATCCAGCCGCTGGGAGAGCGCTGCCAGATCCAGCAGCACAGCCTGCAGGGCTTCGGCGCTGGTATCACCGGGCAGGGGGATGGTGTCCAGCCCGGTGCCGCACACTGCCGAATACATTAGCAGGTCTTTGACGCCAAGGGTACCCTGGGCAGCGCGTTCAGCCAGCCCCGAATCTTCCAACACAGGCATCATCAGACCGTTGAACCCGATGCGCGCATACTTCGCCTGGTCGAGCGTGTCCGCCAGGATGGCTGCGGCAGCCAGCGAACCGTGAAACCCGGCTGCCGGTGCGCCGATATGCTCGACCGCAGCGCCGAAAGAAACAGCAGGGTCTGGAAAAGGTGCGAGGGTGAAATCGATACCGCTGAATGCGATGCCAAACTTATGAGATAGCTCCTGCGCCACGGCGATGAGTTTCCCGGCGGCTTCTTCTACCAGCCTGACCAGTTCCCCCCGGGCAGCGTTCAGGTTGCTCCCCTGGCTGAAGGCTTGCACAGCCAGGTCGGCAGCTTGCATGGCTAGCGCAAATGCAGGCGCGGCGCCCTGGTGGTAGGCGGCGGGAAAAAAAGGTGCGCCGGGTGGCACATTACCGAGGGCGGTAAAACGCAGGTTGGCAAAGCCGTCCGGGGTGAGCGGGGCGCTGCGGTGGATCACATCCGCGCAGGCGCGCACAGCCGGCAGCGAGACGCCACCGCCTGGGGTGGTCATCTGACCGGAGACAAAGATATTCTCGGTCTCCGCCAGCATCCCAGGGATCAGGCCGTAAGCCTGTGGGGTTTCCGGCAGCGCTGGTCCCAACGAGACATATTCAATATCCAGGTTGTGGATCAGCTTTTCGATCTGCAGTGCCAGTTGGTTCAGGTTTCCTTGCGTTAGCTCCGGTATGATTTTCGGAAATGGCACGGTTGCCATGCGGGTGGATTGTACGGTGAAACCAGCTCCTTCAAAAGCCTGGCGCGCTGCAGCGCTGAACTCACCGGCTTGCTGCACGGCGCGCTCTTGCAGAGGCCAACCGGGGTGGATAAAGGATGTGATGGAGCGAATTTTCATTATATTTTCTCCTTGCGCTCGGATTATTTATTGCGGTGTCTCTGGCGCACAACTTCGAATAACAGGATGGCGGCAGCTGCGGCTGCGTTGAGCGATTCTCCGCCGCCTGGCATGGGGATGTGAACAGGCGTATGCTGCAGCGCTCGCGCCTCATCGCCAGCGCCTTCGGCTTCACCGCCTACCAGGAGGGCCGCCGGGGCACGCAGGTCAGCCTGGGTATAAGGCAAGCCGGCGTCCACCATAGCCAGGTACAAAGGCATATTCCCAAGGCGCGTGCGCATCTCATCCCAATCCAGGGTGGCGACAGGCAGGCGAAAATGAGCGCCCATACCGGCGCGCAGCACCTTTGGCGAAAAGGGATCGACCGATCCGGGGGGCAGAAAGACCGCCTGTACGCCTGCCGCGGCGGCGGTGCGCAGCATGCTGCCCAAGTTGCCGGGGTCGCGAACCCCGTCAGGGATAAAGACAAAATCCAGCTCGGGTTGTATGGCGAACTCTTTTTGTTTGAGCACCGCCAGGATCCCCTGTGGGGTCTCGGTGTCGCTGGCAGCGCGCATTACGCCCTGGCTCACCTCTTCAACCACTGCACCTAGCCCCAAAAAGCCATCCACCACGAGGTTTCCGCGCAGGGTGAGCTCCTCGCTGACCAGCACCAGCTCCGCCTGCCAGCCGGAGGCCAGGGCTTCTTCAACCAGGCGCACACCTTCAACCACGCAAACCCCGCCCTGGCGACGTGCGCGGCTGCTGGACTGCAATTCGCGCACCCATTTGATTTTAGCATTCTGGCTGGAGGTAATCATGCCTTCCTACTTCAATGAAAAGCGCATCTTAATACCGCCGAGAAGGTGCAAGTGTAAGTGGAAAACCGCCTGCCCCGCATCAGGCCCGGTATTGGCAACCAGGCGGTAGCCGCTGTGTTCAATGCCCTCCTGGGCTGCCAGGTCGCGCGCCGCGCTAAAAAGCTTGCCAATCAGCGCTTCATCCTCTTGGGTCATCT
>CAZTMX010000150.1:4750-6970 GCA_964614855.1 uncultured Anaerolineaceae bacterium | reverse complement strand
AAACTAGTTTATGATATTCTTGATCAGAACATGTGGAGGTAAACAAGTTAATGAAAACAGTCATTGCTGCAGCATTGGGGGAATGTGTTCATGTGGCAGGGGTGAACAATTTTCTGCGCCTGGCGGCAAGCGCCGGCTGGCGCACCGTGTTTCTTGGTCCCGCAGTTCCTATTGAAGATGTACTAAAGGCTGCTGTGACTGAAAAGGCTGATTTGATCGGGATTTCCTACCGGCTGACCCCGGAGAATGGCGAACGCCTGCTGGGGCAATTTGCCGAGGCTGCTAGCGAGCTTCACGAGGCCGGGGTGCGTTTTGCCTTTGGCGGCACACCACCGGTCGCCGAGCGCGCAAACGCTCTGGGTTTCTTTGAACGCGTGTTTGACGGCAGTGAAAGCCCGGAAGCCGTGCTGGCATATCTAAAAGGCCAGGCATCTTCCTCTCTTACGGAAGGAGATTACCCGCAAACGGCTGTGGAGCGCATTCATTGGAAATCCCCCTATCCACTGCTGCGCCATCACTTCGGCTTGCCCACGCTGCAGGATACCTTGCAGGGTATCGAAACAATTTCGGATGCCGGTGCACTGGATGTCATCTCGTTAGGGATCGATCAGGACGCCCAGGAAAATTTTTTTCACCCAGAACGTCAAGATGCGCGCAGGACAGGTGCAGGGGGTGTGCCGGTGCGTTCAGCGGACGATTACCGGGCTCTGTACCGGGCCAGCCGGCGTGGCAATTATCCATTGCTGCGTACCTACTCCGGCACAGATGATTTTATCCTCCTGGCAGAAATGTACCAGGAAACGATTCAGATCGCCTGGTGCGCCATCCCGCTATTCTGGTTCAACAAAATGGATGGGCGCGGTCCCTGGGATCTGGAAGGGTCTATCCGCGAGCACCAGCAGGTGATGCGCTGGTACGGCGAGCATCACATCCCTGTGGAATTAAATGAGCCGCACCATTGGGGGATGCGCGATGCAGCGGATGTGGTATTTGTGCTTTCCGCATACCTGGCTGCTTACAATGCACGCGCCTTCGGCGTGCAGGACTATATCGCACAATTGATGTTCAACAGCCCGCCTGGTCTTTCGGATGCCATGGACCTGGCAAAGATGTTGGCGGTGCTGGAGTTGATCCAACCGCTGAGCAGGCCCGATTTTCGCATCTGGCGGCAGACGCGCACCGGCTTACTCAGCTACCCGTTGGACCCTGAAGCCGCACGAGCACACCTGTCTGCCAGCGTTTACTTACAGATGGCGCTGCAGCCGCACATTGTGCATATTGTTGGTCACAGCGAAGCACACCATGCAGCCACGGCTGAAGATGTGATCGCAGCCAGCAAGCTGGCACGCCGGGCGATCCAAAACGCCCTGGGCGGCCAGCCGGATATGCGCGCCGATCTTCAGGTGCAGGCGCGCTGCAATGAGCTCGTGCGTGGAGTGCAGTACACACTGGCGTTAATCCAGAAGACCTGGGGCTCGGAAGCTGATGACCCGCTTATCGATCCTCGCATCTTGTCTAAGATGGTGACCTCCGGGCTGTTGGATGCACCGCAACTCAGGAACAATCCATACGCACAAGGAAAAATGAACACACGCATCCTGCAAGGGAAATGCCTGGCAGTGGATGCAAAAGGGGAGCCGCTATCGGAAGGGATACGCCTAAAATCAATAAATTTGGAGAATGGATTATGAGCACACCAGAAAACTACACGGTAATCGGCGCCGGAAACGGCGGCAAAGCAATGGCAGCTCACCTGGGATTGATGGGATTTCATGTGACGCTTTTTAACCGCACTTTTGATCACATTGTCGCTCTTAAAGCGCGCGGGGGTATCGATCTGGAAAGCGCAGAAGGCGGCCCGCACGGGTTTGCCCACATAGCCGTTGTGACGTCCGATATGGCTGTTGCCACACAAAACGCCCATGTCATCATGGTGGTAGTGCCTTCATCAGCCCATGCAGATATTGCAAAAAACATCGCTCCCCATCTAAAAAGTGGACAGATTATCATCCTTCACCCGGGGCGCACTTGCGGCACGCTTGAGTTTACCAAAGTGCTGCGCGACCAGGGCTGCACAGCCGATGTCACCGTGGCAGAAGCGGAGACCTTTATCTATGCCTCCCGTTCAGACGGCCCGGCACAGGCGCGCATCTTCCGCATCAAGGAAGCCGTGCCGCTGGCTGCTATGCCCGCCTCCCGCACAAAAATGGTGCTCGAAGC
>CAZTMX010000150.1:0-4650 GCA_964614855.1 uncultured Anaerolineaceae bacterium | reverse complement strand
CACAACCAACCGGGTTATTACGGCATCAAAGCCCCCAGCACGCTCAAGCACAGGTATATCTTCGAAGATGTGCCCATGAGCCTGGTGCCGATCGCCTCGTTGGGGGATCGCTTTGGCGTTTCGGTGCGCGGTATGGACAGCATCATCCGCCTGGCTTGCATCGTCCACCGTACAGATTACTGGCGTCGCGGACGCACCGTGGAAAAGCTCGGCATCGGCAATTTGAGTGTCAGTGAGTTGTTGCGTTATGTAAAAGAAGGGGTGCTTGAAGAATAATTCGGAGGAACAATCATGATCAAGAATTGCATGAAACGCGTCGTTTATTCGATCCCTGCAACCGCAACCATCCGGGAGGCAGCACTGCTGATCGCTGAAAAGCGCATCGGGCTTTTACCAGTGTTGGATGTAAATGGCAGGCTGCTGGGCGTGGTCAGCTTGAGCGATCTACTTTCACTGGAGCTGCCAGATTTCTTCAGGCTGCTGGGAGACCTGGATTTTGTACACGATTTCGGCGCGGTGGAAACGACGCGACCTGCTGCAGAACTCCTGGACCGGCAGGTCACAAAGATCATGCAAGCTGCGATCAAAGTGGATGAGGATTGCGGGCTATTGCGCGCTTACGCCACCATGGTCAAACACAACCTTTATGACCTCCCAGTTGTGTCGGCGGAAGGCGCCCTGGTTGGGTTGGCATCCCGCGTCGACCTGGGTGTGGCGATTCTCCAATCCTGGAAATAAATAATCGGTAATAAAAACAATGATCACTGCACAAATCCTGACCAGCCTTGTCTTCCTGCTGAGCCTGTTTCTCATTTTTTCCGAGAAGCTTAACCGTACCATCACCGGTCTATTAGGCGCCAGCTTGATTATGATCGTTGGAAAAATTTGGAATTTTTACAATGAAGAACAGGCGGTGGCATCTATCGATTTTAACACCCTGGGGCTGCTTTTCGGCATGATGGTGTTGGTTGCCCTGCTTGAACCGACAGGCTTCTTCCAGTTTCTTGCCGTTTGGGCAGCTCGCTTTTCGCGCGGTAACCCGGTGCACTTGCTGGTCTTCCTGGGTACGATCACCACGCTGGTCTCGATGTTCCTGGATAACGTCACCACAGTGGTTTTAATTGCACCGGTAACCATCCTGATCTGCGAAATCCTTGGCATAAACCCTATCCCTTATTTGATGGCAGAAGCCTTGCTATCGGATACCGGCGGTGTCTCCACCCTGGTGGGCGATCCTCCAAACATGCTAATTGCCTCCGCAGCAGGTTTTACTTTCAGTGACTTTTTGACTCACTCCTTGCCAGTAGTGCTGGTCGCCTGGCTGGCAGCCTTATGGCTGATCCGTTTCATGTTTCGTAAAGAGTTGTCTGATACACCACCCAATGCAGATGTCGTCTTGTCGCTGGATCCTAAAGAGACACTGGACGATAAATCGACCGCTATCAAAGTGCTTTGGGTACTGGCTGGCGCAATCCTATTTTTCTTTATGGAGGAACACCTGGGGATCAGCCCCGCATTTGTCGCTCTGAGCGCAGCCACCGCCGGGTTGGTGTGGATTCGCCCAAATATTAACGAGCTGCTGAAACGCGTAGAATGGGGCGTGTTGGTCTTCTTCGGCGCCCTGTTTGTCATGGTGGGCGGGCTGGAAGCCTCAGGTGCTTTGGATAAAGTTGTCACGATGTTCGAGAAGCTGGACAGCATTCCTGTTGTCGCACTGGGGGTGATCTTGTTGTGGTTCACCGCCGGGTTATCGGCTTTTGTCGATAATGTACCGATCACCATTGCCATGATCCCGGTGCTGCAAGGGCTAGCTGCCCGCGGCGTCAACGTCCAACCCTTGTGGTGGGCCCTGGCCTTCGGAGCCGGGTTTGGCGGCAACGGCACAATCATCGGATCCACTGCCAATATCGTGGTAGCTAGCGTCTCCGAGCGCACTCGCTCACCGATCACCTCACATTTGTGGAACAAGCGCGGTCTGCCTGTGATGGTGCTGACCTGTACGATTGCCAGTATCTTGTTTGTTATTTTGTACCCGGTGTTTTCCCGCTGAGCTGGAAATGGAATGGGATGCAATACCACCTTAGAGATTAAGTAGAAAAGGCTGCCCAATTACGGACAGCCCTTTTCTTATTTGTGCGCTGGGGGGGACTTGAACCCCCACGCCTTTCGGCACATGGCCCTCAACCATGCCTGTCTGCCAATTCCAGCACCAGCGCCAGAGCAAAGGTATTATAATCGGGTCTGTCTCATTGTCAAGCAAGATCAAAAAGTGAGAAGGAAAATAGGAGAACAACTATGCGCATTGTGCTCGACGCCATGGGCAGTGACGACTGCCCAGAACCCGAAGTACTGGCTGCCATCCAGGCAGTGCAGGAGTTTAACGATGAAATCATCCTGGTCGGCCCTGAAGAAGAGCTGAAGAAACGCCTGGCAGCCGCCGGCTCCACCACCCGATTGATCCGCGTGGTGGATGCGCCCGAGACGATCACCATGGAAGACAAGGGTCTGAAACTGGCGCTTAAAGCCAAGCGCAAAGGTTCAAAGACTTCGATGGCGGTGGGCATCGACCTGGTGCAATCTGGGGAAGCCGACGCCTTTGTCACTGCGGGCAACACCGGCGGCGCCCTGGCAACGGCCTTCTACCGCCTGGGCACCATCCCTGGGGTGGAACGACCTGCACTGACCGCCCTCTTCCCTGTGAAAACCGGTCACTGCGTGGTGCTGGATATCGGCGCCAACCCGGAGTGCAAAGCCGAACATTTACTCCAGTTTGCCGTGATGGGCTCGGTGTACGCCAGCAAAGTGCGCGGCATCACCAACCCCAAAGTTGGGCTGCTCTCCAACGGCGAAGAAGCTGGCAAGGGTAATCAACTGGTCAAGGAAGCTTATCCCCTTTTGGAGGCTTCGGGGCTGAACTTCACCGGCAACGTCGAAGGCAAGGAGCTCTTTGCAGGAGAGGTGGATGTGGCGGTGACCGACGGCTTTACCGGCAATATCCTGCTCAAATCCAGCGAAGCGGTAGCCAAGTTGATCACGGATGTGTTGAAAGAGGAATTAATGGGCAGCCTGCGGACAAAGATCGGTGGGCTGCTGGCAAAACCGGCTTTTGGGGCAGTGAAACACATGATGGACCCGGGTGAGGTCGGCGCTGCTCCGCTGCTGGGCATCGACGGGCTGGTGTTTGTCGGTCACGGGCGCTCAGATGCACGCGCGGTGCTGAGCGCGGTGCGCACGGCGCGCCAGGCTGTGGCGGCGGACCTGCTGCATGCGCTGCGTGCAGCAATCCAGGAACGCATCGCCCAATTGCCAATCAGTAAGGTAGAAGCTGCCGAGGATTGAGAGTCTTAGGTTTATCCCCAGGTTTGTGAGCGGCACAAGTTATAATCAGTAGCAGGCATTATATTCTTTTTTCAGGAGTCTACCATTCAATGAATATCGTTCGCAATGATAAAGTGATCAAGCGCAATTCCCGCATCGCCCAGTTCAGCATGTTCGGCGGTCTGATCGTGTTAGGCGGCGGTATGTTTGTCTCATTTCGCTACCCGGAGCAGTACGGCATTTCCTTGGGAGCGTTAATGTTCGGTTTTCTGCTCTCGCAGGTGGGCATCTACTTCAGCAACCGCTGGGGTCGCAGCCCGCGCCCAGATGAAAAGCTGGACGCCGCACTTAAAGGCCTGGATAGCAAGTACAGCCTGTACCATTATGTCACCCCAGTCTCGCACCTGCTGGTGGGGCCGTCCGGCGTATGGATGCTGCTGCCGTATTACCAGCGCGGGGTCATCACTTACGCCAAGAACCGCTGGCGCCAGAAGGGCGGCAATGCCTATCTCAAGATCTTTGCCCAGGAGAGCCTGGGGCGCCCGGATATCGAGCTGGACGGCGATATGCAAAATCTAAAGGCATATTTCCAAAAGATCCTGCCTGAAGGCATCGAACCTGAAGTCAATGCTGCCCTGGTATTCACCAACCCCAAGGCGACGGTGGATATCCCCGAAGACGAAACACCCCCGGCAGAGACGGTGGAGGTGGGCAAGTTGAAGGAATTGATGCGCAAAGGTGGGAGAGGAAAATCGTTATCGATGGAGAAGGTGAAAGTAATCCAGGATGCGATATCGCTGCAAGGCTAGATTGTAGTCTGATTTCGAATATATATAATGGCGGTCATTTCTGACCGCCATTTTTATTTTATCCGGATAGGGTTAGCCTCACCCGGGTGAGGGGTGATGGTTAGTTCGCTTCTCGTTTACCCCTTCAAGAAATCGTTCAGCGCCTCCAGGCTAATGCGGTAGGCATTGCCGATCTTCTTTGCTTTCAGATCGCCGGCGGTGATGGCTGCGAGCACATCTTCTTCGGATACGCGCAGATAAGCCGCGGCTTCGGAGGGTGTCATCACCGGGGGTGTTGCACTGGGGGCAGGGGTTTCGCTGGCGGTTGGGGTCTTCGCCGCGCCAGCCGGGGTCATGCCTGCGAGCGCTCCGCTGAGCACATTACCCACGCCCAACCCGGCGCCGATGCCGGCGGTCAGACCAGCGCCGCCGCTGGGGTTCTGTGCGGCATCACGAATAGCGTCCGCGGCCTGCAGCTGGGTGTAAGTCTGCATATCCAACATACCCATTTGGCGCAGCTCTTCAGCCGACTTGGTGGAGGGCT
>CAZTMX010000149.1:0-6975 GCA_964614855.1 uncultured Anaerolineaceae bacterium | reverse complement strand
CCAGCCGGGCCAGCCGCTTTGTATCTTGCGGGTGCAGCAGCTGCACATGCTCGATGCGGTGGGTCAACCTGGGACGAGATGGATAGCGTTCTTTTTCATATTCACGCAATTGTGTAAAGGCATTCAGCACTTCGTAGTTGGCGCGGTCGCCGATGGCGTGTACCGCCATGGGCAGCCCGGCATCGGCTGCCGCCCGCCCGTGTTCCAAAAGCTCTTCAGCATCCATCATCAGCATGCCGCGCTCGTCCTCACTGCCTTCAAACGGCTGGATCATGGCGGCGGTTTGCGGTCCCAGGGCGCCGTCCATAAACGCCTTAACCGGACCGATGCGCAAGAAATCATCACCAAAACCAGCCTGTAAACCGATCTCCGCCGCGTGAGGCAGGCTATCCAGGGGGATGCTTTTCAACACTCGCAGCTTGAGATCACCAGCAGCATGCAGGTGCTGTAAGGCGCGGAAACAGCGTTGGCGGTCCATGTCATGCGCCCCAGTGACGCCCATCGACCACAGCACTGGCTGCGCCTGCTGGATCGCCTGGGCAGCTGCATAGGCATCCGCCTGCGGAACAACCGAAGAAACCAAATCCATGGCCGATTCAAACAGGATCCCATCCGGTGCCCCGGAGGCATCTCTGCCCAAGCGCCCACCTTCCGGGTCCGGAGTGCTGGCGTCGATGCCAGCCAGGCGCAGGGCAGTGCTGTTCACCCAGGCTGCATGGTAGGACTTGGCTGTCAGGTACACCGGGTGACCGTCCGCCGCTGCGTCCAAATCTGCTGCGCTGCCAAAACCATCCTCCCACTCATTCTGGTTCCAGCCGTGACCCAGCACCCAGGCGCCCGGAGCCAGTTTGGCAGCCCGCTCGCCTACCCGGTGCAGGCATTCTTGCTTGGTAGGCGTTTCGCAGTCCACGTTTTGCAGACCCAAGGCATAGTAATCCAGATGGATGTGCGCATCGGTCAAACCCGGGATCACCACCTGTCCTAACAAATCCAGCTCGGTGTATGGAATGCTCACCTGGCGGCGCAGGTCTTCGGTTTGGCCTACCGCCAGGATGCGTCCCTGGTCAACCAACAGCGCAGTGGCACGCGGGTTCAGGGGGTCAAAGGTGTAGATATCGGCATGGGTCAGTAAAAGCATGGCGGCTCCTTTTGACGGGCTTATGAGGTGATTGGAAATTTTTTTCGTTTACCGCGCGGCAAGCAGCAAATCAATCGAGTGTGGATTTGCCCAGGATTTTTTCCAATATCGCGTTGAGTTCTTCATCCGAATAGCTGTGAATGGTCATCGTCCATCCCTTGCTCCGGCGCACCAGGTCAACCCGTGTACCCAGGGCGTCCTGCAAACGCTCCTGCAGCGCCAACACTTGCGGCTCAGCCGGAGGGCGCGCCGGTGATTCCTTGCGTTCGCCCTTGAGCTTTTCCACCAATTCTTCGGTCTGGCGTACGCTGAGATGGCGCTTGAGGATACTGCCCAGCACGGCTGACTGCGCCTGGGGGGTGCTCAGACCCAAAAGGGCGCGTGCATGTCCGGCGCTGATCTCGCCAGCCAGCAGGGCTTTTTGAACGCCAACCGGCAGCTTGAGCAGGCGCAGCGTATTGGTCACAGCAGCACGGCTTTTGCCCACCTTTTGGGCGATCTCTTCATGCGAGAGCGAGAAATCATCCGCCAACTGGCGGTAGGCCTCGGCTTCTTCCAGGGCGTTCAAATCGGAGCGCTGCACGTTTTCAATTAAAGCCAGCTCTAACCGCTGCAGCTCACCCGCTTCGCGTACAAGCGCTGGCACGCTTTGCAGACCTGCCAGGCGCGCAGCCATCAGGCGCCGTTCGCCGGCGATGAGCACATACTGGTCTGCCGTACCCCCACGGGTGAGGATCAGCGGCTGGATGATGCCGTGTTCCCGGATAGACCCCGCCAGCTCCTGCAGCTCGCTTTCGTTGAACTGGCTGCGCGGCTGGCGCGGGTTGGGTTGGATTTGTTCAACGGGGATTTGATCCACCCCGCTTTTATCCGTCATCTCTCCGCCGGGGATCAGGGCTTCCAGACCGCGACCAAGACCGCTTTTTCGTCTCATTCTCTACCTTCCATGACCGGGATTTTAATCCCATCTCCTGCCAGGACTTCGCGCGCCAGGGCTGCGTACGCCAGTGCACCTGTCGAGGACGGGGAATATACAGAAATCGGTTGACCATAGGAGGGCGCTTCCGCCAGCCGGATGCTGCGCGGCACTACTGCATTGAATACCCGGTTGGGGAAGAAGCGGCGCACCTCTTCCACCACATCCATGGAAAGACGGGTACGCCCGTCAAACATGGTCATTACCACACCCCGCACCACCAGGGACGGCATCAGGGCTTTGCGCACCCTATCCAGGGTTTGCATCAGCTGCCCAAGCCCTTCCAGCGCCAGGTACTCGCACTGCACCGGGATCAAAATCCCATCTCGTCCAGCGACCAGCCCATTCAGCGTCAGCAGCCCTAACGAAGGGGGGCAATCGACAAGGATGTAATCGTAGCGTTCAGCGACAGGTTTCAGGGCATTCTGCAGCCGGCTCTCTCTCGCCAGCTCGTTGACCAATTCCACCTCGCCGCCAGCCAGAGCTGGGGAAGCAGGCAGCAGCGAGATTTTCAAGCGCGGGTTGTGCAGGATAAAATTTGACGCCGGGGCATCATCGATCAAAACATTGTAGGTACCGCCGCGGATCGTGTTTTTATCGATTTTTAAACAGGAAGTGGCGTTGGCCTGTGGGTCCAGGTCAACCAGCAGCACCCGCTGCCCGTAATAAGCCAGGTAAGCGCCGAGGTTGATGGCGGTTGTCGTTTTTCCAACCCCGCCTTTTTGGTTTGCAAGTGTGTATATACGTGTCATAACGATCAGCCTGATCCCTGGCTAGAGAATTTCCACAATCGTATTGTTAATTTCATCCTGAGTGGGCACGCCAGCCAACCCGGGACGTGTGACCGAGATAGCGCTGAGCTGGGTGGCGAAACGCGCCGCCTCCCAGGGATCCCTGGTGAGTGACAGTCGCACAAAAAATGCTGCTGCAAACACATCCCCTGCGCCGGTAGCGTCGATCTCATCCATCTGTGGAGGGCGAAAACGACGTACGTCCCCATTCCAGAACAGGCGGCAGCCCTGGTGGGATTCTGTCACTGCTAACACCGGGCAAGCTGTGGCCATTTCTTCGATTCGTTCTTCATCGCCTTCCACATCTTCGATAGAGAGAACCGCAGCATGGGCGCGCTCCAGCACAAAACCGGCTTCCGGCCATTCAACCCGAGAGACACATCCGGAGCTATCCCAGGAGCGCAGCCAGCCCTGCGGCGTGACGCCGATCTGGGCTTCGGGAAAATTGCGCACCAACCCTGGATCGACCTCCTGCGCCACCGGACCCAAGTGCACCAAACGGGCGCTGCGCCAGGCTTGCGGCACATGGTAATACTCCAGTTTTGACGCGATCGAGCGCACTTCTTGCTGCCGCCCATCCGGTGTGTAAATATTGACAAACCGGGTGCTGTGCTCCGCAGCAAAATTGACCACCGGGATACCATCCAGTAAACCCAGCGGGGTTTCTTCGCCCCAGGAAGTGACGATGCCCACGCGCAAACCAAGGGCGCGTGCCATCAAAGCGGAATACGCCGCCGTCCCGCCCAGGCGCAAGCCTTGCGGCGTCTCATCCACCGTCAGGTGACCGATGAGCAGGTAATCAATGGGGTCGTAAGGGTTAATCAGCATCATGAAGAAATTTCTATACTAATGTTCATGTCTCACCTAACCTGCCTTATTTTAACATATCCAGTCATAAAAAATGTGCTGGTAAGAGGCCACAAGTTGGGTTGGCATCCGTCAAAATTAGATCAAACACGGATCAAAATCTGGGGGATTCTCTTTGCAATATTTCCTTCTCCATGTTATAATGCAACGCCGTGCCGCCTGAGGCGGCTTTATTTTGTGAGATAACCGTATGCACCTGCGTGCAATTTTTGAGACATTGTGAAGGATTGAAGAAAATGAACGAGTTAATGAAATCAGTAGAGGCTCCTGAAAACCCCAACGTACCTGCACTCAAAGCCGGCGACACGGTGCGTGTATTTTCAAAAATTCAAGAAGGCGCCAACATTCGAACCCAGGAGTTCCGCGGGGTTGTGATCCGTGTGCGCAACACCAGCAATAACGCCAACTTCACCGTGCGTCGTATTGCCAGCAATGGCATCGGCGTCGAGCGCACCTTCCTGGTACGCTCCCCGCGCCTTGAAAAAGTATTGGTAGAACGCCATGCGGTTGTCCGCCGTGCGAAATTGTACTTCCTGCGCGAGCGCACCGGCAAGAGCGCCCGTCTCAAACAAAAATTCAACTAATCTGCACACACCGGATTTTCGGGCGCAGTCACGCTTGTGCTGCGCCCTTTTCTCGTTTTTGCCGTTTGAAGGCATAACTCTTCAATTTCTCCTCACCACACAGGTGCGACCATGACCCTTCCGATCATCGGTGTTACCTCCACCCGCAGCCACACCCATCCCAACTCTGAACTTTTTACCATCAGCATCAAATATACCACCGCCCTGGTGAATGCCGGGGCTTGCCCCCTGGTGATCCCTTTGGATTGCACTGAAGCCGGGCTGGAAAGCCTATTCCCCAGGTTGGACGGCGTGCTTTTCACCGGCGGCGGTGATGTGCACCCGCGCCATTACGGGGATGCGCAGTCCGAATTGGTGAAAGAAGTGGATGAAGAGCGCGACCGGGTGGAATTTTCGCTGCTGGACAAAGCTCTTATGACCAACCTGCCCTTTTTTGGCATCTGTCGCGGGCTGCAGGTGATCAATATTGGATTGGGCGGCACGCTGTATGAAGACATGCCTGCACAAAATCCTGCGCTGCTCCGGCACGCCTACTACGATGATTACCCGCGCGACTACCCTGCTCACACCGTCAGCATTGAAAGCGGCAGCCGTCTGCAGCGAATCCTGGACGCCGAAAGCCTGGCGGTCAACAGCCTGCACCACCAGGGCATCCGCCGCCTGGCGCCTGGCCTAAAAGCCACCGCCTTTGCTCCCGATGGGTTGGTGGAAGGTATTGAGCTTGCAGACTATCCCTTTGCGCTGGCGGTGCAGTGGCACCCCGAGTGGCTGCAAAGCCAGCCCCCGCAGCAAGCATTGTTCCACGCTTTTGTGGCTGCAGCCGAAAAAGCTCGCCAGCCTGCGTAAAGCGGCTGGCAAACGCCAACATGCCCAAAACTGTCCAACCTCCCTCACCTACCAAAGCACCTATCATCGGCATTTTTGATTCAGGCGTAGGTGGGCTTTCTGTTTTGCGCCACCTGTGGGCCGAACTACCCGGACTGCCCATGATCTATGTGGCAGACCAGGCAAATGTACCCTACGGACCGCGCAGCCTGGAGCAGGTGCGGGATTACTCCGAACAGATCACACGCTGGCTGTTGGTGCAAGGCGCCAGCCTGGTCGTGGTGGCGTGCAACACTGCATCGGCGGCTGCCTTGAACCACTTGCGCCAGGTATTCCCCCAAATACCTTTTGTGGGGATGGAGCCAGCGGTCAAACCCGCAGCGGTTCTTACACAAAGCGGCGTGGTTGGCGTGCTGGCAACCCCGGCGACATTCCAGGGCGCGCTGTACGCCTCGGTGGTAGAACGCTTTGCCAACGGGGTGACGCTGCTGCAATCCACCTGCCCCGGGTTGGTACGGCAGATTGAAAAGGGGCGTCTGAAAACAAGCAAAACCCGCGCCATCCTGGAAGAGGCTTTAAAGCCCATGCTGGCGCAGGGCATCGACACCGTAGTATTGGGCTGCACGCACTATCCCTTTGTCATTCCTATGATTGAGAAAATTACCGGCCCGCATGTGCAGGTCATCGATCCGGCACCGTCGGTGGCGCGCCAGGCGCGCCGCCTGTTGGGGCGGGAAAAGTCCGGCGAAATTGTTGAAAACCCAGCACTCGAACCAAGAATCTCCGCCGCACTGACACGCTTCTATACCACCGGCAACCCGGCGCAACTCCAGCGCCTGCTGCCGGTATTGCTGGGTAGTGACGCACAGGTCAATGGGCTGCAGTGGTTGGATGGAAAGCTGCAGCCGCGCGACAGGTCAGATAGTTGATCTCGCAGCCCATATGCCTGGATTAAGCTGCATTATCTGCAGGCGACAGGCGCAGTTCTTCTGCCGTGATGTTTAACCCCGCATAATTTTCAAAGCTGAGATCGCGAAACGGCAGCCGAAGCTCTTGGCGCAGCCGTTCATGGATGAAAACATAGCTTTCAGGGGCGCGCGCCTGCCAATCCAGCGCCAGCTGCTGGCTCACTGCAAGAATGCTGGCTGGATCCGGTCCTTCGATCTCCACAAACGAACCGTACGGCATTTCATCCAGGGTGATGTGCACCTGGCCCAGGTCGTAAACCGTACGGTATTTTTCATACATCATGCTCACCTGGTAACCCAGCGCCTGAAGAAACGACCGGGCGGTCTCAAAATCTTCAACCACAAATTCGATTTCTTGACGCACACGCACACCCTCCACAGCAACACCCGGTCCTTTGTAGGTCAGGCGGGCGGCTGTATCCTGGCGCAGACGCAGCACCTGGTAGGAATTGGTGAGTTTTCCATCTTCAGTATCAAAACGCAGGTTGATCTCATGCGTGCGCGCCTGGGTTAACTTTGCTTCCAAGTCTAACAGCCGCGCCTCGATCTTTGCCAGGTCGTTCACCAGGTACTTGACTTCCTGTTCTTGATCTTTCATGCCACTCACCATTCCCTTCTTGCTATTGTTGACCAAAGTAAATCTTCAACATAGGCCGCTCAAGCTGCCAAAAAAGCCAGGCCAGGGCTGCTGCGTTGACCAGGGCGATAAAAGGCCAATTTGCATTACGCTCTGGGCTGCCAGCCAGGAGTAGACGCTCCAGCCACAGGTTGAGGCTGTACAGCAGCGCTGTCCAGCGCGCCGCCGCAGGCGCCCAGGGTAAGGCTC
>CAZTMX010000148.1:0-7017 GCA_964614855.1 uncultured Anaerolineaceae bacterium | reverse complement strand
TCTTGAGCGACCTCAACCGGCTGCTGAAGATTATCAACAATGCAGAAATGCCTGTGCAGATCATCTTTGCTGGCAAATCCCACCCCGATCACGAAGGCGGCAAACTGCTGATCCAGGAAGTTTACCGCACGGTCAAACGCCACGAGAGCGGCGGGCGGTTGGTGTTTTTGGAAGAATACGATATGAACCTGGGACGCCTGCTCACCCAGGGTGTGGATGTGTGGATGAACACACCCCGCCGCCCGAATGAGGCTTCTGGCACATCGGGGCAAAAAGCAGCCATCAACGGTGTGCTCAACTTCTCGGTGTTGGACGGCTGGTGGCGCGAAGGATACAACGGGCGCAACGGTTGGGCGATCGGCAAGGACGCAGACTACGATACTCCGGAGATCCAGGATGCTGCAGATGCAGAAAGCCTGTATGATGTGCTGGAAAACGAGATCGTCCCCCTGTATTACAAGCTGCGCACCTCCGACAGCCTGCCTGGCGAATGGATTGCCCGTATGAAGGAGTCGATCCGTACGCTGGGACCGCAGTTCAGTATGCGGCGTATGGTGGAAGAATACGTAGAGCGCCTGTACCTGCCTGCGATAAACGATGCAGCAGCGTTGACAGCAAAACCTGTTCAGGAAGACCTGGCTGCAGCAGACGGTGCTGGAGCGGCCTCCGCTGTTTTGGAAGCTGAAGGTTTGTCCGAAAAAGGTGAAGCATAATGGAATTCTTGCTCTCTCCATCCGCCTGGGCAGCTGCCGGTATCATCTTTATCCTGCGCGTGCTCGATATGAGCCTGGACACGCTGCGGGTGCTGGTGGTGATGCGCGGACGCCGGGCGGCAGCCTGGGTGTTGGGGTTTTTCCAGGCGTTGATTTTTGTCCTGGCAATCAGCTCGGTGCTGAATGACCTGGATAACCCGCTCAATATCCTGGGATACGCCGCCGGGTTTGCAACCGGCAATGTGATCGGGATGCTTATCGAAGAGCGCCTGGCAATCGGGCACACGCAGCTTAGTATTGTCAGCTCAAGCCTGGGCGCGGCCATTGCGGAGCGATTGCGCCAGGAAGGCTATGCCATCACGGAAATACCCGCGCGCGGTCGAGACGGGATGGTCACCTTGCTGTCTTGCAGTGTGCTGAGAAAAAATGTGGATCGCGTGCAAAAAATGATCAACGATGTCGACGCAACAGCTTTTGTCACATCGGAAGATGTGCGTCCTGTCAGGCGAGGTTTCTGGCGCGCTTGATTTGATGAGCCTGATCTGGCGCACTTGCTCCTGTAGTTCCAGACTCGAGTGCGCCAGACCCTGGTAAACCTATGTCCGAATTTTTTTCTGCAGCATTGTATATTTTTGCATTGCGTTTCGTGGATATCACCCTGTACACGATACGCATCATGATGGTTGTGCGCGGCCGAAAAGCTCTGGCTTTTCTGTTCGGTTTTATGCAAGCCACGGTTTATGTCATTGCTATGCGCGAGGTTTTTTCTGATCTTGGCAACTGGGGGAAAATAACCGGTTACGCAGCCGGTTTTGCCACCGGGTTGGTGATGGGAATGATCGTCGAAAACCGCCTGGCGGTTGGCTACTCAGAAATTACGATCATCAGCCCTGCGCGCGGGGCAGAGTTGGTAGAACGCCTGCGGCAGGCAGGTTTTGCCGTGACCGAGATTTCGGCAAAAGGCAAAGAAGGGATGGTGTCGGTTTTGCACTGCATCATCCGCCGCAAGGAAAACCAACACCTGGCAGCACTGGTGAGCCAAACGGATGCCCAGGCTTTCATCACAGCCAAGCAGGTCCGTTCTGTGATGCGCGGTTTCTGGCAACGATAGATCGTGCAACAGGAAACCTGCAACAGGAAACTTGCAACAGGTTCGTTAATGAACAGTCTCTGGCAGCGTTAATCCCTGTATTATCCTACCCGGAAAGCAAAAGAGAAGTACCAATTTATCAAATTTTCGATTAAACTAGTAAGCAAAGTGTGGCATCAATAAAATGGGGTAGCGATACGAAAAGGAGAAAATATGGATCCAACTGCGCTTGCTAGATCTCAATTTGCTATCACAACAATTTATCACTTCTTTTTTGTTCCCCTGACCCTAGGCCTCTCAATTTTGGTTGCCATCATGGAAACCATGTATGTGCGTACCGGCCAGGAAAAATATAAAGCCATGACCAAGTTCTGGGGGAAATTATTCCTGGTGAACTTTGCCATGGGTGTGGTCACGGGTATCGTGCAAGAATTTCAATTCGGCATGAACTGGTCGGAGTATTCCCGTTTTGTTGGGGATGTCTTCGGCGCTCCACTGGCAATCGAGGGCTTATCCGCCTTCTTTTTGGAAAGTACCTTCCTGGGGATTTGGATTTTTGGTTGGGATAAACTCTCCAAGAAAACGCATGCTGCGGTGATGTGGCTGGTCGCGATCGGCGGTAACCTGTCTGCTATGTGGATCCTGGTCGCCAACTCGTTCATGCACCACCCGGTGGGTTATGTGTTGGGTGATGGCAGGGCGGAAATGGTCGATTTCTTTGCCCTGTTATCCAATCCATTTTTCTTGCGCCAGTTCCCACATGTGTTGTTCGCTGGTTTAACCACGGCCGCCTTTTTTGTCATGGGCATCAGCGCCTATCACCTGATTAAAAAGAACCATGAAGCGTTGTTCATCCGCTCATTTCAGATCGGTGCTATTGCGGGTGTGATTGGCGCCGTCATGGTCGGGCTGGTGGGTCACAGCCAGACCCAACACCTGATCGAAGCGCAGCCGATGAAGCTGGCTGCCGCAGAAGCTCTATGGGAGACCGAGTCGCCTGCTTCCTTTTCCTTGATATCTATCCCTGATGCTGCCCAGCGCAAGGACATCTTTTCAATCCGCATCCCGTATGCCTTGTGCTTGCTGGCATACAACCGCCTGGACTGCACAGTGGAAGGCATCAATGACCTGCAAGCCCAATATGAACAGCAGTTTGGGCCTGGGAACTACATCCCTCCGGTAGGCATAGCCTACTGGACTTTCCGCATCATGGTGGGCGTTGGCACGCTGATGCTGCTGGTGGCGCTGTATGCCTATTGGATGACACGTCGTGGAAAATTTGATATCCATCCGCTGGTAAAACCGTTGTTTGTCTGGGGGATCGCACTGCCCTACCTCGGCACCACTTCGGGCTGGCTGCTTACAGAAATGGGGCGCTTCCCCTGGGTGGTTTACGGCTTGATGAAGATTGAAGATGCAGCATCTCCAAACGTAGGCGCTGGATCGCTCTGGTTCAGCATGCTGGGTTTCACCCTGGTGTACGGTGTCTTGATGGTGGCGGATGTCTATCTGCTCAGGAAATTTGCCATGGCGGGTCCACAAAGCGAGGACAAAGCCTCGCCTTCGAAGGCTGATGGCTATCCATCGTTGGTTGGCGCTCAGGATCAGGGATAAGGGAGGAAGACATGGATCTCAATACACTTTGGTTTCTCCTGGTTTGCATATTGTATGTTGGCTTCTTTGTGCTGGAAGGTTTCGATTTTGGCGTGGGTATCTTGCTACCGTATCTGAGCAAGGATAAGGACGCGGCCGCAGTGGATAACAAGCGCCGGGTGATGATCAATACCATTGGCCCACACTGGGACGCCAACGAAGTCTGGTTGGTGACTGCTGGCGGCGCTACCTTTGCAGCTTTTCCTCACTGGTATGCCACCCTGTTCAGCGGTTTTTACCTGGCGTTTTTCCTGCTGCTGCTGGCGTTTATCTTCCGCGGCGTCGCCTTCGAATTTCGCAGCAAAGACCCGGATTCTCGCTGGCGCAAGCTGTGGGATTGGAGCATCTTCTTGGGCAGCGGGCTGGCCTCCTTGCTTTTGGGTGTGGCCTTTGGCAATATCGCCCGCGGGGTACCCATCGATGCTTCGATGAACTTCACCGGCAACCTGTTTACCCTGCTCAATCCTTACGGTTTGCTGGCAGGTATCGCCAGTGTGCTGCTCATGGCGTTGCACGGCGCCATCTTCCTGAGCCTGAAGACCTCTGGTTCGCTGCTGAAGCGGTCACACCAGGCGGCTAAACGCCTGTGGCCGGCGGCTGTGTTTGCCCTGGCAGTACTGGTTGTCGCCACCTTCTTCTACACGGGTCTTGGCAGCAAAGGGTTCCTTGCCTGGCTTGTCCCCGTGATCAGCCTGGCAGCAGTCGCTCTGGTGGGTTATTTCCTGCGCCAGAAGAAAGACGGTTGGGCTTTTGCCATGACCGCAGTGAGCATCGCTTTTGCCGTGATCACCGTGTTTGTCATCCTCTTCCCCAATGTGATGATTTCCACTACGGACCCGGCGAATAACCTGACCATCTACAACGCCTCTTCCAGCCCCTACACGCTGCAGGTGATGAGCATAGTGGCGTTGATCTTTGTACCTGTCGTACTCGCTTACCAGGCCTGGTCTTACTGGGTGTTCCGCAAACGCATCACTGCAGATACCCGCCTGGAGTATTAGAACTTTGCGCCTTTCAGGCGCAGCCTCAACCAACCTGCGGCCGGCAGAGCAATCCCTGCTCCCGGCCGCATTGGCTTTATAATGGCAGCATATGAACCTCGACCGGCGTCTTCTCAGGCTGGCTTTATGCCAGCGCGGTTTGCTTGCTCTCAGCATCCTTTTGGGCCTGGCTGGGGGCGTGCTGATTGTGCTGCAGGCGCGCCTGCTCAGCCGCGTGGTAGACCGGGTTTTCTTAGGCGGTCAGGGATTGGGGGATGTCAGTGCCGGATTAGGCTGGCTGCTGGCCTTGATCCTGCTGCGGGCGCTGCTCAACTGGGCGGGCGAAGCAGCCGGCAGCGAAATGGCCATCCGCATCAAAAGCGCCTTGCGCCGGTGCCTGTTCGATCACATCCAGGCGCTGGGTCCGCTGCAGGCGCGCGGCGAGCGCAGCGGTGAGTTGAGTGGGGTGCTGCAAGAAGGCGTTGAATCGCTGGATGCCTACTTCAGCCAGTACCTGCCGCAAATTGTGCTGGCGGCCCTGACCCCATTGATCTTCTTGTTTTTTGTCTTCCCCATGGACTGGCTCTCCGGGTTGATCCTGCTGCTCACTGCGCCCTTGATCCCGTTGTTTATGGTGTTGGTCGGCAATATGGCACAGGAGCTGACACGCCGCCAGTGGCAGAGCCTGAGCCGCATGAGCGCCTACTTCCTGGATGTGCTGCAAGGATTGACAACCCTGAAGATGCTGGGCAGGAGCAAGGCGCAGACAGAGACCATCTCGCAGACCGGCGAGCGCTACCGCCAGGTTACCATGAGCGTGCTGCGGGTGACCTTTCTTTCGGCGCTGGCGCTCGAGATGATCTCCACCCTGAGCACAGCTGTGGTGGCAGTGCAGGTGGGTTTACGCTTGCTGTACGGCAGCCTGGCTTTTGAACAGGCCTTATTTGTGCTGCTGCTGGCGCCCGAGTTTTACCTGCCGCTGCGGATGCTGGGTGCGCGTTTTCACGCCGGGATGTCCGGCGCGGCGGCAGCAGAGCGTATTTTCGCTGTGCTGGAGACGCCCGCTCCTGAGCCGGTGCAGGTGGATGGTAGAGAAAGCCAACCTGGTGCGCTGTTTCAGGGTGCTGCCAGGGAAATCTCGCCAGATCCGCTGAACCAGGCTGGTGCAGAGGGATATCTACCTGCCTCGCTGGCTGAGGTGGTTCGCAGCCAGCCGCTGGTCTTTCACCAGGTCAGCCTGGAGTACGATGGGCAGCCGGCGCTCAGCCAGGTGAGCTTTGAGCTTCCAGTGGGGCAGGTCACCGCCCTGGTCGGCCCCAGCGGGGGCGGTAAAAGTTCGCTAGCAAGCCTGCTTTTGCGCTTTGTGCAGCCCACATCAGGAGAAATCACCCTGGGAGAGCAGCCGCTCAACCGGATCCCAGCAGATGCCTGGCGGTCGCAAATCGCCTGGGTTCCGCAGCTGCCGTTTCTTTTCCAGGGCAGCGTGGTGGATAACATCCGCCTGGGCTGCCCGCAGGCCAGCCTGGCGCAGGTGATCGAGGCGGCCCGCAGCGCAAGCGCCCATGAATTCATAGAGACCCTGCCGCAGGGATACGAAACCCGTATCGGGGAGCGCGGGGCGCGCCTGAGCGGTGGCCAGGCGCAGCGCATTGCCCTGGCGCGGGCGTTCTTGCGTAATGCTCCCCTGGTCATCCTGGATGAAGCCACTGCCAACCTGGACCCGATCACCGAAGAAGCGCTGCAGCGGTCATTGCAGCGCCTGCTGCAGGGGAAAACCGCCCTGATCATTGCCCACCGCCTGAATACCATCCGCAGGGCGGACCAAATCCTGGTCATGGAGCACGGCGCCGTGCTGGAAAGCGGGAAGCATGAAGATTTGCTAGCGCAGGGTGGGTTGTACGCCCGCCTGGTACAGGCGCCAGAAACGATCCCGGCAGAAGAAGTGCAGCCAGGCAGAGCGCATGTAAGGCAGGGTGCACAGCCTGGCAGTTTGCGTGCAGCGGGCAACCCGGAAACCCTGGCAGCCCTGGATGATACCCACCGCTCTCTGGCAGTGCTGCTGCGTTTACTGCGTTTTGTGTTGCCTTTCTCCGGGCTGGCGGCTTTGGCTGTGCTGGCTGGCTTTGCCACGGTGGCAAGCAGTATTGGCCTGATGGCTGCCTCGGCGTATATCATCTCCTACGCTGCGCTGGCGCCATCCATCGCCGAGTTGCAGGTGGCCATTGTAGGGGTGCGATTTTTTGGCATTACGCGCGGGCTTTTTCGCTACCTGGAGCGTTATCTTTCGCACCAGGTCACCTTCCGCTTGCTGGCACGCCTGCGCACCTGGTTCTACCAGGCATTAGAGCCGCTGGCGCCGGCGCGCACCCAGGCTCGTCACAGCGGCGATTTGCTGGCGCGCATCCTGGGAGATATCCAGAGCCTGGAGAATTTTTATGTGCGCGCCCTGGCGCCTCCCTGGACGGCGTTGCTGGTTTCCATCCTGGCGCTGATCATCCTGGCGGGGTTTGACCGACCCCTGGCGCTGGTTCTGCTGGTCTTCTTCCTCCTGGCAGGGCTGTTCTTGCCGCTTGTTACAGTT
>CAZTMX010000147.1:0-7107 GCA_964614855.1 uncultured Anaerolineaceae bacterium | reverse complement strand
TTGAGTTTGAAGGTCAGATTTTCCCTATTCAAGCCTCAGCTGTGGCTATTTCTCCCTTAGATAGCACAATCTTTGTCGGTGGTAATGATGGAACCTGTTTTACTGATCCACTTGGTTCAAGATCGATCTATAAGAGTACTGATGGCGGTGAATCCTGGGAGCAGATAAGTCTCCCTGTAATTTACCCTTCTAAATTTCATTTCTCAGAGATCGTTATTGCGCCCAGCGCTCCTCATATTATTTACGCGAGCTCTCCACAATTCGAAGGGGTTCTTAAGTCTATCGATGGCGGGAATACATGGGAGTATGCAATTGGCGGCTTTTTAATAATTCCAGATATTAGAGCTCTCACTGTGGACCCATACGATTCCCAGGTAGTCTATATGGGCACATCTCATCAAGGCTTGTATAAAACAACAAACGGCGGCGCGCAATGGTTTGCGATTGGTTCGGGTTTACAATCCAGCCACATCAGCAGCATCGTTATCGATCCTGGCAACCAACAGGTGATCTACGTCGGCGGTGGTGATAATCCTGGCACAGGCATACCGGGCGTTTACAGAAGTTTAGACAACACCGGTCTATCTTTTACTCCTTTCATGGATGGTATGGGCAGCCGGGCTATTTACAGTATGGTTGTTGATAAAAACAATCCCCTTAACATATACGCTGGTACTCAATCTGGTGTTTGGAAGTACACACTGATTTCAGGACCTGCAGATTACAGCGTATCGATCAATAACGGCGCCCTGTTTACAAACCAGACCTCTGTGATGCTTACACTCACTGCACCTTCTGGCACCGACGAGATGATAATTAGCAATGACGGTGGTTTTGTGGGTGCGACCTGGGAGCCGTTCTCTACCCAAAAGCCCTGGACAATAATTGACTACGGCAGTTATGTCCTTCCCAGAATAGTGTATGTCAAGTTTAAGATTGATGGAAAAATCTCTGGTTTATATCAAGATGATATTATCCTGGATGTTGCTGCACCAACTGGCGCTGTTGAGATTGCTGATACCTATTCAGATATCGCCAAATCAATAAATTCGCCACCGGAAATTATCACTGGTGCTCCTTCTGATACGCTAACCAATTCAATCTTTCTTCCTTACGTGACAAAAAATTCTCGTCCGGGTTACCTATTAGTGGGATTACTTCTTTCTGCAACAGATGATTTGAGTGGCGTTAGCGAAGTGATGATTAGTAACGATCTTGATTTCACTGATGCCAAATGGCAACCCTTTACAACCGATACTGAATGGTGGATTGCTGATATAGAAATTCCAACGGTCTATGTGAAATTCCGCGATCGAGCAGGTAATGAATCAATCGTTTATTCAGATGCCTTAACCCCTTGACACTTTTGTGATCTATCAGCTTAGTCATACCTAGACGATACCCTATGCTATTTCCCCGCGCAACAGCCGCTCCAACTCCTCCATCCTCACCCGCGAGCTCAAATCCAGGCTGAGCGGCGAGACGGAGACCACCCGCCGTACATGCAGGGCGTGTACATCCGTCCCCGGCGGCTCGGTTGATAAATCCTGCAGGGTGGTGTAGCCCACCACGCCGGGTGCATCCCACGATGGACGCTTGGGAGGCAGGGGCTCAAAGTAACTCTGGCGAGAGACGCGCGTGATCTGCCAGGGCGTCTCCGGCGTGGCATCGCACGGGATATCCACTTTCAGTACATCCACATCCTGCGGCATGCGTTTCTGCAGCAGCAGCCGGCCGAAGTAAGCGGTGAAATAGGCCGCCGCCGAGAAATCTACCGCATCCGAGAGCGCATAATGGTGCTTGAGATCGGTCTCCAGCGAGATAGCGAGCGATGGGATACCCAGTGCTGCGCCCTCCAGCGCTGCCCCCACCGTGCCGGAGATGGTGATACTGGTGCCGATGTTTTCGCCAAAGTTGATCCCCGCCACCAGCAGGTCCGGCTTTGCCGGCAGAATCTCCAGCATCGCGTGCAGCACCGCCTGCGCCGGTGTGCCTCCCACCGCATACACCGTCCAGGGCTGGGCGTTTACCTGCACCTGGTCGATGCGTATCTTGCCGTCGGAAGTCCTGGGCAGGCTGCGTCCCATCCCGGTAGACTGCTCGCGCGGCGCCACCACATGCACAAAACCGAGCTGCGACAGCGCCTGCGCTGCCGCCCACAGCCCGGGGGATTGGATTCCGTCGTCGTTGGTGAGCAGGATCTGGATGGGTTTCATAGCACTCTCGCCTGGTTCAAGGTTGGGTCTGGGGGCGCTGGTGAATATTATCCGCCCAGCGCGCACCCTGGCGAAAAGTATACTACAATAAGGTAGGCGTACTTTGTGTTCCCGATAGAAGTTGCGCACGTCCGCAGGATTGCTGGGACTGTTGTGTACGCTGTTGGGACAAGGATCGACCAGGGCGTCGTTATTGCGGGCTGAAGATGCCTGATGGCGCCCATAGGTGATGTGTCAAGCAAAGGAGGTAGAAATGACTGCTGAACCGGTGAACGCGCAAACAGCGGCTGCTTTGCGGCGGAGTTTCCATTCTTTCAATAAATTTATGCTCATGCTCTTCCGCCTGGGGCTGGGCTCCTACGGCAACGGCACGCGCTGGGGCGGCTGGATCATGGTGCTGGGGCAGCGCGGCCGCAAGACGGGTCTGCTGCGCCGCACACCGCTCAACTATGCCATCGTGGACGACGATGTCTACTGCCTGGCAGGTTTCGGCGCCAAAGCCGACTGGTACCGCAACGTGATCGCTAATCCTGAGGTCGAGCTGTGGCTGGTGGAAGGGCGCTGGGCGGGCGTGGCAGAGGATGTCTCGGATGACCCGGCACGGCTGGAGCTGCTGCGCAGGGTGCTGGTAGCCAGCGGTTTTGCCAGCTACGCTGCCGGCATCGACCCCGAAAAGATGGACGATGCGACCCTGGATTCGCTTACGAAGGATTACCGCCTGGTGCGCATCCAGCGCTCCGAGGCGCTCACCGGTCCGGGCGGTCCCGGCGACCTAGCCTGGGTTTGGCCGCTGGCGACGGCCGTGCTGCTGCCGCTGGCATTGGGCAGGCGCAAGGATAAAAGGCGGTAGGGGCACGCGGGGATAGAATGCGCGGTGCGCGGGGCGGCGCCAGAGAAGGGCGCGCGCGACTTGCCCCAGCTTCTCACGCCGTTTTTGCTGGTGAAATCCGCCGCAGACCAAGTGTCTGCACAGTTTGTTTGGGCTTACGTGTTTTTTGCTCGCCACTCCTGGATGGCGCGGGTGTGTTCCGGGTAGTGGCCGATGCTATCCGCCCGCAGCCGGCGCAGAAAGCGCGTCTCGCGGCTGAATAATTCGTCTGGCGCTTGCTGCAGGTAGCGCACCAACTGCTCATGCGTCTCCTCTACCTGCTTCAAGACATCAGCGAGCGGCAGCGCCCCTTTTTGTTCGGTCATCAGGGCATTGAAGGCATTGATCCCGCCGTACTGGTCGCGGTAGCGCGGCGGTCTGCCGTCCTCGGCGATCAGCGGCAGGTACTTCAGCGCTTCACTCTCCCAGGTGGTCACGTGCGCCAGGATATCTTTGAGCGACCATTTACCTGTCACCCCAGGCTGCGTCATCTGGCTTTCGCTCAAGCCGGCGAACGAACCCTGCAGCTCCGCCCAGGTCTGGTCAAGCTTGTCCAGGATTTGTGCTTTATTCATTTGGGGGCTCCTGTGGTCTGCAAGTGGATACAGGTGGTAGAGATTTGTTCGATAATATAATTATATATCCTGGCGCGATCTTGTGAAAGACCCATCAGGATTGAATGGCACTGGATCATTTGACCTTCAAGAAATGGCCTCAATTTCCCCTTGACTTTGCATTTAAGTTGTATTATCCTATACAAAAATGTATAGGATAAGCGAACTACTGCAATTAGACCGTGACCTGTATCATACCAACGATCTAGCAACACTGTGGGGCATCGAGGACAGGCACAATTTGTATATGGCCATCAGCCGGTACATCGACCGGGGGATCCTCTTCCCCATCTACAAGGGGTTGTATGCCACTGTTCCACTTGCCTCGCTTAACCCGCTGGAGCTGGGCGTGGCGATCATCCACCGCTACACCTATCTGAGTACAGAGACCGTCTTAGCACAAGCCGGTGTCATCTCGCAGGTGGTCTACGATTACACCTTCATCGCCGACCAGTCCAGGCGCGTTACGATCGGGGAATGGTCATTTCGTTTTCGCCAGCTCAAGGATGATTACCTTTACCACCCCGCCGGGGTCGATCAGCGCGATGGAGTGTACACAGCCTCGCTCGAGCGTGCGGTAGCCGATATGCTGTATTACGCTCCTAGCTATCATTTCGATATTCCGGAATCAATCGATTTTGAGCGAGTCAAATTTATCCAAAGGCAGGTGGGCTACCCATGATCGAGCTGCGTCCCGAAGACGTGCTGCATAGATCCTACCTGCACCGCTTATTGATGGAGATCGTCGACCAACCGCTGCTGGCTCAGAGCCTGGCGTTTAAGGGTGGTACCTGCGCTGCCATGCTGGGCTACCTGGATCGTTTTTCTGTGGACCTGGATTTCGATATGCTGAAGGGCGCTGATGAAGCTAGTCTGCGCCAGGCGTTTCACGCTGTTTTCTTGAAGCAGGGGCTGCAGTTAATCCTGGAGTTTGAGAAGGTGCTGTTTTTCCAGTTACGATATCCCAGCAGCCCAGGCAGACGCAGCACTTTAAAAATCAGCGCCAGCAGCTTTATTGTGGAAGCCAATCAATATAAAGTGCAGTACTTTCCCGAGATCGACCGCCTGGTGAACAGCCAGACCATTGAGACCATGTTCGCCAACAAACTGGTTGCCCTCACCGACCGCTACGCGCAGCACAAGACCATCGCCGGGCGTGATTTATACGATATCCACCACTTTTTCCTCCAGGGTTACACCTATCACAGCGCGGTGATCCGGGAGCGCACCGGTCTGCCGTCAAAGGAATACATCGACGAGCTGATTACGTTCATCAAAGAGCATGTCACTCAGACTATGGTGAATGAGGATCTCAATTCGCTGCTGCCCGCAGTGAAGTTCCAGCAGGTGCGGAAAATCCTTATCCCGGAGACACTCTGGTTGTTGGAGAGGGAAAAGGAAAGATCGAATTAGCGTTCTTGGGGTGTATCAAATGTATTCCTGTCAATTGGACAATATGTACTACTAGGTTTCTTGCTTTCACCAGGACGACATATATGGATCTCGAAGCATTAGGATTTGACGAATATTACCGGCAGAAATTAGCGCAAGCCCGCAGCCCCGACTGGGCCCCGGCGCGCGTGACCGCGGTCGACCGGGACAGCTACCTGATCCGGGACGGGAACGGCGAAGTGCGCGCCGAGCTGGCGGGGAACCTGCTGTTTTCGGCGCAGTCGGCTGTGGATCTGCCGTGCGTGGGCGATTGGATCTTCGCCCAATATTACGACGCCGGCGCTTTTGCCATCATCTACGACCTGTTCCCCAGGAAATCCCTCCTGCGCCGTAAGACGCCGGGCAAGACGGTCGATTACCAGATGATCGCCGCCAATATCGACACGGCGTTTATCCTGCAATCCTGCGATGCCAATTTCAACATCCACCGGCTGGAGCGCTACCTGGTCATGGTCAACGATGGACAGGTAGCGCCCCGGCTTGTGCTGACCAAGAGCGACCTGGTGGATGCACCAGGGCTGCAGCGCCTGGTCGCAGCCGTGCGCGAGGCGCGCATCGACTGTCCCATCCTGCCCATCAGCAACAACACCGGCGCCGGGCTGGCTGAGCTGCGCGGGATGCTGCAGCTCGGAAAAACTTACTGCCTGCTTGGGTCATCGGGCGTGGGCAAGACCACCACGCTCAACCAGCTGGTTGGGCAGGCGCAGTTCGACACACAGGCCGTGCGGGAGTATGACGGCAAGGGGGTGCACACCACCACCCGCCGCCAGCTGATCATCCTGGAAGGCGGCGCAATGCTGATCGACACGCCCGGGATGCGCGAGCTGGGCGCGCTGGGGATGAGCAGCGGGATCGACCAGAGTTTTATCGATATTGCCGAGCTGTCCACCGCTTGCAGGTTCTCCGATTGTACGCACACCAGCGAAGCTGGCTGCGCCCTGCTGGGGGCATTGCAGGACGGCACGCTGAGCAGGGATCGTTATGAAAGCTACTTAAAGCTTTCCGGCGAGTCCGGCTACCATGAAATGTCCTATCTCGAGAAGCGCAAGAAAGATAAGGATTTCGGTAAGTTGGTCAAGAATGTAAAAAAGCACATGAGGAAATGAGCTGAATGCAGCCTGTTCAAGTGGCTGCGGGCGTGTTGAAATCGCAGAATATTTACTGGTAGGAGGCGTGGTTTTCCCACGAAAGGGTGCAAGATGGCTGATTTGATCTACTCCGTAATGATGTCTCTGGACGGTTATATCGCAGACCATGACGGCAAGTTTGACTGGGCAGCGCCGGATGAAGAGGTGCATTCTTTTGTAAACGAGCTCGAGCGCCCGGTGGGCACCTATCTCTATGGCCGCCGCATGTATGAAATCATGGCCGTTTGGGAGACCTTCCCGCTGGAAAACGAGCCGCCCTGTATTGCAGAGTTCGCCGGTATCTGGCGCGCCGCCGAAAAGGTGGTCTACTCCAGCAGCTTGGGCAGCGTTACCACCCCCAAAACCCGCCTTGAACGGAGCTTCGACCCCGAGGCAATCCGCCGTATGAAGGCGTCATCCCCGAGAGATCTCGCCATCGCCGGGCCCACGCTTGCTGCGCACGCCTTCCGGGCCGGGCTGGTTGATGTCTGTCACATATTGATATCGCCGGTGCTGGTGGGGGGTGGTCTGAAGGCATTTGCGGAGGATGTTCGCCTGGATCTCAAGCTGGAAGATGAGCGGCGGTTTGGTAATGGGACGGTCTTCTTGCATTACCGGTTAGTGACGCGCATCGGTGCCTGAATGGACTGGGAGGGAAATTAGGTGGAGTGGAAAGAGAGTTAGTAGGGATATAGTAGAACATCCGGCTATATTGACGGATTTCCTCTGCATACCACCCCTTTTTTATGTTAATCGCCTCTATCTAGGTTACAGAAAAAATATTCCAAGATATAATATGAGCAAATGCTCATATTCAGGGGAGATTAGGT
>CAZTMX010000146.1:0-7187 GCA_964614855.1 uncultured Anaerolineaceae bacterium | reverse complement strand
TATCACCTTTGCCGAAATCAAATCGGGTTTAACAGCTGGCGAGACGGTATCCACAGGTATCGTGCAAACCAAATAGGCTGCGAGCGCGATGTCGTCCTGCAAAAATTGTTTGTTCAATTATGTATTTAGAATGAGGCTTGCATGTCTGAAAATGAAATTATCCTGACCGAAGAGCTGACCAAGATCTACGGCAGAGGCGATGTGGAAGTGCGCGCCCTGGATGGGATCAGTGTCTCTATCCGCTCGGGGGAGTTTGTCGCCATCATGGGCCCATCTGGTTCGGGAAAGAGCACCATGATGAATATCCTGGGCTGCCTGGACCGTCCTACCGCGGGCAAGTATTACCTGGCGGGTGAGGATGTCAGCCAGATGGACAAAACCCAGCTGGCGCTGATCCGCAACAAACGCCTGGGGTTTATCTTCCAATCCTACAACTTGCTGCAGCAGCTCTCTGCCATGGAGAACGTGATGCTGCCTATGTTGTATACCCACGATGCCAGCCTGCCGGATGACGTGCAGAAAGAAAAGGCGGTCAAGGCATTGACCGCGGTAGGGCTGGCAGACCGCATGTACCACCGCCCGCAGGAGCTTTCAGGCGGCCAGATGCAGCGCGTAGCGATCGCCCGAGCGCTGATAAACGACCCGGTGCTGATCCTGGCGGATGAACCGACCGGTAACCTGGATTCGCATTCCGGTGAGGAGATTATGATGTTGATGAAGCAACTTCATGCCCAGGGCCGCACTATCGTCATGGTCACTCATGATGACGATATAGCTGCCTACGCCGACCGTGTGATCCGCTTCAAGGATGGTAAAGTAGATACAGACCACCACAATGGGCACCACCGCCAGGTTGGTGCCAGCCAGGCGGACCGATCGGAAAACAAAATCCCTACCCCGGAGGCAGAGCATGCGCGCCAGTAAAGTCATCCAGGTCGCCTGGGGCGGCCTTTCACGCAACAAGCTGCGCTCGCTGCTCACCATGCTGGGTGTGATCATCGGTGTGGCTGCGGTAATTATCATGATCGGCGTCAGCACCGGCACAGAAAAAACCATCGAAGAACAGATCTCCGGGCTGGGCACCAACCTGGTCTTTGTTCAATCCAGTTTCAGCCGAATGGGACCTGGTGGGGGTGGCACAGGCCCGACCAATGGGCTGGTGTATGACGATGCCTTTGCCCTGGCGGAGCAGGTGGAGGGCGTGACAGGTGTGGCGGTGGAGCAGCAATCCTCGCAGACGGTAAAAGCAGGTGCAGTGACGATTGAAGATGTTGCATTATTAGGCACCACACCCGATTTTCCCACCGTGCGAGATATGGTAATCGACCAGGGACGGTATTTCAAGCAAGAAGAATTGGACCGCAATGCAAAGGTCGCCGTACTGGGCAGCGCCCTGGCGGCAGAATTGTTTCCCGATAGCGACGCGGTAGGTAAGGTAGTAACCGCCGGCAACACCAAGTTGACGGTGATCGGTGTATTCCAAGAAAAATCCGGCGACCAGGATTACGACAGCCGCATCTATCTGCCTATCACTGTGGTCTTCCAAAAGTACACACCATCCACCTTTGCCCGTGTTATGGGCGACCAGGTGCGCATGATCATCGTCAAAGTCTCGGATGAAATCCCGATGGAGGACACCATCCTGCAGATCAAGCTGCTCCTGGCCCGGCGTCACGATCTTGGCATGGATGAATTGAACTTTACCGTTACCACGCAGCAAGATATCATCGAAACGCAGGAATCGACCACGGCGGCCTTTCGTAATTTGCTGGCCTGGGTGGCGGCGGTTTCGCTGCTGGTGGGCGGTATCGGTATCATGAATATTATGCTGGTCAGTGTCACCGAGCGCACGCGCGAGATCGGTATCCGCCAGGCGGTGGGTGCAAACCCCAACGATATCCGCTGGCAGTTTCTCACAGAAGCCTTGCTGCTCAGCCTGGTGGGTGGGCTGTTGGGCGTGGCAGTGGGGGTGGGCGGCGCCTGGTTATTTGGTAAACTGGGTGATATGCGTACCGTGGTGCAAATTGAATCGGTGATCCTGGCGTTTTTCTCTGCCGCAGCCGTGGGTGTGTTCTTTGGTTATTACCCGGCAAACAAGGCGGCGCAGCTCGACCCCATCGAAGCCTTGCGTCACGAATAATGATGTGGATCTGAAAATTGCGTATAGAAAATATTTCTGAAGGAGAACATGTGATGAAAAAGATTGGAATGCTACTGGTACTGGTGGTCTTGACTTTTACCCTGGCTGGCTGCAGCACAGGTGCGGTACCCGGCGCTGGCGCTGGGAACGCGGCGGGCGGTGGTGACAATGCGCAAGTGCAGGCGGGAAACGCGGCCGGCGGCAATGAAAACGCAGCGCAAGCCCCGGCTGCAAAGGGCACCCCGCAGCCCGGCGGAAATTCTGATGCTGCACCGGCGGCTGCTGCGGGAGAGCAAACGGAAGCCTTCAAGCTGGCATTCGGCATGCTGAAACTGGCAGATACCCCGACCCCGCTCACAAAAGAGCAAGCCAGCGGTTTACTGCCTTTGTGGAAGGCGTTGAGTGCGCTCAGCCAGAGCGATACCACCGCTCCGCAGGAACTGGATGCCCTGCTCAAGCAAATCCGGAACAGCCTGTCCGCCGAACAGCAGGCGGCAGTTGACGCCATGCAATACACCATGGCAGACCTGGACGGCATTGCCCAACAGCTTGGCATCACCCTGACTGCTGGCTTTGGCAACGGCTCGCCTGAGATGCGCGCCACCCGCCAGGCAGCGGTGCAGTCCGGTCAGCTCCCGGAAGGCGGCGGGATGGGCGGGGGTATGGGCGGCGGCATGGGCGGTGGGATGGGCGGTGGTGTGCCTCCCGAAGCTGGCGGATTGATACCCAACCAGGCCACGCAGGAAGTCTTCCGCGCCACTGCGGCTGCTTCTGGCGCAACTTTTGGCAGCAACCTGGGCATCAACCAGAACCTGCTGCGTGTTGTGATCGCATACCTGGAAATGATGGTGCAATAGGCAAGCTGAGGATTTCCGGCGCAGGATCATGGTAATATATGCCGAGACAAGCCAATGAAAGCGCGTATTCTTGTAGTCGATGATGATAAAGACGTGGTTCGCTTGATGCGCGCCTACCTGGAGCAGTCGGATTTTGAAGTCCTGGTGGCTTACAACGGTGAGACAGCCATGCACATCCTGCGCCGGGAGCGGCCCGACCTGGTGCTGCTCGATCTGATGCTGCCCGACCACGACGGCTGGGAGATCACGCGCTGGATGCGGCGAGAGCCCCTGCTGCAGCAAACACCGGTGATCATGCTTACAGCGCGGGTCAATGACACGGACAAGATCGTGGGTTTGGAGTTAGGCGCAGATGATTATGTGACCAAGCCCTATAACCCGCGCGAAGTGGTCGCCAGGGTACGCGCCAGGCTGCGCGCTCGGGCCGGGATGCAAATGGACGATCCCGGGCGGATCTTGCGTGTGGCTGAGCTGCAAATGGACCTGGCCACACGCCAGGTGCTGGTGCAGGGCAAACCGGTGGTCCTGACAGTCACCGAATTTGAAATATTACGTGCTTTGATGGAGCAGTCCGGTTATGTGCTCACACGCGGCGACCTGGTGCGCAAAGCCCTGGGCAGCGATTTTCAGGGTTTGGAACGCACGTTGGACAGCCATATGCGCAACCTGCGCGCCAAGATCGAGCCTGATCCGCGCACCCCGCGCTATATCAAAACAGTTTACGGTGTAGGTTACATCCTGGAAGAAGGGAAAACCGCATGAACAGGCTTTGGGTTTGGTTCAGCCTGGTGATTGGCCTGGTGGTGGTAATTGCCGCCTCTTCGCCGGTCATTTACCGTACCCTGGTCCCACCGCTCGAGCATCCGCTGTATGCCGCGCCTCCCGAATTCCCCAGCCAAGACCTTGAAACTTTCCAGCAGCAGGTTGAAAACCGTATGTTGAGCCAGGTTTCGCGCAACCTGCTGCTGGGCGCACTGGTGGGGCTGCTGGTGGGCGTGATCCTGGCGCGCTGGTTATCGGCGCCGCTGCGTAAGCTGGAGGAAGGCGCCAAGTCCGTGGCGCGCGGGGAATATGCCGTGCGTTTGCCTCTGCAAGGCAGCCAGGAGATGCGCTCCGTTTCCGAATCATTCAACTGCATGGCGGATGAATTGCAACGGCAGGAGCAGCTGCGCAAGAATATGCTGGCGGATGTGACGCATGAGCTGCGGCATCCGGTGCACGTGCTGCAGGGCAGCCTGCGCGCCATCCTGGACGGTGTGTACCCGCTGGATATGCAGGAGGTGGATAACCTGCTGGAGCAGACCCAACACCTGGCAGCTATGGTCGATGACCTGCATGCCCTGGCCCTGGCAGAGGCGCAAGATCTGAAGATGGACTTCTCGCCGACCGACCTGGGGCTGCTGGTGCAGCAAACCACCGAGACCTTCCAGGCGCTCACCTCGGATCAGGGTGTGGCGCTGCAAACGCAGGTGCCAGCGGAGACCCTGACGGCGAATATCGACCCCAACCGTGTGCGCCAGGCGCTGCAAAACCTGATCGGCAACGCGCTGCATTACACCCCGGCTGGCGGAAGCATTCAAATCAGGCTGGAACGCGCAGCACAGGATCAGGCGCGCTTGAGTGTGGTGGATACAGGCTTCGGGATTGACCCGGCAGATCTGCCGCATGTTTTCGACCGTTTTTACCGCACCGATACCAGCCGCAACCGCCAGCTCTCCGGGGCGGGTCTGGGTTTAGCGATCGCTCAGGCGCTGGTGCAGGCGAACCATGGGCGGTTGGAGGCTCACAGCGAGGGCTTAAACATGGGCAGTTGTTTCACCATCTTCCTCCCGCTGGTCGAGCCCGGCGACCAGGAGCAAGAAATACCCATTGCGGCGCAATTTCCCGGATAGTCACAAGCAGGTGTACAGTACAAACGCAACCTGGTGTATAATTTTTATGAGAGCGCCGGCGGTCTGCGGCGCACTTAATGCATTGACGCGTCGACCAGGTATTATCAAACAGGAGTACTTCTATGAAACGGAATTTATTAATCCTCAGTTTGTTGACTGTCATCTTTAGCATATCTGCCTGCCTGCCGCCAAAGCTTGTGCGCCTGACGATTATTAATAAATCGACCTTCCCCCTGGAAATTGGCTTGACCGGAGAGGAATATGAGCAGATTTACTATCTGCGCATACCGGAAGGGGATGTAGAATCGCCAAGCGAAAAGATCTTTACCATCGTACCGGATATCTACAGGTTTATTCCGTACTATGTCGAATACTGGGACCCGGTTTACGGCCGCCAATGCACGACCATCCCCAGCATCAAAGATCTCACCCGCCAGACACAGATCACCATGTTCCACTGCAATGACTTGATACGCCGGCCCGGCGAAAAGACACATATCAAATACCCATCGTTTTGGTTCAAATTCCGCTTCTAACCCTGCGGCTGCCAGTCGTGTTTTCTTAATGGAAACCTTATATAAATAATTTTGAATTAGCAATATTAGTGGTATACTACCTGCCGCGCTCGAGATAAGAGCGCACGGTACAGGGAATTGTTTTGAAGAGTTCGAATAATAGCCCGGCGTTACCAGGTCGGGCTTTTTTGTTGCCTGGCACTACGCCCGGCAGGGACGGTCGCCCGCAAGGGCGCTGCTCTCCGTAGGACTGGACGGGTTCATCAAAACATTTTCCAATTATTATTTGTAAAAAGGATGTTTTGATGACCCAAGAATTTACTTTCCTTGGCCTGGAAGACCATTTGGTCCAGGCTGTAACCGAGTTCGGCTACACCACCCCCACACCTATTCAAACCGAAGTGATCCCGCTGCTGCTGGCTGGGCAAGATGTGATCGGCCAGGCGCAAACCGGCACCGGCAAGACCGCGGCCTTCGCCCTGCCTATCCTGCAAACCCTGGACCCCAACGAACGCGGCGTACAGGCTTTGATCCTCTCGCCCACACGCGAGTTGGCCTTACAGGTGGCGGAAGCCTTCCAGAGTTATGCCAAACACAGCCCGGCGCGCGTATTGGCCGTTTACGGCGGCGCTCCGTACCCTCCCCAGATCAGCGCTCTGCGACGCGGTGTGCAGATCGTGGTCGGCACCCCCGGCCGCCTGATGGATCTGATGCGCAAGAATGTGCTCGATCTCTCTGCCCTGCAAACCCTTATCCTGGATGAAGCCGACGAAATGCTCAGCATGGGTTTTGTCGAAGATATTGAAACCATCATGGCTGCCGCACCTGAAGACCGCCGCATGGCGCTCTTCTCTGCCACGCTGCCCAACGAAATTCGCCGCCTGGCCAAGCAGTACATGCACAACCCACAAACTGTCACTATCCAGGCCGAGACCGTGACCGTGGAAGCCATCCAGCAGCGTTATCACCTGGTCGGTGAAGAAGACAAGCTGGCTGCGCTTACCCGTATCTTTGAGATGGATGACATCACCAGCGCACTGATTTTTGTGCGCACGCGCGTCAGCAGCGGCGAGCTGGCCAATGAATTGGGACGGCGCGGTTACCCGGCAGAGGCGCTCAACGGCGATCTGAACCAGGATGCCCGCCAGCGCACCCTCTCCCGCTTCCGCAACGGACAGATCAAGGTCCTGGTGGCCACCGATGTGGCAGCGCGCGGGCTGGATATTGACGACATCTCGCACGTGATCAACTATGACCTGCCCGAAGACCCCGAAATTTATGTGCACCGCATCGGCCGCACCGGGCGCGCCGGCAAATCCGGCATCGCCATCTCGCTGGTCTCCCCGCGCGAAAAGCGCTATCTGCGCCAGGTGGAGGCATATGCACGCATCCATATCGAGCGCGCCCCGCTGCCCAGTGCGCAGGATATCGAAGCCAACCGCGACGGACGGCTGATGAAAATGGTGGAAACCTGGCTGCTGCGTAACCGCTGCAAACACGAGCGTGAGCTGGTGGATGGTATGGTTGCCCAGGGGTATGATGCGTTGGATATCGCTGCCGCAGCTCTGAAGGTGGCGCGCCAGGAAGAAAAACAGCGCCCGGTAGCGGAGATCCGCGAAGTGGTGGATATCGAACAGCGTTCGATCCGCCGGCGCGACCGCGGCCGCAGCGACGGATATGAGGGCGGTCGCCGAGAGCGCGGCGGTTCAGGCCGCCGGGATATCAGCGAGCGCAGCCGCAGCGAATCGTTTGATGGTAGCCGCAGCGAGCGCGGACGCAGTGA
>CAZTMX010000145.1:0-7266 GCA_964614855.1 uncultured Anaerolineaceae bacterium | reverse complement strand
CGAGCTTCTCCCATGCCCGCATGCAGCATGGCCAGGGCATTATGAATAGATGTTACCCCCGAGCCACAGTAGATGGCTGCATTCTCTGCAGGAATATCACCCAAAATTTTGCGATAATGTTTCTGGAGCGCGTCAACCGAGCGAAATGTGAGGTCTTTATTCATATTGAATACATACGGTGCGCTTACTGCGCCGGGTATATGACCAGCGATAGGGTCGATAAACTCGTTCTCGCCACGATACCGGTCCGATGTTCGTGCATCGAGCACCCGGTATCTCTCATCCAGGCGTATGGCATCCACCTGCTGCATGGAAACCAGAAGTTCAGGCCGGGGGCGCGCAGTAAAACTGCGTGGGGTGGGTTTTCTGATCTCTTTTTCAACTGGTAGAGCTTCTGCGATCCACTTCTGCCAGCCGCCATCCAGAACTGCCACAGCGTTGTGACCCAACCAGCGCAGCATCCACCATAAGCGGACGGCTGCCAAAGCGCCGCCAATATCATCATAAGCCACGACCTGTACATTCTGATTAATTCCAATCGAAGAGAAATAACGGGCAGCCTGTTCAACCGTAGGCCAGGGATGCCGGCTGGTGACGCCCGGAATGATGGTGTCCGATAGATCGTGTGCCAAATCGGCATACAGCGCGTTTTTTATGTGCGATTCCAGGTAATTTTGTTCGCCTTTTGTTTTGTCAGTTAATACATAGCGGCAATCGACAATAACCCAACCAGGGTTCTCAATGTTTCCTGCCAAATCGCTTGTTGAAATCAATGTATCGAACATGCAACCCTCCAATTATTAGTGCAAATTTCTGCGATGTGATGATTTCTGATTATACTCCATTGATTGTTCTTTACCGGTTCCTATGTCTATGGGATAATATGAGCGGAATTATATCTTTGTTAACCAACACCTCTTCCTATCACTTTTACTTCAGCAGACGGAGGCCGTATGCGAAAATTTCACCAGTACATCCTTGAATTTCACGTATCGCGGCAAGCGCGCGATCAATACAAATTTGATGAAACCATTTACTCCTACAATGGAAATGTAGTTTTTGCCAATTTTCGCGCCGCGCGTGTATTTGCTGAAAAAATAAA
This sequence comes from uncultured Anaerolineaceae bacterium, assembly GCA_964614855.1. Taxonomy (GTDB): domain Bacteria; phylum Chloroflexota; class Anaerolineae; order Anaerolineales; family UBA4823; genus CAWJHE01. The sequence continues at coordinate 6,164 of CAZTMX010000145.1, read as the reverse complement.
CGCACGCAGAGACCTGGTCCACTTTCCTGAACAAGCTGTGACTGCCGGACAGGTCAACGCCATGGCGTTAATCGATGAAATATTGCATATGGTGGTTGAAAATTACCGCCGCCAGGTGAATCCCCTGGCGATCCAGCAAGCGCTGGCTTATCTGGAAGAGAAATTTGAAAAGAAAGATGTTGATGCAACCCTGAGGCAATTTGCGATCGATTTCCCCAACCTGGATGTGTATAAGGGAAACCTCAGCCTGGACGAATTTCTTACTGGACACTCTGTGCGTCCAGATGGTGAAGTGATCGAAAACAGGCAGCTTGTGCTTGAAGAGATGCTGATGCTCTGGCTTGCCAATATGAACCCTGCGTACTCTCGACTTGCGGAATTATTCGATGATACAAAATTGACCCAGCACACCATTTACCTGAGAATGGTCGACGGATTGAATGGTTTCTTTGCTGGAGAACCGGGGTTTGGTTCTGCTGGGGAAGACCTGGTCACCTTGCTGCGAAGCCCAGCGCTCAAACACCCATTTTCCTTGACAGGGCAGCTTGAATATATACGCAAGCAGTGGCCTGAGATGCTGGGTGGTTTGCTATTTCTTGTGTTAAGCAGCCTGGACCTGGTCAAAGAAGAACAAAAGCCGATTTTCGCTTTTGGCGGTCCGGGACCGGCTCAGGTCATCGAGTTTACTGGACAAGAATTCGAACCGGAACAGTTCAGCCCGGACCGTGAATGGATGCCCAACCTGGTGTTGATTGCCAAGAACTCGTATGTCTGGTTGGACCAACTGTCCAAAAAATACCAACAGCCGATCACCCGCCTGGACCAGGTGCCAGATGAAGAGATGGATGAGATGGCCAGGTGGGGCGTTACCGGTTTGTGGCTGATTGGGTTGTGGGAGCGCAGCATGGCTTCACAGCGCATCAAGCAGTTGCGAGGTAATCCTGAGGCAGTAGCTTCCGCATACTCCTTATTCAGTTATGATATTGCCGCAGACCTGGGTGGTGAAGAGGCTTATCAAGTCCTGCGCGCCCAGGCCTGGAAAAGAGGCATCCGCCTGGCATCGGACATGGTACCCAATCACATGGGCATCGACTCGCGCTGGGTAATTGAGCACCCCGATTGGTTTGTATCTTCCGACTACAGCCCATTCCCCAGCTATACATTCAACGGTCCTAACCTGTCCTGGGACAACCGGGTGGGCATCTATCTGGAAGACCATTATTACAATAATTCAGATGCAGCGGTGGTCTTCAAGCGGGTAGATTTTTGGACCGGCAGCGAGAAATTTATCTATCACGGCAACGACGGCACCTCCATGCCGTGGAATGATACAGCGCAGTTGAATTATCTGCTGCCACAGGTGCGCGAAGCTGTCATCCAGACGATTTTGCATGTTGCCAGAAAATTCTCGGTAATCCGTTTTGATGCAGCCATGACCCTGGCAAAAAAGCATTACCACCGCTTGTGGTTCCCCGAACCGGGTAGCGGTGGCGATATCCCCAGCCGAGCTGAACACGGGCTGACAAAACCGGAATTTGACGAAGTATTCCCCAATGAATTTTGGCGAGAAGTGGTTGATCGCGTTGCCCAGGAAGTGCCGGATACATTACTTTTGGCAGAAGCTTTCTGGCTGATGGAAGGATATTTTGTGCGCACATTGGGGATGCACCGGGTGTACAACAGCGCTTTTATGAATATGCTGCGTGACGAAAAGAACCAGGAATACCGGTTGGCGATCAAGAATACCCTCGAATTTGACCCGGAAATTCTTAAGCGCTATGTCAACTTTATGAATAACCCCGACGAAAAAACGGCGGTTGAGCAATTTGGCAAAGGGGACAAGTATTTCGGCATCTGCACCATGATGGCCACTCTGCCAGGTCTGCCGATGTTAGGCCACGGGCAAATTGAGGGTTTTACCGAAAAGTACGGCATGGAATACCGCCGGGCTTATTGGGATGAAATCCCAGACGGTGGTTTGATCGATCGCCACAGGCATGATATCTTCCCTTTGCTGCGTAAGCGTTATCTTTTTTCTGAGGTGCAAAACTTCCTGTTGTACGATTATTACACGCCTCAAGGTTTTGTGAATGAAGATGTTTTTGCCTACTCCAATCGAGCAGGTGCTGACCGCAGCCTGGTTGTTTATCACAATAAATTTGCATCGACACGCGGTTGGATCAAGAATTCCACCGGGAACCTGGATAAGGGGCAATCTGATCAGGAGAATAAAGTACTCAGATTCCAGACCCTGGGCGATGCCTTGGGCATCCATAATGATCCCCTTTACTTCACCATTTTCCGTGATCAGCGCAGCGGGCTTGAATTTATCCGCAATAGCCAGGAACTCTACCAGGTTGGTTTGTATATTGAGTTGGAAGCTTACAGCTGCCATGTGTTTATGGATTTTCGCGAGGTACAGGAAACCCCAGAGGGCCAATACGCCCGGATATCCGCCTACTTGATGGGCGGTGGTGTGGAAGACATCGTCGAAGCCTTTACAGAGATGCAGCTGCAAGCTGTCCACGCACCATTCAAGGAAATCATCAATGCAGGGATGTTGAATTGGTTAACCGAACACAGGCTAGCGCCCGCAGCTGAGACGCGCTACCAGCACACACTTGCTCAGGCGCTGGCTGAACTGGAAACCAAGTCTTTAGCATTGTTGCACCAGATTGCCCTGGTGGAAGAAATGAATGGTGAGCCAGAACAGGTTGCTGCGGAAATTATCGCTGGGGTTCGCTCTGCGCTTGAGTTGGGTGGTATTAACGATAGAGTTGATCTGCTCGCAGGAAAGAAAGCTCCTGCCTGGGTCAATTTCCTGCTCAACGGTCCGGATGGCAAGTCTCCAATCGAAAATGGGGAAACAAAGGTCTGGAATGTGCTGCTTGCCTGGGTGATATTGGTGAACCTGGGAAAAATGGTGGATCCGCACCTGTATGCCGAACAGAGCCGCGCCTGGATCGATGAATGGCTGCTGGGGAAAATCGCCAGGATTGCCCTGCAGGAATCAGGTCTCACAAAGGGAGATGCGTCTCACCAGGTTGACTTGCTGCGCCTTCTGGTCAATCAGGGTGATTGGATGCAGAATTGCACCAAAGTGAATGCCGCCTACAGGCTGGCAAGCACGTGGCTGCAGGATCGCGATGTGCAGCGGTACTTGAATGTGCATCGCTACCAGGAAATTCTCTATTTTAACAAAGAGTCCTTCGAGATAATGGTGTGGTGGCTGTTTACGATCGCGGCGGTTGATGCGGGAACTGAAATCTCAAAATCCGAAGCAGCGGATGAAATGGAGATTGTTGAGACAACTGACGTCCAAGGCGAAGTGGAAGAAGCAGGTCAAAAAATCGACCTGGCTGCCTGTTTCCAAATTGTCCAAAAAATGCTCAAGGCTATGGAAGCCTCGGGCTACCAGGTGGAGAAGCTTTTAGAGATTATGCGCCGTGCATAATCAGTCGGCGAACCCGACGGGTGAATTCTCTGCGATATTATGCATCTTCTGAAAACTATCGGCGCGACGCAGGTGATTAACAAATAATTGGCCTGCGTTTGCGCCGGTGAGCGGGCTGATCACGCGTCCAAGGTCTTGCTGTACATAAGATTCGAGATTTACTCCTGTTGCCAGGCGCGCAAGGTATACGGCTTGGGCCGCATACGCCACGTTATTTCTTGGTTCTATCCGGTCAAAATCTTCAAAAAACCAGCCGCAAGAAGTAAACATGCGTTGTCGCTCGCGCTGCATTTCCAGCATAAGATGAACGCGGCGCAGTTGTTCGCTGGTCAATGCTACCAGGCTCATCTGATTTGCCAGCTTGTCCAGGCTTGTCTCACCCAGGATCACATGGATGTACCGGTTGCGCAATTCCCAAGGGTCGGAAAAGACTCTGCTGGTCACATCCAGGTAAAGCCGGTCCAGCTCTGCTGCCAGCCGTTCAAAAGAATAACGCAATTGTGCTTTCCACTGCGCATCTCCAGGAGTGCAATTGCACTGCCCAAGCCAGCGAGAGACGCCGTGGTGGCAGCTCCAGGATGTTTTTTCTTTGATGTGTATTTTGTGTGTTGCTGGATAATGCTTTAACCACAAGGATGGATAGGTGGGTCGGATACCAAGGCTGCTGCTTGCTCCATCTACCAATCGCGCTAGAAAATGGTCTCGCAGCTGCTGGTGATGCCCGTAGAGCTCACCGTCAGATGCCATCAGGATAAGATGGGGATCATCAGGGGTGACATTCTGAGAGAGAAATTTTTCTAAAAGCATGGTTTGGGCAAAGGTATCCGCATTCATCGTCGAACCAGGGTCAAAGCTGATCCTTGCACTTAAATCTGACTGGTAAAAAAATCCCGTCATTTGATTGTTTTTGGGGAGTACTATAGAATACGGTCTGGTGGTATCGATGGGGTCAAGGTTAGCCTGCCAGGGCGCCAGGATAGTAAATTCTATCCCCATCTGGGCCAGGATTTCCAGGGTTTCATAATCTACGGCTGTTTCTGGCAGCCACATGCCCTTGGGTTTTCGTCCGAATCGATGCTCAAAATCAGCTATTCCCCAGTATACCTGCGTGATCTTGTCCTGGCGAGAGGCAAGAGGTAGGATCGTGTGGTTGTATGCCTGGGCGATGGCGTTCCCGACACCGTGTCGCTGGACATTCTTGCGATCTTGCTCAACGATACGCCGGCAGGTGTCTGGATCATGCAACTGCATCCAGCTAAACAGTGTTGGGCCGATGTTAAAGCTGATATTCTCAAAATTTCTTAATAAGGCATTGGGTCTGTAGCATTCTGCATGGATTTTTTCATTCCAATTGTTGAATGGAAACGCCCCTTTTTCTGTAGGAATGAGACCGGTCAACGGGTCTTCACGAGGTGGTTGGTAAAAATGGGCGTGGATGCTGATCGCACGTATTGCCATGCATTGCTCCCAGAGAAGTCAAGAATGCTCCATTTTATCAAAGAAATAAGCAATTTACCAAACTTTTGTGAAATTTCTCATAAAAATCGGGATTTAAGAAATGTCGACCCGATCATAGGGAATCGGGTACAATTAGGGAGATCAGTGAATTATTAAACTTTAGATAATTCTTATTATTTTGGGGTTTCTATATGCTGCATAACTATTTTGTTATTTCTAAATGTAACCAGGGAGGCAACAAATGTTTACACGAGCAGTAATTTTAGCAGGTGGCGAGGGTTCACGCCTGTCTGTGTTAACCGCAAAACGAACAAAACCAGCTGTGCCCTTTGCTGGCAAGTACCGCATCATTGATTTCACCCTCTCAAATTGTGTAAACTCGGGTGTATTTGATGTGATGATCCTGGCCCAATACCGGCCTCATTCCTTGATTGAGCATATCGGTGTGGGCGCCCCATGGGATCTGGACCGCAATTTTTCTGGAGGCGTCAGCATTCACACCCCCTACAAAGCGCGTACTTCCTCCGATTGGTATCTGGGCACAGCGGATGCTGTGCAGCAGAATTATCTTTTTATCAAACGGGGTAAACCTGATAATGTGTTGATTCTTTCCGGCGATCATATTTATCGCATGAATTATCGCAATATGATTGAATATCACAAACAAGTGGGAGCAGATCTGACCATCGCTTCCATCCGGGTATCGCGCCAGGAGGCATCCAGGTTTGGCATTTTGGGGGTTGATGACCAGAACCGTGTGACCTCTTTTGTTGAAAAACCAGCCGATCCGCCTTCCGACCTGGCCAATATGGGCGTCTACCTCTTTAACGCTGATGTTTTGGATCGAGCCTTGTGGGAAGATAAAGAACGCATCGATTCGGATCACGACTTTGGTAAGAATATCCTACCAGACCTGGTAAAAGAAGGTAAAAAAGTATATGCCTATCCATTCGAAGGTTACTGGGTGGATGTGGGTACTGTGGATTCATACTGGCAGGCGCACATGGATCTCTTGAGTGAACCACCACCACTAGACTTAAACGACCGTTCCTGGATTGTCCATACGCGCACCGAAGAAAGACCGCCGGCGCGCATCGTCAAAGGGTCGGTGGTTGAAAACAGCATGGTAGCGGATGGCTGCCAGATCGCTGCCGGAGCCAGGGTTGAGCGCAGCGTACTTGGACCTGGGGTAAAAGTGGGTCCGGGTGCGATAATCCGTGAATCGGTTTTACTGACCGATGTGGAAGTAATG
>CAZTMX010000144.1:0-7274 GCA_964614855.1 uncultured Anaerolineaceae bacterium | reverse complement strand
AACTATGAGAAAGCCTTCCGGTGTAAATCAAATCTTTAGAAACACAGTAGTTGCTCTCTTCCTCTTACTTCTGGTTCCATACGGACATACTCAAAGAGTTGCAGCAAGTGAAGAAGGCAGCATTTCAGTCATGGGAGCGGCTGCTGTAGAAAATGTCCAGCCTGTACTGGATGAGTTTTACAATCAAACAGCAATCACCGCAGTATATACTCAAGAAGGATCTTTGTCGGACTATCTGTTAAATTGCCAAACTGCTGGTAATTGCCCCGATGTTGCGATAATTCCAAATATTGGTATCATGAAACAACTTGCTGAAAAAGATGAAATTTTGCCCCTGGAGACTATTTTGCCAAATTTTGAACCCTATTATGCGGATACCTGGCGGATATTAGGGTCGGTGAATGGTGTTTTGGTTGGATTACCTTTACATGCTACTTCTAAGAGCATGGTGTGGTATCTGCCGCCAAGCCTGGTATCAGTCAGCGCAACCCCTCCCGCAAATTGGAGTGAGCTACTATCTCTTGCAGATGCCTTCGTAGCCGATGGTCAAACGCCATTTTCAATCGGAGCGGAGAGCGGTGCCGCATCTGGTTGGCCGTTAACGGATATTTTTGAAAACATCCTGGCCCGGGTAGCAGGAGCCGATACACACAGAATGTTGGTGGATCATACCCTTTCGTGGACAGATCCAAAAGTGGTTTTAGCGATGCAGCGAATGACAGATATCATCGGCCAGGAAGCGTATATTGATGGTGGGATTGCAGCTATCCCAATCACCTTTTTTATGGATGCTTTTTATAGGGTTTTCTCTGTTCCGTCCTATGCCAATATGCACTTCGGTGCAACCTTTATGGTAAATTGGTTTGATCCAAGCATGGTGCCAATCACAGATTACGATTTCTTTACCTTTCCAGAAATTGACCCTACCTACGGTACCCCCATGATCGGTGGCGGTGATTTTGCTATTCTCTTCAATGATACAAGCGATTCTCGTTCTTTAATGCAATTTCTTGCTTCACCGGCGGGAGGCGAAGTATGGATTGCAGCCAATCCAGGAGTAGTGTCACCAAATAGCGGTGTGGATCTTGACCTGTACACAAATCCGATTACAAGAAACCTGGCCGATGACATCCTGAATTCTGAAGAATTTCTCTTAGATCTTGATGACCAGTTACCCAGTGAACTACAAGTTTATATTTGGGGCGCGTTATTGGACTTTGTTGAGAACCAGGAAAATATTGAAGTGATCTTGCAAGGAATCCAGGATAAAGCAAATGAGACCCAGGGTTTCATGTATGCTACATACCTGCCGGCGATCTCTCGATAAATTTATGTGAATGTGGAGCTAACTAACCTTATTAGTAAGAATTTTCATTGTCTTAATCGCTAAATAATTCAAATCAGGGGCTGGTGGTAAAAAATGCCCAGCCCCTGATCTCTTTCGTTGACAATGCTTGAACTGTCTACTTACCCTGAGATTCGCAATACAAATGCACCGCATCCCGGATAAACACCGCCCCGCCCTCGCGTATCCTCTCGTAATTGATCGCAAAGCGCGGGTCGGCTACCCACATATCGGACAGGTTGCGTAGAAACTGCACATCGCAGGTGTAGAAATATTTGTTCAAGTAGGCGTGGTACTCGCCGACGGCTGCCTGCACATCCGGATCATCCGCTCGTGCCTGGGGGTTGGTGGTGACCATGCGCAGCGTCAAGCGCCCGCCCTCTTCCTTGATGGCTTCCTTTTGCTCCTTGGTGTAGCTCTTCCACTTTGTGGTGGATTCTTTATAGGCTGCAGTGTGCCCCCAGCGCTGGCGGGTTTCTTCCTCGTACTTGCTCTCATCAAAACCTTCAAAGTACTCTTTGTCGCTCATGATCCATTCTCCTTGTAAAGTTGCGATGGTCTGGTCTAGCGTGTCCATCAGGGTTTCCATGCGTTTTGCTCGCTCCTGCAGCGCCAGACGGTGCTCCTGCAAAGCCTGCAGCGGGTTGAAATCCGGCCGGCTCATCAGGTACTGGATGTCCTTCACCGGCACATCCAGCTCACGAAAGAACAAGATTTGCTGCAATTGCAGCAATGCGCTTTGATCGTAGTAACGGTAGCCGTTTTCGCCTGTCTGCGATGGGGCCAACAGACCGATTTCATCGTAATAGCGCAGCGTGCGGGTGGTCACGCCAGCCAGGTCAGCAATCTGTTTGATGGTGTAGGTCATATTTTCCTCGCCAGGGGTATGATATACCTGGTATAAGATTTCAATGAATGCAATCATACACCTTAACGTTACGTCAATGTCAAGGGTTTAATTTGCTTATAAATTATGAATACCAATTCTATTATTTCTGATAAAATATGTTATTGATATATTAGCAGACCTGCTTTCAACGCGGCTATTTAGAAAACAGGAAGGGAGGAGTAAAACCAGGAATTCCAAACGATTATTTATCTCTTATATCGCTCCATCCATTTTCTTATACTAATTTTTGTTTTGAAAAGAAATATTACTCAAGGAGAAGGATATGCCACAAAATTTTGTTAAAGGTCTGTCGAGAAGAGAATTTCTAAAAATCGCGTCTCTATCCGCCGGAGCAGGCTTCCTGGCTGCATGCGGTACACCGCAGCCGGTGACCCCTGAAGCAGCGGCTCCAGAAGCAGCAGCACCTGCCGTACCAGCAGCTGCAAGCGGCGAAGCTGTGCAGTGGTGGGTTGGCTGGGGTGAGCTTGTGCCTTTCTTTGAAGGTTTCAAAGAAATGGCCAAGTATAAGGAGCTGATGGGCGGCGTGAATGTTGAGATGAAGCCCAGCATCTCCGACGAAGTGCTGTTCACCGCCCTGGCAGCCGGCACACCTCCCGATATCGCCTCCAACATTTCTTACCTGGATATCTTCTCGCGCGATGTGTGCGTGGATATCGCCGATTACGTCGCCAAAAGCAGCATTATCAAAAAAGACAGCTTCATCTCAGGTAACTGGGACGGCGGTTTCTACGGCGGCAAACACCTGGGCGTGCCGACCCTGGAATGCTTTGTACGTTACGGCCTGAACTACAACAAACGCATGCTCGAAGCAGCCGGCCTGGATCCCGAGAACCTGCCCGTCACCTGGGACGAAACCCTGGAATGGCACAAGGCGTTGACCTCATTTGATCCCGCCGGCAACCTGTTGACCATCGGTCTCGACCCGATGGACGCCGAAGGCAGCGCGGTCAATGACGGTTTCCTGGCTGCCCGCTCCTGGGGCTTCAAATGGTTTGACCCTGAAACCGGGAAATTCGATCTGGGCAACGAGAAGATGGCGGCTGCCTTTGATACCTACGGTGAATTCTACAAGTCAGTCGGTGCAGATAAAATGTCCGGTATGCGCCAGGTTGCAGCCAACGAAACCTGGGGCGGTTCATTCAACGCGGAAGTCCAGGCAATGATTATTGAAGGGTACTGGCACCCCGGCGAGACCCAGGCCCAGAAACCAGAGGTCGCCCAATACAACATTGCTAGCTGGGTTCCCGTTCCAGAAGAACGGCGCGGCGAGAAAGTTCAAGGCACCGGCGGTCACTATGTGGTCTTCTTCAACGGTGCGAAGAAGATCGCCGAAGGCTTTAAGTTCTCAGAATTCTTAGCCACCGATGAATTGTGCGACAAGATCTTCAAGGAACTCGGTTGGCTGCCCGCCTACACCCCGTTCCTGGATAAGACCGATCCAAAGGCCTTCCCCGGTCTGGACTTCTACTTCAACTCTGTCAAGGAAGCCACAGACATGCAGCCGGCGATCGCTTGCCCGATTTCATCCTTTGTCCAGACCAATTACGACCAGCTGAGTGATGAAGTGAACCGCGGCAACATGACCGGTGCAGATGCGGCTGCTGAATTCCAGAAGCGCTGCGAAGCGGAGTGGAAAAACGCTGGATTTGGTTCATAATATTCTCTGATCACCCTGGGTGGTTCCTGCGAACGGTTTCGCTTAGCGAACCCGGCAATCTAAGGGTGGTTATTACAAAATACTCAGTTCCTGGGGATAGCTCGCTATTCCCAGGAACTGAAAAACTGGATTGTGGATTTTGCGAGGTGTTCCATGAAATCAGGCGCAATGTCTGCTGCAGACAAACGCGAACTCAAGTTGGGATTGCTTTTTGTTTCACCCTGGATCATTGGTTTTCTTCTTTTTACATTCTACCCCCTGGCTTCATCGCTTTACTACAGTTTTACCCGCTATGATCTCCTGCGCCCTGCGGTGTGGATCGGCCTGGGTAATTACATTGAACTGTTCACTACCGACCCGCAGTTTTGGACGGTGATGTACAACACCCTGTATTATGTGCTGCTGAGCGCTCCACTGGGTGTGCTCACCGCTTTCCTGATGGCTTCCCTGCTCAACACAAAAATTGCTGCACGCCCTTTCTTCCGGGCCATCTTTTTCTTCCCTGCCATCGTGCCCACGGTGGTGGTGGCTGTGGTCTGGCAATTCCTGCTGAACATCCAGTTCGGCGCCATCAACTCGGTGTTGCAAGGTCTCGGGCTGCCTGTCATTCCATTCCTATCCAGCCCGGCATTAGCAAAACCATCCCTGGTGATGATCTATATGTGGGCGCAGGGCAACGCTATCGTGATCTTCCTGGCTACCCTGCAGGATGTACCGCGCTCGCTGTATGAAGCGGCGGTTGTCGACGGCGCTAATGCTTTCCAGAAATTCATCCACATCACCATCCCCATGTGTACGCCGGTGATCCTGTACAACCTGGTGATGGGTTTTATCGACGGCTTTCAAAACTTCACCCTCCCCTGGCTGTTGACTGGAGGCGGCCCGAGCAATTCAACCGAATTGTACTCGCTCTACCTGTACCGTAATGCCTTCGCCTACTTGCGCATGGGTAAAGCCTCAGCCATGGCGTGGATCTTGTTTGTGATCATCATTTTCTTTACATTTATCCTATTCAAGACCTCCGCGCGTTGGGTCTACTACGGTAGCGAAAAATAGGGAGGCTGAAATGACTAACCAAGCGCAAACAAAAAACACAGATATTCAAGCCGCGATCGAAAAAGAAAGAATCCAAAATCTGGGCGCCGTCGGTTGGCTGAGAGAAATCCTAAAATACAGCGTGCTAACCCTGCTCACCATCACCTATGTGCTGCCGTTCTTCTGGATGGTCTCTTCGGCATTGAAAAACGACGCGCAGGTGTACGTGGTGCCGCCGATGTGGATCCCCAGCCCGGCTTTCTGGGAAAACTTCGGCAATGCCTGGGCCAGCCAACCGTTCAACCTGTATGTGATTAACACGGTGGTCTATTACGCCATCCCATACACCATCGGGTGCGTCCTCTCCTCAGCGGTCGTGGCCTATGGTTTTAGCCGTTTGAAATGGCGAGGGCGCGAAACCCTGTTCTACTTGTGCCTGGCAACCATGATGGTGCCTTTCCAGGTACAAATGGTGCCCCTGTTTATGATTTTCAAGCGTATCGACTGGATCGACAGCTTTCGGCCGCTGGTGGTGCCTGCCTTCTTTGGCAACCCGTTCTACATCTTTCTTTTGCGCCAGTTTTTCAGCGCACTGCCGTCTGAGCTCTCGGATGCAGCACGCATTGATGGCGCCAATGAATTCCAGATTCTGTGGAAGATCATCTTGCCGCTATCTAGGCCAGCCCTGACGGTGGTATCCCTGTTTGCTTTTATCACGGCATGGAATGACTACCTGGGTCCATTGATCTACGTCCACGATAACGCCAAGCTGGTGCTGGCGTTGGGCGTGGAGAATATGCGCCGCTCGATGATGTTCAACTCTACCGTGGCGAATGCCTATCCGTACCTGATGGCAGTCAGTACGATCGTCGTCTTGCCGATTTTGATCCTGTTCTTCTTTGGTCAGAAGACCTTTATCGAAGGCATCTCGATGACCGGTCTGAAAGAATAATATTATCCATTACCTTAGATAACCAGGGGCCTCGAAAGCTGCATTCTTTCGAGGCCCCATCATCCCCTGACTATGACCCTTGACCTGACACGAATCCCATTCAGCCGCTTTGGCTCGTATATGGCATTTTCGATATTAACAGAAGCGCCCGAACAACCTGCTGGGCTTTACCTGCGCAGTGTGCGCGGGCCGGCAACCGGCGGGCGACCGATGCAAGGCGTGCTGCACATGACGCTGCTGCGAGAAGGCCAAACCCTGGTTTCTCATGCGAGCGCCAGCTTTACCTGCCTGGAGGTGAGCGCCAAAGACGCCCAGATGCAGCTATGCCTTCCTGCTGCGGAGACAGCGCGCATCCGCCTGCAGGGCGCAGCTTTGCGCCTGCAAATGCCCAGCATCGGGTATTACGACAATATTATCCCGGGGCGCAACAACACCTGGCTGTTGACAGCGAATAGTGTGGTGGAATGCAAGCTCACTTTCAGCGCACTCAAAGGCCGTATCGAAGTCGACGCTCCCTGGGAAGCCGAGCACAGCCAGAGCATCCGCATCACGCTGCTGCCGGATGATGACGGTGTGGGTGAATTTGCTATCGATGAATCAACCATAAACTGGCCCAGGATCGAGCACCGTGCTTCGTTTGCGGAGTGCCTGCACCTTGTGCGAACCGACCTAGACGCCTACATCGCTGCGCTGCCTGAAGTACCTCCTATCTATGCCGAAACCCGAGAACTGGCGGGGTATGTCCTTTGGTCGTGCACCGTGGCTGCAAAAGGCCACCTGGAACGCCCGGCGATTTACGCATCCAAGAACGGGATGATCGGTGTGTGGAGCTGGGACCATGCTTTTCATGTGCTGGCGCTGGCTGAAGGGCTGCCCGAACTGGCCTGGGCGCAAATGATGGTATTGTTTGACCTGCAAGACGGCAGCGGTGCGCTGCCCGACCTGGCTAACGACCGGCTGCTTTCATGGAGTTTTTGTAAACCGCCGGTGCACGGTTGGATCCTGTCGCGATTATGGGAAAGCGGCTTGCTGACCGTTGAACGGCTGGCTGAGATCTATCCCCTTCTATGCCGCTGGACTGATTGGTGGCTGTTTGAGCGGGATGAAAACGGCGACGGCTTTCCGCAGTGCAATCACGGCAACGACGGGGGTTGGGATAACAGCACGGTTTTCACCGTCCGACCACCTGTGGAGACGCCGGATATCTGCACTTACCTGGTGCTGCAAATGGATTTCCTGGCCCAAGCGGCGGAGAAGCTGGATAAACTTGACGAAGCCAGCCAGTGGTCAGCCAGGGCGCAGGAGCTCACCGGACGCATGCTGGAGAGGTTTTGGCGGAAAGACCATTTTGGGGCAGTGCAGGTAAGCGAAAGCC
>CAZTMX010000143.1:0-7293 GCA_964614855.1 uncultured Anaerolineaceae bacterium | reverse complement strand
CGAGTGTTCCACATGGGTAGCTGACCAACAGCGCTTTCTGACCAATCCCGGAACATTCATCTCCGAGCGTGTTAAATTTACCGTTTCCAAATAGGAACCTTGGTGGGAGACAGCTGCTGAAACTCTTCATCGCGTGGATCTCCTATGCTTGGTGGAAAAATTCCATACTGCTGGGCGCTGTAAGGAAGTTGGGTGGATTACAATTTTAACTAATTCTCATAAGCTCCATCCAAAGAGGGATGTACCAACTCCAGGCTTACTTCATGTAACTGGAAGAACTCTTCATAACGTACATCTAAGCAATCATCGGAAATTACATTATCCACAGAATCCCACGAACAGACATGATAGGGAGCGAAACAATCAAATTTCGAGCTGTCGCTCACAACAATTACCTGTTGGCTGTTTGTGATCATCGATTGTTTGATAGGGACTTCGTCCAGAACGAGGTTGGAGATGCCGGCATCCATACTCGCTGCATCGATACCTAGAAAGACTTTATTTGCCTGGATATTCTTCAGGATCGCCAGAGTGAACGGGCCGTAGAGCGAGTAGTAGAACCTGCGCATAAGTCCGCCGAGCACCACAACGTGAAATTGTTCTTCGGAACAAAGTTCTTTGGCCACCATGATATCGGGGGTCACAACGGTGACATTTTTGAGATGGGTCTTGCGCAGGCTCTTTGCAATCTGAGCGTTGGTTGTTCCTGAATCAAGAAAAATTGTCTCTTGATCATTAACCATTTCAGCAGCAGCCTGACCAATCAGGCGTTTTCGTTCAAGGTTGATATATGCTTTTGTTTCATACAGGGGTTCACTGGAACCTTCCATCAGAGCTACATCATAAGCGCCGCCATGGTCCAGGCGGATCAAGTTTTGCTGGTGGAGGGATTTCAGATCGCGCCGGATGGTGGCCTGTGTAACACCAAATACCTTGGCCAGATCTTCATTCTGTATGAAGGCTCGCTCATGGATTAGCTGTAAGATTTTTGCCTGCCGCTGGATCTTCAACACAGAACTACCTTAATAGTGCACAAATCGACAAAAATGATTGACTTTTATTTTCATTTATTATACAATCATAAATAATGAGAGTCAAGTTAACAAAAGAATATATTTGCCCAGGTCAAACCGCTAAGCGCCAATCAGCTTGCTGAGCACTCACGCTAATCATCAGGGCGATTTTTCAGGCTTTATAGTCACATTTTGTATTCTGATTTGAATCGAATAATGGAGGGATGAATGTCAGTGGCTTTCCAAGAAATATCTAAAGAGCTGCAAATTAACCAACCCTCCCCAGTTTGTGTTATTGGCAATTTGAACGTTGATCTGATCATTCGCAATGTATCAGAGATGCCAAAATGGGGCCAAGAGGTTATCGGTGACGAGCATATCTTGGTAAGCTCTGGCCAGGCTGGGTATCTTGCTTTTGCCTTACGCGGATTGGAAATCCCTACCCGTCTAATTGGCAATGTGGGTGAGGATATATTTGGTTACCAAATCATTGAAGATCTGCGGGCTTGCGGCGTTGATACCCAAGGAATTGAGATCAGCCATGGATACCCCACCGGCATTGCAGTTGCGATTGTGCGTAAAGATGGCGAACGTGCCTTTGTGACTAACCTGGGTTCGATGACAGCATTTTCCATAGAGACCGCAAACCACGGCTGGCTGAAAGCAGAAGGCGCAAAGCTGGTTTGCCTGGTTGGGATTTTTATGCTTTCTGGTTTAGGTTTGGATGGCTGCAACAAACTGCTTGGTAAGGCGCGAGCAGAAGGAAAAATGACGATGCTGGATACAGGTTGGGATCCAGCGAACTGGCCTAAAGCAACCAGGGTTGGCATACAAGCAATGTTGAAAGATGTGACGATTTTCCTTCCCAATATCGACGAAGCACGTGCAATCACACAAAAAGACAAACCAGAAGACGCTGCCCAGGAGCTTTTGTCGATGGGAGCTCAACTTGTGGTGATCAAATGCGGCGCTGGGGGAAGCTTCGCTAGTGATGGCCTCCAAACCTGCTGGGTTCCAGCGGTACCAGTGAATGTCTTTGATGCGGTTGGGGCTGGTGATAATTTCAATGCAGGTTTTATCTTTGGCATGCAAGCCGGTTGGCCGTTAAATGCCTGCATGGCGTTTGGCAACTCGACTTCTTCGCTATATATATCACGACGTGTAGATCGTTTCCCTCATCTGTCTGAAGTACTGAATACTGCGCGGACAGCCTATAATTTCTTCCCTACATGATTAACAACGACTGACTAGTTGATCTTCGAACCAGGAGGCTCATGATAGATATCCATACCCACCCTGTTATGATCAATGAGCTAATTTCCAGCGATGCTCAACTGGAGCGAGCCGTGCGCGAGGTTTTCGGTTTCTATTTTCCACCTCAGCCAATGGAGACATTCCTTCTTGAAATGGACGCGGCTGGGGTAGACCAGGCAGTGTTACTGCCAGTGGATGCCACCACCGCTCATGGTTGTTGTGTCGTCAGCAATGAACAGATCGCTCGCCTGATCGATGCTCAACCGCGCTTTATTGGCTTTGCTTCGGTTGACCCCCACCTGCCTGATGCAGCAAAACAACTCGAACATGCTATAAAGGTGTGGGGTTTGCGCGGGCTAAAGCTGGATCCAGCATTGCAGCATCTTGACCTTAACGATGAGCAGCTCCTGACTCCGATCCTGCAGGTTTGCGACAGTCTGCAGATTCCATTGTTAATTCATTGCGGGATGAGTTGGACCCCTACGGGGCGCGCCTCTCGAGCCCATCCACTCCTGCTCGAACCAGCCATCCAATCTTTTCCATCGGTGAATTTCATTCTAGCCCATTTCGCCTGGCCGTGGGTGAGAGAGGCGCTGATGCTCGCAATTAAATACCCAAATATTTATTTGGATACGGCAATTCTGTACAGCGGGACCCCTCAGGACACCTACCAAACAGTGCTCGGTCATGAGGTGGGGGTAAATGTGATCGAGCGCAGCCTCCATGGGCAGATTGTGTTTGGAACGAATTATCCACGCGTGGATATGCGCCGTTCCGTGCGCGGCCTACAGGCTCTAGACTTATCCGAAGCTACCAAAGGGGCCATTTTTGATGGCAACGCCAGGCGTTTGTTGAGATTGGAGTGAACTCGATGAAATCGATCATCCACCATCTTTCTGTCCAAACCCATTCTGAGACTGAAATGATTGACATTACAAGCCAGGTGAAAAACCTGGTGCGCGAATCCGGTGTCCAATCAGGGATGGTACTTGTGCTAAGCCTGCATACCACCACTGGTCTGACTGTGAATGAAGGCCTGCCGGATCTGGAAAAGGATATCATTGCATTGACCCACCGTCTAGCACCGGACGAGCAATCCTATCACCATGCCCGTTGGCTGCCCAGTGATGGGCAGATGGCGATAAATGCACCTTCCCACTTGCGTGGGGCACTGTTAGGCTTTCAGACGTTTTTCCCAATCGAAAACGGCCTGATGCTTTCTGGGTCTCGCCAGACAATCTATTTTGTTGAACTGGATGGTCCACAAAATCGCGAATATGTCGTCCAAATACTTGGTGAATAAGTTGCACTATATGCATGATGGGAAAAATTGAAAATTGTTGAAAAAATCTTCGAGTAAATGAAATTGATGAGGAAAATATGACACTTCGTGGGATTATCACGGCAGCTCTTACACCTTTGTCACAAGAAGGGGACTCACTGGCGAAGGTGGAAATTTTTGAAAAGTACTACCGTTTCTTACTAGACCGTAGGATCAATGGCCTGTTTGTGTGCGGCACAACGGGCGAGGGGATGGTGCTGACACTGCAGGAGCGAAAGACCGTCGCGGAACGAGCTATCCACATGGTTGCTGGTGAAGTGCCAGTGCTGGTCCACGTGGGTTGTAATTCAACCGCCGAATCGATCGAGCTAGCCCGTCATGCAGCAAAAGCAGGTGCGAATGGTGCAGCTGTTGTCACACCATATTTTTATACCTATGATCGGCTTGCTATCGGGAGGCACTTCCAAGCAATTGCAAACGCTGTTCCAGACCTGCCGGTATTTTTATACTACCTGCCTTCCTACACCCATAATGATATTCCACCATCCCTGGTGGGCGAACTGGTCAAAGCGTGTCCCAATATCATAGGTTTGAAGCATTCAGATTCCGATCAGATCCGCCTGCAAGAGTACCGCCAGGTTGTCAATGACGACTTCACATTGTTAAGCGGGGATGACTCTGTCGCTCTGGCTGCTCTAACCCTTGGCGCAAACGGCTGCGTTACGGGAAAGAGCTCCACTTTTCCAGAAATGCTCGTCGCAATTTACCAGGCTTTCATGGATGGCAATGTTAAAGAGGCGCGCTTGCTTCAATCCAACCTGAACAGGTTGATTGGGGGTTTGCTGGATATTGGAAAGGGTATTGGACTAGCCTACTTTAAAGCTGCGTTACGTTTTCGTGGTTTGGATACCGGTGGGATGCGCCCGCCACAGCGACCATTGACACTAGAAGAGGAATCTGTGCTGATTGAAGGACTCACTCGATTGAGGAAATTCAGCTCGCCGCCTGGAGCGTGGTTGTTCCCTGATGAAGTTCATTAAGAAAGAGGTCAAGCAGAGAAATTCTCAGCAAACCGTAGTGTCTATTCGACTGCTACCTTGACAACAACTTTCAACACAGGGGCTGGCTTGATAAATGCCTGTTGGGCGGCGTGAGCGTCGGAAGGATAGAGCAGCGCAACCTGACCGGCGCAGAGTCTTAGCCAGGATACTGACTCAGCAGGCAAATTTCCTGTCCAAGCGTCGCGATCCGGTTGGTAGGGGCATGTCACAGGAACCTGCTCCGCTGGTATCCAGGCGATGGCTTCTTCGCCTTCAACCAGGTATTGCAGGTCGATATATTTCTTGTGTCCCTCCAACTCCACATCATTTTCCACTGGCTTTGTTGTATACGCTGAGATAATCGCGAATACTCGCTTTCCATCGATTTCTTTACGCCCTTCCTGAAGCACGGTTGAATCCAAGTTTTCCAAGAAAGAGAATGCACGCACCAGGGCGGGAGACGAGATCACCTGTTCTTCAATATGATCTAATGTCGCAATGATCATCTTTGGGCTCGCTGCTCAGCGAGGATTTCACGAACTCGAGCCAGGTCCTCGGCAGTGTCGACGCTCAAGCCATTATATTCAAACTGGGTAGCGACTACCTTCAGCTTGATACCATTCTCAAGAATCCGAAGTTGCTCGAGCGATTCGCTTGTCTCCAGTGGGGTCTGAGGCATTGTTATATAGCGCATCAGAAAATCTTTGCGATAGACATAGATACCGATATGTTCAAAGGCGCGGTGACCTTCTGCCTTGCGCGGGAAAGGGATCAGTGAACGCGAAAAATATAAGGCATAGCCATTGAGATCAAACACGGTTTTGACCACATTCGGATTATGCAAATCCTCATCAGATGTGATCTGCCGGCAGAGCGTGCAGGCCATTAAATCGGGATCATCCAGCATTGGTGCGATTGCCTCATCGATCACTCGTGGGTCAAGCAGTGGCTCATCTCCCTGAATATTCACCACAATTTCGACATCGATATTTTTTGCCACTTCTGCGATACGATCAGTCCCGGTCGAATGATTGATGGAGGTCATCTGGGCTCGCCCGCCAAAATCTTGCACAGCCTGTAGAATGCGTTCGTCATCTGTTGCGACAATCACCTGGTCGAGCAGCTTAGCCTGCAACGCAGCCTGATAGACATAATAAATCATTGGTTTCCCAAGGATGTCTTTTAGCGGCTTGCCTTCCAACCGAGTGGAACCATAGCGGGCGGGGATAATACCTGCGATTTTCATGAGAACCTCCTGGATTGTTGGCTGGTTTCGATCATGGCACTGCGATCGAAGGGTTGGACATTTTCTACGATCCACTCACGCATCGCCTGTCCGGGGGGGGACTGTTGAGGATGGCTGATAAAATCGAGCTTGATGCCGAGCGCAGATGATACTTTCCAGGCGATGATTGGCCAGATTGTGCCAATATCACCTACCAGTGGGATGCTGCTTTCCAGGCGGGCAAAACCTGACATCTCCATGCGAAAGGGTATGCCGGTGATCTTGGTTTTTGGAAGCCCCGCATTAATCGCACCTTGCACCGCAGAGCTCTCCCTCTGTATGTCCCAGGCGCGCTTCAAGTTTGGATCCAAATCGATCCGGATCAGGGTCTTGCCTTCGAGACGGTAGGTTGGATATCCATCCCAATAAGCCCAGATGCCGTGCCCGGTATAAGTCTCAAATGGGCCATCGTGGATTTCCTGGGTCAAGGCAATGGCTGATTCAATAATCACATCTGCTGAATCCAGCATTGAAGCCATACGCATGCAGCGCTCGGCAATCGAGATGCTGTCGCCGATTGCGAGACCCACCTGTCCTCCGCCTACCAACTGTGGAACGCTCACCAGCGCTGGTTTTCCCTGCCGCACCGCACTACCGATCATTGTGTGTGGATCAGCTCCCCAGCCGGCCACCTGTTCGAAAGGCAAGCCAGCTGTGCGCGCCATAGAGAAAATTTCACGTGCCACGCGTTCACTGCGCAGCCCCATGGGATAAGCCATATTCCCGGCGGCTTTGATGATCGTTGAGCCTTCGGCATTTAGACCGCGCTGGATCAGGTCTTCGTCAAGATCCATTTCGCGACGCAAGCTCGCAAGCCAGCCCTCCTTGAGCAGTGTGATCTCGAAAATGTCGCCCATTGGCAGGATTGAGCGCGGAATCCCCAATTCGACGCCATTCACGCGGTGGACACGATCCAGAGTCCCGGCTAGCTCATGGGCAATGACGGCTGAACTGGTAGATACCCCATCGACGATGCCCTTGGCAATCAATTCGGCCACCAGTGTTGTGACACCTTCATGCAGGTTTGGACCACTGCCGGTGATCACAACCACTTTACCGCCTTGGCGCTTCGCCTGAATAATTTTCTCGATCCCCTGATCCACCAAATGTTGGGTTTCAGCAGGCAAGGCTTCATAATAATCTTGGATCGTGTGTTCTGGATCGGAGACAAATAGCATTTCTGTACCTCTCTGACTTATAGTAAGGACAAAATTGGAATTCTCGAGTCGGGACAGCTGAAGAAGGTACTGTTATCATACCGCATTTTGCTTTGAATAGTCACTCAAAAAAGAGTCAAATTTTGGCAAAAGCTAGCTGCCCTGAGTTCAGGCTGTTAATGGCTGCAATCAACCAAAATAATAAACCTTCCCAATCGGGAAGGTTTTCTCTGGGGTGGGTGATGGGGGTCGAACCCACAAC
>CAZTMX010000142.1:0-7312 GCA_964614855.1 uncultured Anaerolineaceae bacterium | reverse complement strand
CCGCGATCGTCATCGTTGACTTCGGAGCTGATCGAAAGCGCAGTGCTTTGCAGCGCGGCATCTGATGCGCGCGGCGCCTGCCCAGCTCGATGCACCGCAGCGTCAAATGGATGCGGGGCTTGCCCAGCTCGATGCACGCTCGGATCAGATGTGTGGGGCGCCTGCATTTGCGTTGGCCCCGCCGTTTCTGTGCTGCTTTCTTTGCTCCAGGGCAGTAGCTTGCGTATAGATATCATTTTCACTTTTGCTTCCTCCTTTCACTGCCGGGCGGTCTAGAAGGCGCTGGAAAATCCCTGCAGCGGGTCGCGCCCCGGGATCACGCCGGATAGGGCATCTCCCCAGGTTTGTTCTTCCAGCACGCCCACCAGCGCTAGGGACAGCAGCAGGTCGTCGTGCACGGGTTCTCCGCTGGTCGCGTCGCGTCTGCCGTCCGGTACACCCCAGTGGATCAACCTGCCAGGCCCGGGTAAGGCTTCCAGCGCGGCAGCCTGCGCCTGCTGCATGAACAGCGTTTTTTCTGCATCCTCCCCTTTCCAGTCCTTCAGCCTGCCGCTTTCGATGATCGAAAGAAACGTCCAACCCAGGTCAGATTTGGATTTCAGTGAAAACTTAAACGGGATCACCCGGTTGGGCAGGGCTTTATCCAAAAAGGAATACAAACCTTCGCCCAATCCGGTGGCATCGATGACAATATGGCGCGGCTGCCAGAGCTGAGCCAGCGCGGTCAGCTCGCTGAACAGCCTGGTGTGTTTAACTCCCTGCCAAAGCTGGCGGTTGGCCACCCGGTAAGTAGGCCGGCGCACCAGCTCATCTGCCAGCGTGCTGAAATCAATCTCGACGATGGTCAGGGCGGTGGCATCGCGCTGCGGGTCCGCACCTGAAGCAGGCGGTTGCCCCCCGTTTCGTCTGGCAATGGATGCTGCCGCCGTCTCCTCCTGACCGGCGACATCGATCAAAAAGACATACGTGCGGCCAGCGAGCGGTCCGTGGCTGCGTTCGTGGCTGCCTGCCAGCAGCGCCAGCCGTCCAGCGGGGAACATCCCGCTGTCGTTGTCGATCTCTTCGCTAAAGTACTGCGTGCGGATATACGGGTGTTCCCGACCGTGTTTCTGGATCTCGCCCTGTACAAAGTCCCGGTAGGGCGGCACCTCTTCACCCACATCGTCCGCCGTCAGCTCAAACACCCGCTGGATGCCGTCGCGCCGCTGCGCTTCCAGGGCGGTGCGTTTTTCGCGTGCCAGCAGCGTCTGCGAGCTCCAGGCTGTGCCCCAAAAAACGCGCGTGGCATTGGTCGAGGCCGCCATGGGGTTGATCTCTTTATCCCACTTGGCAATCTGCACATCCTGGGCTTCATCACATTCGAGCAGTGTGGAAGCCGTGGCGCCGACCACATTGGCGGTGGGCGAACCGGAGTAGAAGAAGATGCGTGCGCTTTCGTTGCAGTAAATAAACCCCTGCTCCTTGCGCCAGCTTACACGGGTAAACAGGTTTTTCTTCAACACCCGCTCCAGGCGTCGCATGGCGTTTAAGGATTGCGGCTTCCAGGTGGGCGAAATTTTTACGATTTCGGCATCCAGCCCGGAGAGCAAGGTCAGCAGGTAGGTTTCAATTTGCGCCTGCAATTCGTTTTTGCCCGATTGGCGTGGAAAGATCACCACAAAAGACAAGCCTTTGTGCTGGATCACCGAGTCTACGATTGCACGCGCCACCTCGACCTGGTAGCGGCGCAGGCGTAAACCCGATGTCAAGCGAGAAAAGACCTCGATGTCCCGCAGCACATATTTGAGCACAGGCAGGTAAGATTTTTGCGAGCGGGAAAGCTGCATAGGGGCTTTTGTCACTGGTTGCCTCTTTTGCCTCTCAGCTGCCATTTTGCGCATCGACCGGTCTGGAAAGCAGCGCCAACCAGGCGAGCAGAGAGGCGGTGATCTGGCGGCGCGAGCGCCCATTTACAGCGCTGCCGATGGCTTGATTGATTTCGGATTGGCTGACGCCAGCTTGCACCAGGGCGGCGCGCAGCATGCCAAATTCTGCAGCGGTGGGCCTGGCGCTGGGGGATTTTGTAGTCATGGGTTAACCTCCTTCGACCAGAGGATGAAATAGTTTGGATCATTTTCCAGAAGCGAGAATACCGCCAGGTCTGCCTTGGCTTGGATAATCAAGAGATTTGGTTCAGGCACCAGGTGATTGGCGGGCTGACCGGTGACATCCTGCCAGGAAGACAAGGCGTATTGGCTGGCAACCAGCGGTTGGATAAAATTGGCGCCGCCTATGAAATCGGCGCCGCCTATCAAATCAGCGCCGCCCATCAAATCGGCGCCGCCCATCAAATCAGCGCCGCCCATAAAATCGTCGCCAGCCTCATAAACCAACTGCCAGGGGGTGAGAATTTGAAACTCGATCATAGGCCCTCGATGGTGTAGTTATCACCGTAATCCGTATCGGCTTTGTAAAGATAAAGCCCATGGCGGGTGATGGTTTGATTGAGCGTAGCCAGGGTATAGCTCGCAGTTGCCAGGCTTTCAAAAGCGATGGAAATTGTGGAGCCCTGGGCAGTGACCACCAGAGTATAGGGAGTAGTATTTACAGGGTTTGGGGTTACTACGCTTGAAGCGCGTGAAACCCATGCGGAACCGTCATACTCCCAGATACGGATGGCTTTTGCCCAGATATTGAAACCCAGGCGGTAATATTTCCCATCTGCAATTCGCAGATGCATTCCTGAATCCATGGTGACATTGCTGGAACCGGCCGTATTGGTGCAGGTAAAGGTGATTTCGACATCGTAAGCGCCGGAGACAATCGAAGCCGAGGCGTAATTGGCTGCAACAGCTTTGACCTGGTTACTGGTGATTTGGGCAGCGGTATTGGAGGACCAGACAGATCCCAGCGGCGCCAGGTCGGGTGGGTGAGCAGAGAGCAAGGTACCGTCGGTATCGGTAAAGCTGTCACTTACCAGCAAACCGGTGGAGAGACCCGAAGCGTGAGAAGCAAAAACCGGCAGCGTGCGCCAGGGTTTTAGCTTGTAGCGGTGAAAGAGTTTCATAGGTTAAGCACCAACCAGCAAACGCCTTCACCGTTGACCGCGCTGTCCAGGATGAGCGATGACAGGCTGCCGACAAACTCGAAGATAACACTGTCGCCAGCATCCAGGCGCAAGCCGTTGGAAACGGTAATATCATTGGCGCCGTCGTTGCCGATGGCGACAATCCCGGTGTTTGTCTCCAGGGCTTTGACCATCAGGGGGCCGTCTATGCGATCCGTCCCCAGGGCTACAGCAGTACCGGCAGTGGTAACCGTTTTTTGACCAGAAAGTGCAGGCATGTTCTAACTCCTTTCCGTGTTGAAAGGTGCTGTCCACTCGTCCAAAACTTGCTGGATGGCAGCGTGGGTTTGTTCGATAAACGACTGGCGCGCCGGGCAGCTTAAGCTGGCTGGGCAGGAAGTGCAATCCGCCAGCGCCCTGCGCAAACGGCGGATGGACAGCTGCATATTCACAGCCAGGTCTGCCGCAAGGTTGGCTTCGTTAAGGATGGGGCAGGAAATTGTGCCTGGTTTCATAGCCCGCTCCTCAGCTCATCCAAAACTTCTTGCAATGCCTGGTTGATCTCTTTCAATGCCTGGTCGGCCTTGCGCCCCAGCATTTCCTGTGTCTTGCACAGGTCAGCCAGCCGCACAACAGCCGTTCCAAGCGTGCGCAGGATGCAACCGGCTTCATCCAGGTCTTTTGCCTGGCCGCCCATTTTAAAAAAGCGGCGGATCGCCACACGCATCATGTGAATTTCACCCTCCAGCCCGCCGTCCAGGGTGTTTTCCAGGTCGCGCAGCTCGCGGGTATTGAAGTCACCTGCGTAGAAACCGCGCTCACGCCTGTTCTCAGCATGGTTTTCTTGTGTCATGGGTTTTTCCTCACACAGCGCTGCGCTTAGGAGAGATGGCATAGGCGGACTGGTTTGCCACTACGGCGGCGATCAAGGCGCGTAAGAGCCCGGTCGCTCCCGGCCAATCGCAGGTCAAGCTAAGCCCGAGCCTGTCGGCGAACCCGCCGCAGGCAGCTGCAAAGGCGCCAGCGGCAACCAACGCCAGCATGGCCAGCATTACCAGGCGCTTGTGCACTGCGGATAAGCCCTGGTATGCAGTGGAAAGCCCCGGCAGGTAGGAGAACGCCAGCGAGAGCAGGATGGAGGCAGTAGCGGATAGGGTTTCGGTGGTCATGATGTTGGCAGCTCCTTTTCAATCGTGGATTTTTTCCCTGAGACGGCGGGCGGCAAGATGGATGCGCCAGCTGGCACGCGGAGGACGAAGAACCTCGATCTGGGCGATGAGGCTGCCCACCGTCTCAGGTTGGGCACACTATAGAACAAAAGTTCTAAATTAGCAAGTATGAATTTGGGGGGATATTTGGGGGTACCCCCGGATTTTTAGCCTTATGAAAGCGTGCTGGGGGTAGAAATTCTTGTTTTAAACGAGCGCAATCACCGCTGCCTGCCATAATGCAAACGATCCGCCCTGGTTATTCCAGAGCGGATCGCAAGATTTCTTACAAAAAGGGGTGTTTCTGCCGGTCTTTGACGGTTATTCTGACCACTGCATTCTACAGATCGCTAGCGCTCCTTACAATGAAGACTTAGTAGCTGCTGTTGGTGTGAGAAATCTCCAAGCCATTGACACGCATAAACTTGGGCACGATGATGGCGGTAGGGTTGCGCGCTCCGTAGCTGCTGGAAACGTTGTAGGGTTTTGTCTCCTGGGAGATCCAGGCCACTCGCTCGCCGAGTAGATCTAGCAGGCTCTGCGTCAGGCGCACGTTGTACGGCACCACAATCGAGCCGTCGCGCTTGAGCAGCAGCGCGCCAAAACGCGAGCTGCCGGTAACCAGCGCCTTGGATGGGTTGACAATGTTCATGTAATGCAGGTAGGGGATATACAGCAAATCGTTATCTCTTTCCTGGCTGGAAAGCGACTGCAGGTTCGGTGCCGAGCGATCACCGTATCCCATCACCAGGCTCTTATGCGTCACGGTGTGCCCGGTGGGCTGCTGGCTAAATTCATCAGCGTCATCCTGCGACCAGGTAAAGCCTTTGAACACACCCTGCTCAAATAAGCTAAATCGTTTGCGCGGCATCCCCATAAAGTCGCGCTGCAGGGGGAAGGTTTCCAGGCGGCTGGGATCGTCCACCAGGTTGAATTTGGCCGAGAGTACACGCTTGCCTACATGCTCTTCGCTCAAGAAGGAGTAGCCGCGCTTCAAGGCACCGCCGTTGAAAGCGATGTAGTTCATGAAGTACAGCATTTCTGCGATGGCTTGCGCGCCAAACACGATATCATAACGTCCGGTGGGGATTTGCTGCGGCGTATCTTGTTGGTAATGTTCCAACAAAAAGGTCAGGTCGCGTTTCAAACTGTTCGGATCGAGCGCGCTGGCTTTGTGCGCCGATTGTTCTGCATTGACTTCCCATTTCAGGGCATTGTGCGATAGCACCACGGTCACCTGGGCATCTGAGGTCTTGCAGTATTGGGTGTGCTCGCTGGCTGTGCTGATTTGCGCATAGGTGTTTGCGCCGTTGGAGAAAATACCCGAAAGGCGTATCTCTCCATTTTCCAAACCCGAAACGCACTTGTTGAAGAACAGCAGGCGGTCGGAATTGCTCATGGTTGCCAGCTCTTCATCATAGCCGGTCTCATCGCTAAAACTGGCGCTGAATTGCGGCATGCTGGGCTGGTAACTGAGCGGTTGGGCGTGCTGCGCCATTTCCGCAGCCGTATCGATCCCCCGCTGCATTTCCTCCACCTGCCTCAGGTTGGTGATCAGCTCGTAACTGGCGCGCTGTTTTCCCTGGTACGCGGTGATGGACAGGCGGATCAGGTGCTCGTTTGTGTTCAATGAAATCGCAGAATTGGCAAAACGCATCAAGTAGCTGTCTTCCTCGTGGTAAAAAAGGTCGACCGCATATCCCTTGTTCAGGGCGTAGTTGCGCAGGCCGTTGAGTGTTTCAAGAATGCGCGTTTTCATGGTTATTCTCCTATCCTCACACCGTCAAAGCGGCACACCGGCACCCCATGCCCCAGCTGCATCACCTGGTTGGGCTGTCCTTTACCGCAGTTATCCACATACTTCACTTCCCAGGTGCTTTCATCGCCCACGGCTGAAAGCGAATTCCAGAACTTGAGCGTATCGCCTTTGTAGGTTGAATCTTTGACCACTTTGCTGATCTTCCCATCATCCACCAGCCAGCCGATTTGCGTGCCGAAGTGGAACTGCTCGCGGTTGGAACCGATCGACCAGCTGCGGTCGCCGTCCAACACGATCCCTTTTTCCGTTTTGGCGATGATGTCATCCAAGGTGCCGTCAGTACCGGGGTCGATATTGATATTGGTCATGCGTTCAATCGGAGTGCGGTAGAAGGTGGTGGCGCGATTGGCGCCGCTGCTGCCGTTGAATATCTGCTTGCGTGCGCGCGCATTGGCTTCTTCCACCATCTGCCTGCCGCTGATGGCGCCGACCAGGATACCGTGGTCAATCAACAGGTTGTCCTGTGCGGGTACACCGTCGTCATCAAAGCCAAAGGAACCGGGCGAGTTGGGCAGGGTGGCGTCTGCGCGGGCGGTCAGCTTTTCCGAGCCGTAGCGCAATTTGCCAAAATCATCCAGCGTGACAAACGACCCGCCTGCAAAAGCCAGCTCATACCCCAGGATGCGGTCAAGCTCCAATGCGTGACCGATGGTTTCGTGTGTTTGGAGGTACATGATCCCCGGCAGCAAAATCACCGAGCGGTCTTCCTTGGGGCACGGGTCAGCCTCCATCACCTGGTTAAGCTCTTTGACGATGCGCTCGGCATGCTCGCTGTAGTAGGCTTCGTCAAACATTTCCCACCCGCGGCTGACACCGCGCCGCCGCGGCGAGAACGACCGTTCGTGTGTATTCCCCTGCGCATCCAGGCCAATCACCTGCAGCGAGAGAAATGATTCGGTGATCAATTTTTCGATCTGGCTGCCTTCGGAATCCTGGATCACGATTTGCTTGCGGGTGAAGCTCAGATCCACCACCCGCTGGAAAACCCCGCTCTGGTTCATGCGGGCATCAATGGCGCTGAGAAACCCCAGCTTGTCGTTTACGGGAACTTCGAACGGGTTGACCTGGCATGGGCTGGTAAAGCTAGCCTGGACGGCGTCTTTTTCAGCCAGGCGAACCGGAAAGGTGACCCGCTGAGAGGCAGCCCGGGCATTATCCAGCGCCCGGTCAAATAAGGTATCCAGGTCGCCCAGCTCTGAGGATGCAGAGAAACCCCAGGCGCCCTTATACAGCACCCGG
>CAZTMX010000141.1:0-7336 GCA_964614855.1 uncultured Anaerolineaceae bacterium | reverse complement strand
CATCATCAATCCAGTAATGTGTCACCAGCCGGAAACTGCGTTTTCCTGTCACCCCAGCCAATACCCCTTTGGCTGCCAGCGCCTGGGCGACCTGCCTTGTACTGTAAGGGATGACCTGTTCATCCAGGCTGATGAAGACCATGTTGGTGTACGGGGTGCCGGGGTCAAGAACAATACCAGGGATTTTTCCCAGGCCTTCAGCAAGCCTTTTGGCGCGCCGGTGGTCATCGGCAAGGCGGTCGATCATGGTTTGCAGCGCCACGATGCCCGCGGCAGCCAGGATGCCCGCCTGGCGCATCCCGCCGCCCAAAACCTTGCGTATACGGTGGGCGCGCTTGATAAATTCTTGCGTGCCGCACAAAACCGAGCCTACCGGTGCGCTCAAACCTTTGCTCAGACAGAAAGTAACCGAGTCAACCGGCTCGACCAGGGTTTTGGCACTTACGCCTTGAACCACGGCGGCATTGAAGATGCGCGCACCATCCATGTGTACCTGCAGACCCCGTTCCTTTGCCAGCGCTCCCACCGAGCGGGTGTACTCCGCTGTCAGCGCCACGCCCCCGCAGCGGTTGTGGGTGTTCTCCAGCGTGATCAGCTTTGTGATAGGGTGGTGCGGGTCATCTGGGCGGATGGCGGCGCGGATATCTTCCAGGTCCAACGTGCCGTCCGGCTGATTGGGGATCTGGCAGGAGTGCACACCACCCAGGGCGGAAATGCCCCCGGCTTCAAACAGGAAGGTGTGCGCTTTCGTGCCCAGGATGACTTCATCGCCGCGCCCGCAGTGCGCCAGGACGGCGACCAGGTTGCCCATGGTTCCCGATGGAATAAAAAGCCCGGCTTCTTTGCCCAGCATTGAAGCTGACAATTCTTGCAGCTTATTGATGGATGGATCTTCGCCGTACACATCATCCCCGACATTAGCCTGCGCCATGGCGGCGCGCATCTCCGGGGTAGGTTGGGTGACTGTATCTGAACGTAAGTCGATGAAGTTCATAGGTTCTCCAAGATTGTTGAGTTTTTACAATCCCTGGCCGCCTGCCAGGTTGATTTATCCTTCGCGCAGCTTCTGCAGCACCGCTTCCAGCTCTTCCGGCAAGGGTGCGGTGAAAGTGCGTGCTTCGCTCTCGCCGCGCAGCTTCACCACCAGCCTGGCAGCGTGTAAAAAATGCCGTTTCAACGGCACACTGGATTTGCGCTGACCGTAAACCATATCGCCAGCGACCGGGCAGCCCAAAAACGCCATATGCAGGCGAATCTGGTGGGTGCGTCCGGTGGTAGGGTGAACCTCAACCAGGGTGTGATCCTCAAATACCTCCAGCGTGTGGTATTCGCTGACCGCCTCCCGGCCTTTTGAAGGGGTGACCACGGCCATCTTTTTGCGCTGCCTGGCGTCTCGACCGATGGAGGCTTCCACCCGCCCGTTGGGTGTAGGCGGATGCCCATCCACCAGGGCAATATAGTTTTTTTCTACATTACGGGCGCGAAATTGCTCTTGCAGCCAACGGTGGGTGCGGTCATTCTTTGCCATCAGGATCAGCCCCGATGTATCCTTATCCAGCCGGTGCACCACGCCCGGGCGCAGCTCGCCGCCAATCCCCTCCATCTGCGGCGCATGCGCCAGGGCAGCGTGCACCAGGGTGCCGCTGAAATGACCCGCGGCCGGGTGCACCACCATCCCGGCGGGTTTGTTCACCACCAGCAGGTCGTCGTTTTCAAAGATCACATGCAGCGGGATTGCTTCCGGAGTAATTTGCGATGGTGCGGTTGGCGGGATAGATACCTGGATGGTAACCTGTTTTTCCAGCATCTGGCCGGGTTTGCGCGGCAATGCTCCGTCGATCGTGATCTTGCCGTCCTTGATCAGCGCCTGAATGCGGGCGCGCGAAAAATCCGGCATACGGCTCACCAGGAATTTGTCCAACCGCTGCGGCGCAACCTGGTTGAATTCGAATTCAAGTACCTGGTCACTCATGCGGTTCTTCTTCCGGTGGCTGCTTCTTCTCAGCCCATTCTTTTTGCAGCAGGGCATAGATCAGGACAACCACCCCCAGGCTGATGCTGGCATCAGCAATATTCCACACTGGAAAGCTGCCCACGGAGATGAAATCGGTGACATATCCCTGGCGGATGCGGTCGATCAGGTTGCCGATCCCTCCCGCCAGGTACAGGGTCATCGACAGGCGGACAAGCTTTTCCTGGCTGGAGATGCGTGGGTAGTAAAAGATGATGCCCACGGATATCAGGAGGGGCAGCAGGATGGACACAATCCCCAGGTTCGCAAATAGCCCCAGGAAGACGCCGTAGTTATGCCAGTGCAGAATGCGCGCATACTGGCTGAGCCAGGCGTCGGGCATATAGACCTCACCAAAAGCCAGGGTACTGCGGATCACTCCCTTGCTCCATTGATCCAGCAGGAAGATGACCAGCGCCGGCAAGAGCAGTGCAAGGTAATCTTTGAAAAGATCTTTTGCTTTCAAATAACGTCTCCAATTTCAGGTTTGTTTGGATTTTGCGTTTCGCTTTCCAGCGCCGCTTGCTTTTCTTTTTTGTCACCCAGGTAGATCGACAGCATTAATAGCCCCACGCCGCCGGTGATGCTGGCATCTGCTACGTTGAAAACGGCGAAATTTCCGACTGAGATGAAATCGGTGACGTGTCCTATGGTCAGGCGGTCGATCAGGTTGCCGATTGCTCCGCCCAGCTGCATCACCAGCGCCAGGCGCATCAGGATTTCGCCCCGCGGCACCTGGGGGTAGTAATACAGGATGGCGCCAGAAATGATAAAGGGAAGGATGGTGAAAACAAGGCTCAGGTTCTGGAGCATGCCGAAGGCGGCGCCGGTGTTGGTCCAGTGCAGGATGCGGGCGTATTGGGTCAGCCAGTGCTCCGGGCGGTACACCTCGCCGATGGCCAGGTTTGAGCGCACAAGGCCTTTTGTCCACTGGTCCACAAAGATGATGATTGCCGCCCCGCCGATCAGAAATGCATAATCAATCAAGTACCGTTTAATTTTCAAGAAGCCGCTCCGGTAAAGAGGTAAGTTTGCGAGATACATTTTACCTCATGAGCGCCTCCCCTGCGAAGCAGGCAGGGAGATTGCCGTTTACAGATCGCGGCGGTTGAATTGATAGATGGTCAGGCCGGTTGCGACCGCCATGTAAACCAGGCTGTAAAGGATCATGGCGTCGCTGGGGTAAGTGGATGAGGTAAATGGGCCGAAACCCAAGGCGGTAGCCAGCGGGGACTCAATTTCATGGGCGGCGCGCTTCCATAGAGCTTCGCTGGGCATAAGCAGGCTGGTGATGATGCCGATATTGATCGCTGTGCTGCCAGCAGCCTTATCGGGCAGGAAATTGCCGATTTGCTCGATCCAGCCGCCGATAAAAGCCACACCGTAAAGCCCAAAGACCAGTACACCGTTTGCCAGGGTAGAAAGGTACGTGCCGCCCAGCAGCGAAACCGAGAGCAGCACCAGGGCGTTCAGCCACAGAAAAGCCAGCGCGCCCAGGGGGTTAGGCGCTACATAATTGCCGCGCAGGAGTACGATGCCCATCACCCCGCCGGCGGTGAGCAGCAAATACAGGGTGAGCATGGCAGCGAACCCCAGCCATTTGCCGGCGACGATCTCCCAACGCCGCACTGGTTTGGAGGCCAGGGTGTGGATGGCGCCGCTCAGGATTTCGCCGGAGATGGTGTCCACCGAGATCAGCACGGTCATCATTACGGTCAGGAAATTGACCACATAGATGCCAGCCATCATCAAGAAGTTTTTCACCTGGGGCAGCTCAAGCGAATCATTGGATCCAAATTGCCTTTCGAACTCCAGCATAACAAAATGAAATCCCAGCCCGAAAACGAGCAGAAACGCCAGCCCCAGCAGCAGCCCCGCCAGCAGGATTTTTCGCCGGGAGGCTTCGCGGAAGGTGAGTTTTGCGATGGTCAAAGTGGTGTTCATAACCCGCCGTCCTCGCCCACAATGCGGATAAACAACTCTTCCAGCGAGAGGCGCTGGGGGTGAAAATCGAATACATCTACGCCTTGCTCCACCAGGAAGCGGTGAATAGCGGGCAGGTGTTCTTCATCGTCGATGGAAAAAACCAACTCTTCGCCATCCTGGCGGATGTCCCTGGCCCAGCGCGCCAATCCCTCGACGGCAGTACTGTGCCATTGGCGCGCTCGCACTAGCACATGGGTCTCGCCTTGCACCAGCGACTGCATTGGCCCGCTGCTGATGATCTCGCCGTGTTTGATAAACGCCACGCGGTGGCAGGTGATCTCGACTTCGCTCAGGAAGTGCGAATTCAGGAATACTGCCGCTCCTTCTCGGCTGAGCTGGCGGATGATATCCCGCACCAGGCGGCGTCCCACCGGGTCCAGCCCGGAGGTGGGCTCATCCAGGATCACAAGCTCGGGGTGATTGAGAAGCGCCTGCGCCAACCCGATGCGCTGCAGCATCCCCTTGGAAAAATTGCTCAGGCGCTTGCTAGCGTGCTCGGCCAACCCGACCAGCTCCAACAGCTCGTCGATGCGCCTGTTTGCCTGCGGCCGGGGCATGTGGTACAAATCTGCGTGCAGCGCCAGGAATTCACGCGCTTGCAGCCAGTCGTGGAAACGGAAATGCTCCGGCAGAAAACCCACTTTCGCCCGCGCCTGCGGGT
Organism: uncultured Anaerolineaceae bacterium; assembly: GCA_964614855.1. Classification (GTDB taxonomy): domain Bacteria; phylum Chloroflexota; class Anaerolineae; order Anaerolineales; family UBA4823; genus CAWJHE01. The sequence continues at coordinate 2,678 of CAZTMX010000141.1, read as the reverse complement.
CGGTGAGCGGTTTACCAAAAAGCAGCCCCTGCCCGGCGTCGGGGGTGATCAGGTTGAGCAGCATCTTCACCGAGGTGGTCTTGCCGGCGCCGTTTGGTCCCAGGAAGCCGAAAACTTCGCCGCGTTCGACGGTGAGGGTCAGGTCCTGGACGGCGACCTTGTCGTTGAAGGTTTTGCGCAGACCGCGGGTCTGGATGGCGGGGGTTTCGGATGTCATACGTGGGTCATTTTATTGGCTGGTTTAACTGGTTATAGACACAGTATACCGGTAGACAGAGGATTTTGTCTACCGGTATCGCTCATAGGGTCAGCTGTGCGCAGCTTAGCGCAGCGTCTCCGCCAGATTCAGGGCGGTCTTGGCATCGCCTGGCCCGCTCAAGGCGTATAGCAGCCCGTCTTTTAGCCAAACCAGAATGTATTGCTTTGAGTAGTGGGTGATCAGTGTACCTGTGACCCCGTCCACGCTCACATCTTTGTATGCCGTGCCTTCGCGCGGGATGGGGATGACAAAGGTGGTGGCCCAATCCACGTTCTCGGCGAAGCGTTGGGCTTCGGCGGCTTCCATCCCCAGGATTTGCAGGTAAGCCTGCCCGATGCGCTCGATATCTAGGTCGGGTGGGGCGTTGACGCTGGGGCTGGGCATCTGCAGAAAGGCAGTGCAGTTGTTTGCCGGTGCGGGCTGCGGATCATCCGGGTCGGATGAGGCGCGCTGCTCCAGCTCTGTATCATCTGTACAGTCGCCGTAGTTGGCTATAACGGATGTAGGGATATCCACGGTCACCTGGGCGCCGTCCAGCGTTTCAGGAAGCTCAAGATTGTCCTGGCCGAGTTCTTTCAGCACCCCCTGGACCAGCTCCAGGTCGATATTGAACAGCGCTTGCCCACCTGGCTGGACGACCAGCTCAGGTTGTGTCTCCAATGCTGCCGGCAGGCGCACGGAAAAGCCCGCTAGTTGCGATGCCTGCGCTGCGTCGGCGGCGGGTTGTTCGACGCCGCTGCGCTCGACCTGCATGTTGTTGGTCATCAGGTTTTCGATCTGCGAAGAAGACCCCAGGCGACCGGAAAAAAAGCCGGAATCCACCTGGATTACAGACACCTGTTCGACACGGAAAAGACCCAAGAAATCATTGGCAATGGCGCGCAGCGGCGGAAACGCCAGCGCAACCGCCAGTACGAGGATGAACGCCAGCCCGACCCATAGCGGGCGGGCGGCGCGAGTTGTTATTCTTTGTCTCATAGTAAGCTCCTTTTCTGCCAGCCTTTTTTCGAATGAACGGTGGGCCTGGTGGCTGTTTAGCGGCGCGGCTGCGGCGGAGGGCTCCAGCTCGGAGAACCTACGCTCAACCTGCATGGCGCGGGCGCTTAGCGCCTCGGCGCGCTCCCGGCAGCTTACGCAGCCGTCCAGGTGCTGCTGGATGCGCTGCTTTTCAGCGTCCGCTGGTTGTTTGTCTAGATATGCCCGAATCTCCCCATCCGAAATATGCATGGCTTACTCCTTGTAATGCTTCTCAAATTCCTTTTCGGCGCGGGCCAACAGGCTGCCGATCGAGGCGGGCGAAAGCCCGAGGATGGCAGCAATTTCGCCGTAGGAAAAACCCGAATAACGCAGCAGCAAAAGCCGGCTCGAACGCGGCGGCATACACTGCAGCGCGGCTCGCACCTGGGCTTGCAGTTGGGCACTTTCGGCGCCCTGCTCCGGGTTTGCGCCCGGGTCGTGCGCCGGGTACTCCCTGCCGGCTTGCGCTTCGTAGTACGCTCGCCGCTTGCGGGCGCGCAGCGCATTCAGCCCCAGGCGGGTGGAGACCCGGTATAGCCAGCCGCCCGGGTTGGCCAGCATTTCCTGCGGGTGGTGGTAGAGCTGGAGAAAGCTTTCCATGGCCAGGTCCTGCGCCTCGTCCCAATCGCCGAGCAGGCGATAAAGCACCCGGCAGACACGATCCCAGTGCTCCTGGAACAGGCTGTCGAAATCTCGGGCATCCTTTTCGCCGCTGAGGGGTTGGCTGGTTCGTTTGGATAAGCTCATTGCCATCTCGGGCCTCGCCGCAGCTTGCCGGTGTTGTTCCATAGAATAGACACCGCCCGCCGCGGAAATGTGACAGGGTTAGTTATTAATGTACCGCAAAAAATCTGATAATGGAACGTGTTTTTGAGATCTGAGTGGAATTTGAGAGTCGAGGAGGGGGATGTTAGATGAACTGTTCCAGTGTGGCTCTTAAACATCACTGATAATACTTTTTTGGAAGAAGGGCTCTTGTATCGTTTGGATTGGCCCACGATGTTCGATTAACTTTATACGATTCACCGATTTACGTTTGAGGTGGACCAAATCTGTCCTCATAGATGCCCCAAGTATGCAATTTCTATGATTTGCGTAACAAAGGCGATACGGTCTTGGCCAGTGCGGGAAGCAGCGCTGTAATGTTCGGTCTAATACGCACATACTTCCGCGAAAGTGCTATGTTTGGCTAAATACTGGCTAAGGCGTTGGATATGGTGAGTTAGTTGAGGATGAAATAGAATCCAAAGGGGAAGGATATGGATTTGAAGAGGGATTCATTGAAACACCTGGGATGGTCAGAACTATGGGCAACGATGTAAGATGTCCTCTGTTCCATCGAATATGGATAAATCGAACAGCATTATAGGTAAAAGCATTATAAGGATAGTTATAGTGGTCT
>CAZTMX010000140.1:0-7346 GCA_964614855.1 uncultured Anaerolineaceae bacterium | reverse complement strand
ATCCACATCCTTTCGCCGCAGCCAAGGAGAACCCGATGCCGGACGCAACCTCCCGATCCCCATCAGCCCCACCAGGATACTGCCCTGGACGGCGAAATCCCGCCGCAGGTAACGTTCTGGCAGCAGCGCAGCCAACGCCAGCAGCAGCGCGGTGATCACCAGGCTTTCCACCAGCGCAAACGAAAGCACATACGCCGCCAGCGCCAGGATCTTTCCCAGGCTCAGGTAAGCCAGCCAACTGGGAAGCTGGTAGAACATGCGGAAAAGCGTCCAGGTAAATACGATAAACACCACCGTGGAGAAAGCTGGCAGGATTTGCACGCGCCCAGGCAAGCGGGATTTTACGAAAGCCAAAAAAGGTAGAGAAATTTGTGCGCTCTCAGGCATGGGGGTTTCCAGGCGAGGTTTAGAGGTAGCCAAGGCTTTTCAGACGCTCTTCAAGCACAGCTTTGTCCTCACCGCCGGCTGCACCAGGCGGTGGGGCCGGTTTATTGGTCTGTTTCAGCTCTTTTCCTAAAACAAGCAAGGGAATATCCAGATAGGATGGATTTTCCAGACCGTGCAGCCCCAGGTTGGAAAAGATCACACCCGGCACCGCTTGCGAATCAATACAGTGATCCGCGCCCCAATGGTCGTGGTTTTCGACCACCAGTTCGCTCTCCCATTTTCCCAGCCCGGTTTCGGATGAGGCGCGGTAGCCGGGGCTGTAGCCCAGCACCAGGTCCGGGCCGAAGGGGGTCAGCGCGCCAGAGAAAGCCTCGTGTTTGAGCAGTACACGCTGCAGCACCGGACGCCCATCCGGTCCCGTCCATGCCTGCAGCTCATCGCGCAGCTTGTGAAGCAGCGGTTCCAGCTCGCTCACAGCCACGCTGCCCTGTCCTTCGCGCCCTTGCAGGTTGAGATAGATGCTGTTCAACCCCACGGCGTATGCCTGGCTGTGTGCCCAATCCACGTCTTCCAGCGAGCCGCTAGTGTGGTCATCAAATGCGGTTTGATCTGTTTGAGCGAAGCTGTGGGCATTGGTGCTATCCTCACCGGTTGCGCCAGCAGAGCTGGCGCTGTCATTGTTCGCTGCCCCACCGTCCTTTACAACCAGATAGCCGTGCTCGATCAGCCAGCGGTTGACATGCACTTTGTAGTCAAAGGCGCTAAAACCGTGATCCGAAACCACCAGCAGGCGGGCGCGCTTGTTTTTTGCTTCCAGTTTAACCTGTACCCGCCCAACCAGGGCGTCCAGCTGCTGGTACCAGGCCTCCACCACCTCCGGGCGGTCGCGGCGGAACATATGCTGGATGCGGTCCAGGTCATCGAAGACGATCCCCAGCACGCCTTCGTTAAATTTCTCCAGCAGTTTCATCAGCAGGCATTCTCGCTCCTGCGAGATATCCCGGCACAGCGCCAGGAACTGCTCGTCGTTCATGTGGCCTTCTTCCAGGCCGGTGGTGTCTTGCGGCCAGCCCAGGGTCAGAAACGGCCCGCAGCTTTTCCAGGCGTCTTTGACAAACCCAGGCGGTGTGGCGTAGCGCCAGGCGCTGGCCAGCGGGTGCACCTGCAGCGGAAGCAGATACAAGCGCAGCTCGGGTGTTTCCTGGTTAAGCAGGGCGCGCGTCACCGCTTTTATGGTGAACAAAAGCCCCATCTTGAATTCGATTTCAAAAGGTGGGCTCCAATCGCCTGGCGTGAGCCTTTCCTTCTGTTTACCAATCGCCAGGCTGAACCCGCTGCCGTTTTTTTCAAGCAGCAGCTCTACCTGCACGGGTGCGCCTGCCTTGGCGCGCGGTCCATCCACCAGCCCGCGCCAGCTCCCATCACCCCTGGCTTGCAGCGGGTTAACCGGCGTTTTCCACCTCGCTTGCTTGATTTCCGGCCGGTCTGTGAAAAGCGTGCCCACACCCAGCCTGCCGAGCAAATCCGGCGCGCCCAGTCCGGGGATGGTGTGCACCGGCGATTCGGGCCGGGCGGGGAAGGTCGCCGGCCACCATAAGGATGTGGCTGGATACCCCATGCGGGCGGCTTCCTCAAAAATTGTGTTCGCATTGCTAGGCGGCACAAACTGTACACCCAGCCTGCCGCTTTGCGTGGGCAGCAGCGAGACGTACGGGGTGTAGCTGGCGGGGTCGCGGTGCACGAAATCAAAGATACCGTGTACGCCCGGGTTGGCGCCGCTGGCGATGCTGGTCCACGAGACTTCGGTTTGCGGCGGGTCGCTGACTATGAAGCGAGCGTACTTTCCGTTATTCAGCATGGCGCCCAGGTGGGGCATCTTGCCCTGCGCTGCCAGGTTTTCAAAGATAGTCGGGTCGAAGGAATCGAACCCCAGGATCAGGGTATGCATCGGATTCTGCGTCAGTCTTGCTGTTGGTCTGTTTTATCCGAACCGCTTTCGCGTTCACTTCGGTTGCGGCGCAAACGGGCAAAAAAGGCTTTGATCTTGCTGGAAAAAACCAGCGCTGCGCCAGAAAAAACCGCCAGGGCAGCTGCCAGGACCTGGAAAAGCATACCGCCGGTGTTTGGATCAATATACATGAGAGCCTCAAAATAAAGAATTTGCTAAGAATGAAATATCCAAACTACAATTTTACCATGCCGGCATCCAGTTCGTTCCAGTAACCCAGCTGGCTGATTAGGATTATGCAGCATACTCTTTCTGCGTAACAATCAAAATCGATTACCTCGAGAAAATCAAGTACATCCAAAAAAACAGCAAAAGCCCGGTTTACCGAGCTTTTGCATAAGAGCCTATTCAATTGTTTTTGAGATCTTATCGATTGCCTCGTTTAAGGATCACCACATCGTCATACCCGGTGAATGCCGCGCCGCCAACCAGGTTGCCAGTCAAGGTTAATTCGATCACATCTCCATTGCTAACCGGTCCTAACGCGGCAATCACCTGTTGGGAATCAAACTTGACCAACAAGTAACCGTAGCGGTAAAGCCAAGAGGCTACCGGAACCCCCTCCAGCTTGACACTGGCTTCATCCACGACATAATCGCCGTAAAAAATCGCCACCGGCAGCAGGCTGGGTTGGTTGACATTTAACACATTTGTGGTTTTATCCGGTTTGATATCAATGGGCAACACCAGCAAATTCACCACCCCCAGGCTGAACATTGCAGCAAGTAAAATCAGGATAATCCAGGTTCTCCCTTTCATAGCGCCACTCCTTTTTTAAATTAAATAACCGCCTTCCGAAATCAAAGCGGCTTACAAGCCATCCGGGTAGGGGAAATCCATCAGCCGATCAAAAACCGCCAACAAATCTCCGGATGTATTTTCAAGTGTTTCTAAAGAGAATTGTAGCATAATCGATTGCTCGAATCAATAAGGAATAGTCGATTGTAGATACAATTCTCTCAAATTCCTTGCATTTTTATTATGTCTCTGGTATACTTTTGCACGTTAAGGATGCAGAAAGTAACCGAACGACGATCCACCGAACATGGCCTAAAAAGCACGCCGGGCCATTTTTTATTGGCAGTTTCCAGGAAGCCCACTGCATCACAAGATTTTTTGTTCAGTTCTAAGGAGAAATTGTAATGTCAGAACGTATCACCGGTACAGTAAAATGGTTCAACGGCAGCAAGGGCTACGGCTTTATCGAGCGCGAGAATGGTCCCGACGTCTTCGTCCACTACTCAGCCATCCAGGCTGATGGTTTCCGCAACCTTGAGGAAGGCCAGAAAGTGGAATTCACTATCGAGCAGGGTCCTAAGGGCCTGCAGGCTTCCTCGGTTACAGTCCTTAACTAATACCGGACTAACCGCCAATAATAAACACCTCGGGTTTTCCCGGGGTGTTTTTTGTTTAATTCATTGAACATTCCATAAATTCACCTTGATTAATGAAGATAAATATGATATAAAACATCCTAATAAATTAAGGTACGGATTTTTATTTTATTCCCCCTGATATTTTCCATCCCGAACAATAGCCAAATCATTATAAGGAGCGAACATGTTTAAGCGGATATTGTACAGTTTGCTGGTTTTCTTATTGGTTTTAACCAACCTCCAATCCGTGAATATGGCCGTCCTGGCGCAAGATACGGATGGAGCTCCGGACCCGGTTCCAACTTCGATGGATACCTTGCAAGTCTATCCAGCACTCACTGATCTTCCCGACACAATTACAACTTCCGGCAATCCCGCAGCTCAGGTCCTAGAGCCTTTGGCAGTTGATGAAACACCCTTTACCCTGGTACCCAGCGGTGTCACCAGTTACACTCTGTCCAATCCAAAGTTATTCTGGCATACTGGCGTTCCCATTTGCCCGCCTGCAGGCTTGCCAGATGGCACAAGTTTCCCGGCAGGTTCCACCCAACCCGCGGACGGTCTTCAAGACCCGGCGCCAGATGCAGCGCTGGCCCAGTATGCTGAAACCATCAACCGCATTGCAGAGCGCGGCAGCATCGTCCGCACGCTGTATTCGCAGTTGCAAAATTGCAGCACCGGGCAAATCCTCTCCAACCTCGCTGCCGACCAAGATTACATCTACTTCTTCAACCCCACCGGCTTGATGCGCCTGTCTACCCTGGCAAACGTGGGAGATGCGCCGCAGATTATGAACGCCCTGGTGAAAGCCCCGGGTGAAGTTTTGGACGGTGGGGATCGTGTATTTTACATTGCAACAAACAGCGGGGGTTCAAACACAAAGGTGGGTTTTGTGTGGAAGAACAACAACCAAAGAGTAGACCTGGTTACCCCAGGCGGACAGGCATACAACCTGGCGTTTGACGGCGATTACCTGTATTACACCGTTGGCGGCACGCTCTACCGCTACAATATCACCACATACACCAATACGAATATTACCAGTGGGGTGACCGGCTTTTATCCTGAAGGCAGGCGGTTGATGTATTGCACCATCAACCCCTTCCAGTGTTTTTATTCGCATACGGTTTTTATTGCCAAGGGCCGTAGCATCTACACTTACTCCAATAATAATGACACCTTGACTGCAACACCCATCTACACCAGCACGGATACATCGGCTTCTATCTACGCCCTGGTAAGCGATCTTTCAAAATTATACTTTTACGAGCGCCGCACCCTGCCGTGTTCTCCGCAGCCGTGCTTCAGTACAAGCAATTACGTCCTGATGCGGACATCCCGCAGCGGAACCACGCCAGAAGCGCTGTACACCTACGGGCCAACCCTGTTATCCGGAACATCCACGCTAAAGACCAGTGAAGGGTTTCTTTACTGGCAAGAAGATGGAAAAGTCAAGCGGCTGCCAAACGATGTGGCGGCCTTGCCGGTGGTAAACCTGCAGGTGACCGGGATGGAAGTCACCCAGGGCATACAAAATAACACCAATTCGGTGCTTCTGATTAAGGGCAGGCGCACCTTTGTGCGTGTATTTGTCAAATCCGCCGGCACATCTGTACCAGGGGTTACCGCTACGTTGTCATCACCCAGCCTGGGGCTGGGTCCCTTGCTCCCTGTTAACACCACTGGCACAAAGATCACTGTTCGCCATACACCCGATCCAAATGCTATTGAGCAGAGCTTTCTGTTTGAGCTGCCCTGGAGCTGGGTGAGCGGCAGCACCGTAAACCTGCAAGCGAATGTGAACCCTTATCGCTTGCCGCTTGAGCCTGATTACAATGACAACCAGGTCTCTGTAACGTTGCCGCTCAATAACAGCCCCACCTTGAGCGTGGAATTTTTCCGCTTGAATTACACCATTAACGACGTCACCTACCGGCCGCGCATTTCTGAGGATGTCCTGCGCACCTATTCCTGGATTATGCGAGCCTACCCGATTGCCGGAACTGTGGGCGGAAATTTCAAACCCAGGCTTTGGGATGTGGACGGAGGGACAAAACTTGGCGATCTGGTTCGTCGCGTGGACCCGGTGTGTACAGAAATCTATGACGATGAAGATGACGATATGGCCCTGTGCGCCAGTTATGTAACCAACACCTGGCTGTGGAGTTACCGCATCGATACCCTGATGGGCAAGTTGAATGTCGGTTTGAACCCTAATGCTTTCTATTATGGCATGATCTCCGATGCGTCAAACAATTTCCCGCGCGGCCAGGCGCGCTACGATTTCACCTCTGTAGGTCCGACCGGCACCCCCGGTGAATTTTTTGGCCTGGGCGGTAGTTGGGATACCGATGGCACTTACGCCGATTGGTATGCCGCGCACGAGATTGGGCATTCCCTGGGGCGTGCCCATCCTATTGCCGGGTCGGATAACCCTGCCACGGAAGATGTCTTTGAAAACTGCCGCCATTCACGCTCCGATCTCAATTTCCCGTATGGCAATACCACCACAGCCAGAGCGCCGATCGGTGTGCGCGGCTTTGACGCTGGCGATGCACCTTTCGGGATCGCCCGCGCGGTGCTGCCTGCCAACACCTGGAACGATGTGATGAGCTACTGTGTCAACCAGTGGATCAGCGATTACACCTACACAGCCATGTACAATTTTATGCAGGCCAACCCCAGCCAGATGGCGCCCAACCAGGAGAATAACCAGCCGCAGGTGGGTGATTGGCTGGCTGTCAGCGGTGTGATTAACCCCGCCATCCCCGAAGGCGCCTTCAGCCTGCTCAAACGCCTGGATAGTGTCATCAATACCCCCGTGGTGACCCCAGGCGCGTACCGCATACGCCTTTTTGGCGCAGCCATGAACCAGCTTTCAAGCCAGGATTTTGTCGCAACTCAATTTGAGGAAAGCAAGGGTTTGAGTTTTGCCCTGGTTGTCCCGTTTGTCTCTGGTGCACGCTTTATCGAGCTCAGCCAGGTGCGCGACGGCCTGGTGCTGGCGCTAGAGCCAATCAGCGCCAACCCTCCAGTGGTGAGCAACGTGGCTTTGCAGGGCGCACCCAACCCGGTGAACGGTGTGGTGACGCTGACCTGGATCGCCAGCGACCCAGATAACGACCCATTGAGCTTTGATGTGCTCTACAGCGTGGATAACGGCGCCAGCTTCCAACCAGCTGCTGCGGGCATCCCCACCACAAGCATGCAGCTCGATACTTCCGTTCTGGGAGGCAGCACGACCGCCCGTCTGCGCGTGGTTGCCTCTGACGGGGTGCACACCGCTTCAGCAGACAGCGCTCCTTTTAGCATGGCGTCCAAGCCTCCCACGCCTTACATCCTGGACCCCGAAGACGGCAAAACCGTGGAATACGGCCAGTTGGTGAATTTCTCGGGCCTGGCATTAGATGCCCAGGACAGCCTGGTCCCAAATGCCAGCTTGCAGTGGCTCAATGCATCCGGCGCTGTGCTGGCGACTGGGGCTGCTTTTTCTAGCGACACCCTGCCGGTGGGTGCAAACCTGATCCGCCTGAGGGCAACCAACAGCAAAGGCCTCTCGGCTGAAGCCAGCGTGA
>CAZTMX010000139.1:0-7357 GCA_964614855.1 uncultured Anaerolineaceae bacterium | reverse complement strand
GTTGCAAATCTTGTGCCAGAATTCTGGCGTTTCTGGTCCAAATCTTGTAACTAGATATTTGCCTGAAAATTACAGAACAAAACGGAGAGTGCTGTGTGGAGATAAGAGACAACGAGAATGCTCAGGATTACATCATAACCTACTTCGATAATGGCGATCCCGAAGTGAGTGCGTTGTTGGATTCTCGATGGCAAACCTATAATCGTTACGACCCGGCAACAAAAAAGAACTACAAGATCCTGATCAGACCGACCGCGAATGCCCTGGAGATGACGCTGGATCGATATATGCCGGCGGACTTGCAAGCGGGGCGTTACCGCATAGAAACCTTTATCCCCGGCAGACACGCAACCACGCGCAAGGCATTGTTTATGATTGCTCGCGGGCTGATAACCAAAGAAAGAGACCAGCAGCAGTTGGATGAGAAGCTGGTATTTGTGGATATGTCGGATCTTTACGATGTATGGGTCTCCTTAGGGGAATTTGATTTAGATCCCAAAGTACACGCTGAAATTGGCCGGGTGCGCCAGTTTGATATCACCCGCGAAGATCCTGCGGAAGAGATTTCCTTTGGACCTGTGCGCTGGCTGGCGGTGCCGCCTGGTAGCGGTGTTCGCTTTGATTCACCCGTGGGGACGGAAGAAGAGCGCAACGGGCCCTTTCCTTCGGGCAAGATCATTTTTAGAAAATACCCCACCTGGGCTGGCGATTGGTTTGATCTCAATCCGTTTTTGAACTGGTATTTCCTTGGGTATCATACGGGTTCGGATCTCAACCTGCCTGGGTCCAGTGGGGCAGATAAGGGAAAACCCATCTATTCGATAGGCGACGGAGAGGTCACCTATGCTGGGAAAGCCGGCACCTGGGGGACGATTGTCGTGATTGAGCATCCAGATGCCCTTGTCTCGCTGCCGGGCGGCAACTTTTCGCGCCAGGTGGTGTACTCGCGTTACGGACACCTTGAACCAGATCCTCCCGTGAGAACCGGACAGACTGTTTCACGTGGACAACTGGTAGGCTATATTGGCCTTGCGCCAGGCTCCAGTGCGGGCTGGCATCTGCATTTCGATATCTGCTATTCAGATATCCTAAAAACGCGCCCTTCCTACTGGCCTGACCAGACTTCTGCGCGGCGGATGACATCGGACCAGCGTGCGAACCAGGGTTTGCGAAACAGTGTCGTACGTACAATCATGTCCCATTTTGTGGATCCTTTCAAATTCCTTGAGGATAACCACAAATAGCGCGCGATAAATCGGTCTGGTTTGCTGGTCGAATAATACGAAAGTCTCGCAATCCCCGTCAGAGCACTGCGCGGGTATAATTGCATCGAACCATCAGGTCTGTACAAAGCGAGAAAGGATGCAGTCATGTGCGATACTATTGTGGCCACTGCTCAGGCAACCCGCGATGGGGTGCTCCTGTTTGGTAAAAATTCCGATCGTGAGCCAAATGAAGCGCAATACCTTGAAATAACCCTGGCGGCCGATCATGTCTTGGGAAGCCAGCTGCAGTGCACGTATATTGCGATCCCCCAGGTTTCCCACACGCATTCGGTTCTGCTTTCCCGTCCTTTTTGGATCTGGGGTGCTGAGATGGGTGTAAATGAGCACGGTGTTGCCATTGGTAATGAGGCCATCTTTTCCAGGTTGCCTGCTGCTCGAGAGAAAAGGCTCATCGGGATGGATTTGCTGCGCTTGGGTTTGGAGAGGGCAGGCACAGCTGCCCAGGCGCTGCAGGTGATCACTGAGCTTCTAGAGATGTATGGGCAGGGTGGAAATTGTGGTTTTGAACATCCTTTGTATTATCATAACTCTTTCCTGATTGCCGACCCGAAAGAAGCCTGGGTTTTAGAAACGGTTGACAGGCACTGGGCAGCCAAACATGTAAACGGAGTTTATTCGATCTCCAATTGCCTGACGATTGGGCAGGATTGGGACCTGTCTTCACCAGACCTGGTGCATTTCGCCGTGGATAAAGGCTGGTGTAAGGATCGCGCTAGTTTTGATTTTGCCAGGGACTATTCGGATACCCTCTTTACGCACTTTAGCGACAGCCGTGCTCGTTGCAGGCGTTCTTCTGTGCTTTTGACGTCAAATCAGGGCAAGATTGACGTGGCTGTGATGATGTCTGTACTGCGAGATCATGGGCAAAGTGCTGGTTCTGATTGGCGCCCAGATTATGGGATCAGCGGGGCGGACATCTGTATGCACTCCAGCTATGGTCCAATTCGCGGCTCCCAGTCTACTGCATCGCTTGTTTCTTACCTGGATGTAAGCAATCCGTTGCATTTTGCCACCGGAACATCTGCTCCCTGTACCAGTATATTTAAACCGGTCTGGTTGGATGGGCCCGTACCAGGTGGCGAAATTCCTCCAACGGGCGAGTACGATGCGCACACACGCTTCTGGCGCCATGAACGGCTGCATCGTGCGACTCTGCAGGATTACACTCAATACATCCATTATTACCAATCAGATAGGGATCAATTGGAATCTCAATTCATAAAAGAGGCTTTTGCGGCGCGCGAAAAATCCGCTGCAGAACGCAGCCAGGTAAGCACCAGGTGTTTTGAAGAAGCGGAAGCTGCTGAAGCGCAGTGGTTGGAGCGAGTTACGGCACAGCCCCCTAAAAAAACACCAGGATATTTTTACCGTTCATATTGGCAAGGCAATAACCGCCGGGCAAAAATGCCGTAAGGGTTGCGCAGAATGTAAACCGGATGCAATGGAGTTGTTAGTCTAGCACCCTTTCCGCCGGTGGGGGGAACAGTGGGTCCAGAAAGGCATCCAACTCGCTGTCAGAGATGGGTCTGGCGGCTTCTGCATGATTTTTCAGCCAGGCGAGGAATTCAGTGTTGCCTTTTGGTCCAAGCAACGGTGATCGAATCACCCCTTGAAGTCTGTATCCCACAAGCGCTGCAGATTGTAGTACCTCTAGCAGGACGCGGCGGTGAACGAGCGGGTCGCGGATAACACCGTCACCGCGCCCGACCTCGGCTTTGCCTGCCTCGAATTGGGGTTTTACCAGGGCAACCAGATCGCCGGTGGAGGCAGCAAACCAGCCTTTGACAACCGGCAGCAGGATTTTCAGGGAAATAAACGAAGCATCGATCGTCGCCAAATCCACAGCTTCCGGCAGGTGTTCCACGAAGCGTGCATTGGTTTCTTCCATGACAATCACCCTGGGATGCTGGCGGAGTTTCCAGTGTAATATTCCCTTACCCACATCGATGGCATAGACTTTGCTTGCACCGTGCTGCAGCAGGCAATCGGTGAACCCACCCGTGGACGCGCCGACATCTGCGCAAATTTTATTTTCAATGCAGATATCGAATGTGGATAGGGCAGCCTGGAGCTTTTCTCCACCTCGCGAGACAAATGGCGCTGGCTGCTCCAGGTGGATCAATGCATCACTGGAAACAGTAGTGGATGCTTTCAAGATCACCTGGTCGTTTACCCGCACCTGGCCTGCCATCACCAGGCGCTGTGCCAGGGAGCGGCTTTCCACCAGGCCTCTTTCTACCATCAATAAATCCAGCCGTTTCTTCTTCATGCAAGGATTTTAACACAGGATTTTATGCGCTGTTGTTTTGAGAAAGTAATCAAAGTTCAACTATAATATGTAGTCAGTACGGAAAGATTACAGGAGAAACGCCGGAAATGCTTGCAGCACTGATCAAGACCATGCGCCCAAAGCAGTGGACGAAAAATGTGGTGATATTTGCCGCGTTGGTTTTTGACCGCCAGTTGGGGTTCAATAATTTTCCTCCGATGCTGCGCACCCTGGCAGGGTTTGCAATTTTTTGCTTGCTTTCTGGCGTGGTCTATATCATCAATGATATTGCGGATATCGAAGCCGACCGCAACCACCCGGATAAACGCCGCCGGCCCATCGCCTCAGGTATACTGCCGGTCCGGACAGCTGGTATTGCAGCAGTGCTTTTGTTGCTGCTGATATTTCCGCTGGCGTATTGGCTTTCGCCGATGTTCGCTGCAGTGGGTCTGGTGTATTTTCTGCTCAACCTGGCATACTCGAAGTGGATCAAACACATTATGCTCATCGATGTGTTCTCCATTGCATTGGGTTTTGTTTTGCGCGTGGCAGCCGGGGCGACCTTAATCCATGTTGCCCGTTTTTCCCCCTGGTTGTATGTGGTCACCACCATTGCCTCGCTTTACCTGGGTTTTGGCAAGCGGCGAGCCGAGCTAACCTTGCTTGATCGACAGGCCAACTCGCATCGTAAAGTCCTGGATGGATACTCCATTCCACTGCTGGACCAATACATCACCATTGTTGCCGGCACCCTGGTCGTGGCTTACAGCCTGTATACTTTTTCTGCTACCAACCTGCCGGATAACCACGCCATGATGTTGACCATCCCCTTTGTGTTGTATGGGGTTTTCCGTTACCTTGCGCTGGTGCAAGATGAAAACAAAGTGGGAGCACCCGAAGATATTTTATTGACCGATCGACCGATACAGGCCGCGATTCTGCTGTGGGGGATTTCTGTGCTAGGGATTTTTTACATCTTTTAGACTATGCCCATCCTTTCTGCATCTGCGCCAGGAAAAATCATCTTGTTTGGTGAACACGCAGTTGTTTACGGACAACCGGCGATCGCCGTGCCGGTGACCAGGGTACGCGCCAAGGCGTTTGTCAGCGCCGACCCTCTGGCTGAACCAGGGTCAGTTCGTTTACAGGCGCCAGATATCGGGCTGGATGCGATGCTGTCAGACCTGGCGCCGGACCAGGCGCTGGGGAAGGCTGTACGCAGCGTCTTTGATGCCTTAGGGATATCTCACCCACCTGCATTTCAACTGCGCATCAGCTCAACAATCCCGCTTGCATCCGGCATGGGATCAGGCGCAGCGGTGAGCGTGGCACTGATCAAGGCGGTTGCAGGATTTTTGGGTCACCCGCTTGGGGTGGATGAGGTATCTGCCCTGGCATTCGAAATTGAAAAAATCCACCACGGCACACCCTCCGGGATTGATAATACCGTGATTGCTTTTGAGAAACCGGTCTTTTTTATCAAAGGCGAGCCGGTAGAATTATTGTCGGTGCCTAGGCCATTTAGCATAGTGATCGCGGATACGGGGGTATCCAGCCTAACTGCAGCCGCTGTGGGCGATGTACGCCGGGCCTACCAACAGGCTCCTATGCGTTATGGGCAGTTATTTGAGCAGGTAGGACAAATCGCCAGGCAGGCGCGGGATTTGATTGAAACCGGTGAGGTCAGGCAGCTTGGTGCGTTGATGGACGAGAACCATGCTCTGCTGCAAGAAATCGATGTCTCATCCGCTGAATTAGACGACCTGGTGTGTGCGGCGCGGCGGGCAGGCGCATGGGGTGCGAAGTTATCCGGCGGCGGTCGCGGCGGGAATATGATCGCCCTGGCAGCACCTGGAAAGACGCAGGCTATCTCACAAGCGCTGATGGCAGGTGGGGCAAAGCGCACCCTCACCACCCGGGTACGGCAGCCGGAGGCCTCTGATGATATCTGAGCGACGTGTTGCGCGTGAAGGGCAGCTCCTGTTTCTAAAGTTGGGTGGGTCGTTGATCACTGATAAAACACAAACCCATACAGCCCGGCCTGAGGTAATCCAACGTCTCGCAAATGAAATCGCCCGGGCGCTACAAGAAAAACCGGATATGCGCTTGATTCTGGGGCATGGATCTGGCTCATACGGGCATGCACCAGCCAAAAAATACGGCACACGCCAGGGGGTGCATTCCGCAGAAGCGTGGCGCGGTTTTGTGGAAGTATGGCGGGAAGCTGCGCAGCTCAACCGTCTGGTGGTGGATGCCTTGTCTGCTTCCGGGTTGCCGGCTGTGTCTTTTCCGCCGTCAGGCTCACTGCTTGCAGAAGACGGCAAGGTTTCCTCCTGGGACCTGGCTGCTTTGGATGCTGCTTTGTCAGCCGGGCTGCTGCCGGTGGTCTACGGTGATGTGGTGTTTGACCGGGTGCGCGGCGGGACGATATTCTCCACAGAAGATCTGTTTGAGCACCTTGCACAGGTGTTTAAACCACACAGAGTGCTTCTGGCTGGTAATGAGCCTGGCGTTTGGGCGGATTACCCCGTGTGTAATCAGTTGTTGCAGGTGATTACCCCGCAAGATGTGGAGGCTGTGTGGCAGAACTTGCGTGGCTCCAACGCGCCGGATGTCACCGGCGGCATGCAAAGTAAAGTGGTACAAAGTATTGAGATGGTAAGCAAACATACAGGTTTAGAAGTGCTGATTTTTTCCGGCGAAGTAATGGGGGCGGTGTTTCAAGCTCTCTTGGGGGAAAATCCCGGCACCCGCATACATTCCCCTTGATTATTTATAAATCACATATCACAATCAAAAAAAGAACTGCTCTGGAAAGACACTGAGCAGTTCTTTTTTATAGGGAGGATAGACTGATTAATCGCCAGTCAATTATTTTCTTTATCCACGCAAACCGCCCGCAGCCAAGCCGCGGATAAATTGCTTTTGTGTCAGCATATACAGGATGATCATCGGAATGGCGGAGATGATCAGACCAGCCATGATGACGGTGTACTGTTCGCGCAAAGCCCCCGAGAAGGCCATCAAGCCAACGGGTACAGTCTTCAACTTATCGCTGGTGATGAAGGTCAGACCGAACATAAATTCATTCCACACACGCATAGCATCCAGCAATGCGGCGGAGGAAAGGATCGGTCTACAGAGAGGAACGACCACATTCGTAAAGATCTGGAAGGTGCTCGCACCGTCAATGGTGGCAGCTTCTTCAAAGTCCTTCGCCAGTCCAAGCATATAGGAGCGAATGAGAAAGGTAGTAAAGGGTATGCCGAAAGCCAGGTTTGGTAAGATCATGGCAAAGTACGTGTTGTACAGCCCCATCGAGCTCAGGATACGGAAAAGCGGGATCAACGCCACTTCCGGCGCCAGCATCAAGCCGCCGAGGATAAAGAAGAGCAGGAAGGTCGCCCCTTTGAATTTGAAGCGAGAGAGGGCGTAGGCAGCCATTACTGAAACGATCAGGTTAAGGAAAACGGTTGCAACTGTAACGATGACGCTGTTCAGGATATATTTTGCAATGCCGTACTTCCAGGCGGTCTCGTAGTTTTGCCACTTCCATACTTTCGGCAAGGACCAGGAATTGTCAAACAACTGCGTGTCAGTTTTGAAGGAGTTAGTTGCCACCCAGATCAAGGGGTAGACGACCATGATCATTAGGATCGCAAAGAGCGTGTAAATGGCGATTTTGTTGAGGAAATCGGTTCGTCTTTCGGCAGCTTGCCTTTTCGACAAAGGAGATTGTTCGGCAGAAGTGTTAGTCATTGGCCGCCTCGCTTCCGGTTTTCCCAATCCGCAACTGGATAAC
>CAZTMX010000138.1:0-7406 GCA_964614855.1 uncultured Anaerolineaceae bacterium | reverse complement strand
TTTTAAGTCGTTCTATGTCGTAAACGAGTTGTTCTCCATACGATACGCCGGAGGACATCTTCTTATGCAATGAATGACACGGTACAATTTCAACACCAACATCAGCATGGCTTTCATTAAAAAAATACTGAAATTTAGCCATGTCGTAAAACATGAAGGCATACTTACCGAATTGCACTTCAACGAAAACTCTGTTCTTTACGAAGTCAACTTGCTTGAATGCATTTTGGATTTCCAAATTGTAATCAGGGATTTTTATCGTGTAATAATCTCGTTTTTCAATAAACCCCTTATTTCGAAATCCTTCTAAGAATTGTGAGTTCATGCTTTTAGGACCATAAAGCATCTTGCCGTGTTTTGTTTTTTCGAAACTTTCTTTATCCCTGGTTGCGGTTACTGATGATATTACCGAATTTATCTCTTGATTAATTTCTGGATATTTCACTTGAAGAATTTCTGAACCCCCTAAATGTGAATATTCATAGACTATCTTCATAGTGTGTATCCTTTTCTTCCGCGATTTCCATCAAATACGGTTGCTGAATGTCGCTCAAGTCAACATACCTGGGTGGAATGGTCTTTTGTGGATTCACCGGATCATAAACGTTACGTTCTAGAGGTCTGATTCTCAATTTTCCTGATTGGGCTAATGCAATTCTCTTCTCGATAATATCAATATAATCGGGAAAAATTTCTGCACCGATGGCTTTTCTGTGATGCATGAGGGCAGCAATGGCAGTTGTACCAGATCCAATAAATGGATCAAGCACCCAATCTCCTTCTTGACTCATTGACAACACGAGCCTTTCAATTAGTTCAACTGGAAATTGGGCAGGATGGGTAGTCTTCTCAACATGATTAGACTTGACATTTGGAATGTCCCAAATGTCACTTGGGTTTTTTCCAAGAGGGTTTCCTGAAAGCTCACCCTTCTTTTCACCTTTGAAGTGTTTCTTGTTCGGATATTTTTGTGGAATTCTTACTGGATCGAGGTCAAAATAATAACTACTTGTTTTTGTGAACCACAAAATCACCTCGTATCTACCCGAAAACCTTTTAGAAGCATGTAAGCCATGACCAAAATGCCAGATAATCCGGTTCCGTAGATGTAGACCCAACGAGGAAAATATTGGATATAACAATATATCTAGCGGAATAATTTCTCCATTATCGACAAAGTTGCCAATTTGCCAGCATATACTACCGGAAGATTTTAAAATCCGAAAACATTGTTTAATTACAGTGGATTGTTGCTCCAAATATATATCTAAATCTAATTTGTTTTCGTACTCTTTTCCTAAATTATAAGGTGGTGAAGTAACGATTAGTTGTATCTCTTCATCTGGTATTGTAGACAGTAAATCTAGACAATCGCCATGATGGAGGACAAAATCAGCATCTTTACAATATTGGTGAGAAATTTTTAAGATCTTTTGCATATTCGTCTCTATAGAGATTATAAATCAAAGTTGAAGAAAAATAAAAAACCCCCAGCCGGAAAAATAATAAGCTGGGGGTAAAGGAGCTTATTCGCTTACTTCAGCCACTTCCTCAGCAGCACATACACCAGCATCCCGATACCGCCAACGCCAATGACTGCCGCGATTTCCAGCAGGCTCGGCAGATAGCGGCTGCTGTTGAGCGGCAGCCAGGGCTGCGAAAGCCCGAGCGCTAACAGCCAGCTTTTCTCCGCCAGCACCCCCAGGATGGCCAAAACGCCAGCCCAAACCAGCAACCCCTTTGAGCGCAGAAGCACCAACGGGATGATCAGCCCAACCACGATCTGGAACCAGAAGAGCGGGGCTGCCCAACCGCTGACCAGCGCCCGGGCTTCTACGGCGGCGCGTTCTTCCACCGAAAGCAAGCCGGTGACACCTTCAGCGGCAGCCAGCACCAGCGCCGCAGCCAGGGCGAAGCCCAGCCAGCGGGCAAAGCGCTCTCGCTCGATGCCTGCCAGCAGCAGCAGGCTGAGACCCATCACCGCTGCGCCGACCAGGAAGTTCACCACGGTTAGACCGCCGCCAAAAAGCGGTCGGGCTGCTAATGATGACAGCATCCAGCCTTCAACGACAACCACTACCAAACCGGCTGCCATTGCCAGGACGCCCATCAGAGCGTTTTTCTGCCCTTTGCGTGTAACCGCCCAAAACACCACGGTAACCAGCACGCAGATTACCAGGAGATAAAAGTCCCAGATCATCAGCGACGAAGTCTCGAAGCTGGTGATCAAGCGCCAGACCGCGGCTGGGTTGCCCAGGTCGAGTGTGATCAACAAACCGCCCGCGACAAAGGCAGCCAGGGCAAGCATGAGTGCTTTTGGCAGGGATTTTGCTGAAAAGACGGGTGTGAATTCGTGCAGCCCGCGCAGGAAGAGCACTGCCGCGCCGGCGCCCACCGCAGCAAAGAAGGCTGCGATATACAGACCCCAGACCACCTGGTTATCCAGGGCGGTGACTTTCATCCCCTGCACCAGCTGGTAGATCCAGGCTGCGATGCCAACCACTGACAACACAACCGCAAGCGGCAGAGCGAAAGTGGGGAATTCCGCCTGGTTTTTCTTGATTGATTTTGCATTTGTAGCCATGTGAATTCTCCTACCCGGGTAAATAATAAACCGATGGACCGGTACCCAGCTCGGGGTGCAGGGTGTATCCGCCCTTGGTGGCGATCAGGCGGGAGACCTCGCTGTTCGGGTCGTCCAGGTCGCCAAAGTAGCGGGCAACTGCCGGGCAGGTTTGTACACACATCGGTTGCAAACCGGCTTCCAGGCGTTCCATGCAGAAGTCGCATTTTTCAACCACGCCTTTGATGTGTTCGCCATCATGGGCTATTTCGTATGCGGTTTTGTCCTGCCCGGGGAAGTAGCTTGCCGGCGCTTGAAAATTGAAAAAGCGGGCATTGTATGGGCAGGCTGCCATGCAATAGCGGCAGCCGATACACAGATCGGGGTTGATTGTGACAATGCCGTTTTCCAGCTTGACGGTTGCACCGGTTGGGCAGACTGTCTCGCATGGGGGATTCTCACAATGGAAGCACAGCAGGGGGAGTACTTTCAAACGAGTGTTTGGGTACTCGCCGACTTCATAGGTCGGCACCCGGCTGTACAGGATGCCAGGTGGGGTGGCGTTATGCTGTTTGCAGGCCACCGAGCACGCGTTGCATCCAACACATTTTTTTAGATCGATTACCATTCCGTATCTCATGGTTGGCTCCTAAGCTCAATTATGCTTTGTAGACCATCACCCGGGGGCAGCCGTCAAAACCGCCACCCAGCGGGTCGATATCTTCAACGCGCGGTGACATCAAGGCGTTGTAGTGAATGCCTTTACGGGCGTCCGGCAGCATCGATGGGCTGGTGTGCCCAAAGAAACCGGCAATGCCCACTGCGTCGGTATGAAAAGCCTGCGACAGCTTAAGTTTGGCTTTCACGCTGCCGTATGTACTCTCAACGACCACTTCATCACCATCTTTTAGACCGCGTGCCTGTGCAGTCGCCGAATTCATGCACACATAGTGCAAGAAGGGATCAAATTGCGAGACCTCATGCAGCCAGGGGTTGTCGGCGCTGCCGCCCACACCAAAGGAAAATTGGGCGGTCTTCCAGTTCACACCCAGCAGATCGTACTTTGGATCTACGTTCTCAGGTTTCTCGATCCAATGGTTGACCGGGGCAAAATGCTCCATCATGTATTCCTTGGGGAAACCGGGTAGGTAGTACCCTGCTTCGTCCAGGTGTGCGGTCAGCTCTTCGCCTTTCTTGAGCAGGTGCTCCATGTAGATGGCATAACGCGTGGTGCCCATTGGGAAGCCGTTGTAAGGGTAGTAGGATTTCTGCGGCAGGACGCGGTTGAGAATCTCCGGGCTGTTGCGTAAGGCGTCTACATCGGCCTTTGGCCCATAACCCGATTTGATCACCAAATTCGCCAGCTCTTTGGGGGTATAGCGCTTGTTCAGATCCAGCTGGAAGTCGGGGCTGATGGCAACCGGCGCCCATTTGGAGGTGTTGAGCAGCGCGTTGATCCCTTTTTCACCTTTGAGGATGCCGACACGGTCAGCCAGCTCAAGGAAGACCTCATCAGGCTGCTTTGAGTCATATACCGGCTGGATCACTTGTTGTGCCACCACGCCGTAAACGCCTTGTTTCAGTCCTTCTTTGGTCTGGAACATAGCGCCGCGCGAACCAGCAGCCACACGCTCCAACCCGCCGCTTTCGGGCAGGACGATATCAGCAAACAGCGCCGGCTCATCAATTGAGTAAGAAAGGGCAAAGATGAATTTGAATTTCTTCAGCGCTTCAGCGGCTTTCTCCGGCTGGTAAACGCGCAGGATCATGTTACCGCCCCAGGCCAACATTACATCGGGGGTGTAATCCAGCTTGTACTTCTCTGGATCCAGGATGGCATCCATGACGATATGCGGGTTGTCGTGCGAATACGGGAAGAAGGTCTTGCCGTCCAAACGTTGCGGAGGCCACTCGAATTCGCGCGGCACTGCTTCCACCTTGGGGGCAACCACGCCGTCTTCGTTGGGCTTTAGAGCCATCGGAATGGGTGTGCATTTGTGCTGTGGGCCCAGATCGCCGCGCCCGCCGCCGGGCACATCCAGCGCACCGACGAGCATATTGACGATGATAACCGCACAGTGCAGGTGCCCGCCGTTGAACTGGGTGATGGCGCCGCGACCGCCCTGGATGCATACAGGCCGCAGGGGCATGGGGGTGCCGTCGATGACAACGGTGGTGCCGATCTGGGCTGTGTTTACAAATTCGGTCGCCAGGCGGCGGATGGTGGCCGCGGGAATGGTGGTGATTTTTGATGCCCACTCCGCGGTGTATTCTTTGATGCCGTCCATGTAGATCTGGAAGGCTGGCCGGTAAAGCACGCCCTGGATTTCAAACAGACCGGTCAGGCCGGCAGCTGCCAGGCGCTCTGCAAAGGTGGGTGTGGGCGGCGGTGCAGCAGGGGCGGCAGGGGCGGCAGGGGCGGCACCCGCGGCGGGTGCGGCGCCGGCTGCAGGGGTAACAGCTGGCGCCGCGGTTGCGGGGGCGGCTGCAGCGGCTGCAGGAGCAGCAGCAGCCGCGGGAACCGTTGGTTTGTAGCCGGGGGCAAATACCGGGTAATCAAAGGGTTTGGCGCGCATGCTGTGGAAATCCCACATCATGGGCTTGTTTGTCTCGGCATCGCGTAGATAGTGACCATCGGGTCCGACCAGGTATGGGCCGTTGGTGCGGTTCTTAATGAAATCGACATCGATGCGTTTGAGCTCATGCACCATGGTGTGCTGCATTGCCAACACAAAGGCCAGGTCGGTGCCGGGTTTGATCGGTACCCATTCGCCTTTTGAACCTTCGATATTCAGCTTGGGGTCAACAGAGACAACTTTCATACCTCGTGAGACGGATTCTGCAAAGCCGCGAGAAGCACCGGCATAGCCCTGGGAGGCATTGCTGCCGTCGCCAAGCTGGATCAACATGCGTGTAAACGCCGGGTCGTAACGGGCGCCGACAAAGTTGCCCAACAGCAGCGAGGCGCCGAAGTGCACCGAGCAGTTCGGACCGTCAACTTCGATATAATTGGGCGTACCAAAGGCCTCACAGAATTCCATGCCTTCGATCATGCTGCCCGAACGGGCGAAACCGTTGAACCAGACGAATTTGCGTGGATCATCGGCGCGCACTTTCTTGAGCTCTTCGGCGATGGTGCCGTATGCTTCTTCCCAACTAATTTCCACCCAACCCGGGTCTTCGTTTAAACCTTTGTTGGGGTTGGTGCGCTTGAGCGGGGTCTTTACCCGGTACGGGTTATACACGCCAGCCAGGGTGGCGTTGCCGCGTGCGCAGAGCTGGCCCTGGTTTGCCGGGATATTCGGATGGCCTTGAATTTTCGTCGCCACACCGTCTTTCACTGTCACCTGGATACCGCAAGGCGGCAAAGCGCACTGGCGGCACCAGCTGTACACAGTTTCTTCACCAGCAGCCTGGGCGGCAGCCGAAGATGCCATTGTCTGCAGCGTGTCCTTGAATACTGCGCCTCCCACGGTAGCCAGGGCGGCGGTTCCGGCGCTCAGCTTAAGAAAATCCCGCCTCTTTACTTTTGGTTTGCTTTTATTTTGGTCCATAGATAGCTCCATTTGAATGAAATCATTGTTTCACCTAGAGAAATGATGTGGTCTACCGGGTAAGTAATTGTCTATATACCTTCCTTTCCTTGTTATTTTGTTACCGTGACGCAATTCTTTATTTGCAAGAAAATGCGTATAGGCAAGATCTGTATCGATGCAAGATTGTTGGCGCAATATTATTGGTGCAATATTATTGGTGCAATATTATTGGTGCAATATTATTGGCGCAAGATTTGCGTACAGGCAAGTCCTGCGGTGGAGCATGGTTTGGGTTGATGCAAGGTTCGCGTTTAGGCATGACTTGCATCCGATAGGATCGCGGTTAACAAATCTCCAGCGCTGTACATCCGGCTGCGCTGAGAGGTCAATGTCAACAGATCGTTCTGATTGGGGTTCACCAGCAGGACTTTGCATGCTTCCAGGTTGTAGGCAATCCTTAGTACATGGTCGATCTGCTCTGCCGGCAGGCTTTCATCCATCACGATGATGTGGGGTTGGACTTCAGGGATCTGTTCAAAAACCTGACTAAGCTCTGGGGTCTGAATGGATAGAGTGCTGTCCACTTCCAGTGCTTTTTGTAGCACTTCTGAAAACAAGCGGTTGTTGCTGAGCAGCATCAGGCGCATTGAAACATCCTTCGTCAGGTGGATCCTCTCTATAAAAGCATGCTTTTATACATGCTTAAAAGGATACCTTTGTTCAGGTTGTAGAACAATACGCGCTGGTGTCGATTATTGGTGAAATATGGAACAAAAAACTACTCGAAAGGATATATCCTTCCTATCTCCTTTCGAGTAGCGTCAAGCCTCTATTTTTTGTGCGCTGGGATTTATTTCTTGAGCAAGCCCTCGCTGGCGGCTTTCATGGCGGCTTCGACGCGGTTGTTGACATGGAGTTTATCCAGGATGTTTGACAGGTACTTCTTGATCGTGTTTTCACTCAGGAAGAGCTGTTGGGCGATTTCCAGGTTGGTCATCCCTTGCGAGACCAGCTGCAGCACCTGGGTTTCCCTTTCGCTTAACTCATCGATTGGTTCGATGCTGGATGTGCTGCTGGGTTCAGCTTTGGCGCTGAATTCAGCCAGGATCTTGGCTGCCATGACCCCTGAAAGCGGCGATTCATCGCGCATCACTCCGCGTAATTGGTCGTGCAAACGCTTCGAAGGAGTGTCTTTGAGCACATAACCCCGGGCGCCGTTTTGAACCGCCTTGAAGAGGTCTTCGTCGTCTTCGGACATGGTCAGGATGACCACGCGCACCGAAGGAATTTCCCGCTTCAGGCGCTGC
>CAZTMX010000137.1:3633-7458 GCA_964614855.1 uncultured Anaerolineaceae bacterium | reverse complement strand
GCAGTTGCCAGGGGCGTTTCAAAGGTATGCGGTGCGAGCAGCAAATCGGCTGTGGCTTCATAGGCAAGGAGACCGGCCAGTTCGCGCACCAGTTCGCGAAATTTCTTTGGCTCAGTCTCTTTGCTGCGCAGTTTTGCGATTTTATGCGCCACTAGCGGGTGTGAGGAAGGGTAAACATTCTCCATGTCGGTCTCCTATGCACAGGGATTTGGATGCGCTCATTATAGTCCCATTCCGCGTTATAATCATCGCCATGAGTGACACACCCAACCGTCTGGTAAACCCGCAATCGCAATCGGAAGATAACCTGGACCTGGCGCTGCGCCCGCGCACCTTGAATGATTTGATCGGGCAGGATCGCGTCAAGGAAAACCTTGAAATCCTGATTTCCGCTGCACGCCAGCGCAGTGAACCCCTGGATCATGTTTTGTTCTACGGCCCGCCAGGCCTGGGTAAGACCACCCTGGCGCACATCCTGGCAAATGAAATGGGTGTGAATATCAAGATCACCTCGGGTCCGGCAATTGAAAGACCCGGTGACCTGGCTGCCATCCTGACCAATTTGCGCGCCGGAGATATCCTGTTTATCGATGAAGTCCACCGGCTGGGAAGGATTATTGAAGAGGTCTTGTACCCGGCGATGGAGGATTTTGCCCTGGATATTATCATTGGCAAAGGACCCTCTGCCCGCTCAATCCGGCTCAAATTGCCCCGCTTTACGGTGATCGGTGCTACAACCCGGCTGGCATTGGTCACTGCGCCGCTGCGGGCTCGTTTCGGTGCTGTGTATCGCTTGAATTTCTACGACTTGAACGCCATGGCGCAAATTGTCTCCCGGGCTTCGCTAAAAATGGGCGTGGAAGCAGACACTGATGGCGTGGAAGAAATCGCGCAGCGCGGCAGGGGTACACCGCGTGTAGCGCTGCGTCTGCTGCGCCGGGTGCGGGATTTTGCCGAAGTCCGCTCGGACGGCACCATCACGCGCAGTGTAGCCCGGCAGGCGTTGGATTTGTTGGAAGTAGATTTGCTGGGTCTGGATGAGATGGACCGCAGGGTGCTGCGTACGATTATTGAGAAATACAACGGCGGTCCGGTCGGGTTGAGCACCATTGCCGCTTCGATCAGTGAAGAACCGGACACAGTGATGGATGTGGTGGAGCCTTACCTGCTTCAGTTGGGTTTTCTGGAAAGGACCCCGCAGGGTAGACAGGCGACACGCCGGGCGTATGAGCACCTGTCTATCCCAATCCCCCTGGACGATCAGCCCAAGCTTTTTTAACATCCGTCCTGTTTTTCTTGATATATAATCCCATGTTTGATTCACTGGCGCGTTTTCTGATCATCACTGGACTTGTATTCCTTGTGGCTGGGGCAGGGTTTTATCTGCTGGCCAGGTCAGGGTTACAAATTGGCCAGTTTCCAGGAGATATCCGGTTCGAGAAGGGCAATTTCACCTGTGTCTTTGGGCTGGGTTTGTCCATTTTTCTCTCGATCCTGCTGACGGTTGTGCTAAACTTACTCTCCCGCTGGTTGTCAAAGTGAGCCCGGGGTTTCCCGGGTATTGTTGATTATCCAACACACTCCAGGTATTGATGAAAACCTCTGATTTTGATTATGACTTGCCTGTAGAATTTATCGCCCAAACCCCGGTCGAACCGCGAGATGGCTCGCGCCTGATGGTGATGAAGCGCTTTGGCGATGTGGTTGAGCATACGGTATTTAACCAGTTGCCTGAATATATAAAACCAGGCGATCTATTGGTTTTAAATGAAACGCGTGTGATCCCGGCGCGCTTGTTTGGAAGAAAAATCCCCTCGGGTGGGCGGGTTGAAATATTGCTGCTCAACAAGCTGAATGCGGTAGAGTGGGAGACTCTTGTGGGCGGCAAAGGGCTGCAGCCAGGGAAATTCATCCAGGTGGATGGCGGACCAATGGTTGAAATTACCGCAGCCTACGATGGACCGCGCAGATTGGTCCGATTTTCAGAGCCGGTTGAACCGTTTTTGGAAAAAATTGGTCACACACCCCTGCCGCCGTATATCCAAACCCCGCTGGATAACCCCGAGCGTTACCAGACGGTTTATTCACGCACAGCAGGTTCTGCTGCGGCGCCGACAGCAGGTCTGCACTTCACACCACAGTTGATCGAACATTTGCAGCAGCAAGGAGTGAATTTTACGCGTGTCCTGCTACATGTGGGGTTGGATACCTTTGCGCCTGTTACCGAGGAATTGGCAGATGACCATCAAATACACAGCGAATGGTGCCAGTTGACTCTCGAGAATGCTCGCTTGATCAACCAGACCAGGCAATCTGGCGGGCGCATCATTGCTGTTGGCACAACCAGTGTGCGTACATTAGAATCGGCAGCCAGAAGCGCAACAGCCGGGGAGTGTGTGGGCGCCTTTGAAGGTCATACGAACCTGTACATCTTGCCTGGCTATACCTTCAAAGCGGTGGACGCTATGATTACAAACTTTCACCTGCCCCGTTCTACCCTGATCATGCTGGTGAGTGCTTTTGCCGGCCGGGAAAATATCTTATCTGCTTATGAAACCGCCAAAAGGGAGCACTACCGTTTTTACTCTTTTGGTGATGCAATGTTTATCTTCTGAGACAAATAAACCCTGCAGGATTCCGTGAACTCATTATTCAGCGAGTATAATATTTCTACACGATATGCCTGAGTCCTAATTGAATTCTTCAAGCCAATCGCGCTTTGAGAACCTGGCATAACGATCCGAAGTACATGTAAAAAAAGATAGGTAAGATCATGCGTGCAGTTGACATCATCATCAAAAAACGAGATAAGTTCGAACTCAGCGAAGCGGAAATCAATTACTTTGTCCAGGCTTATGCCGCGGACGAAATCCAGGATTACCAGGCGTCTGCCTGGGCAATGGCGGTCCTATTGAACGGTATGACCCCCAGGGAGACTAAGGACCTGACCCTGGCGATCGCCAACTCCGGTGAGAAGATCGATTTGACCGGTGTCGTCCCGATCGCGGTGGATAAACATTCAACCGGCGGGGTAGGCGATAAAACCACCCTGGTGGTTGAACCCACTGTGGCAGCTTGCGGTTTACCGGTGGGCAAGATGTCCGGGCGCGGGCTGGGGTTCACAGGCGGCACGCTGGATAAGATGGAATCCATCCCGGTTTTCCGCACAGATCTCAGTATCCAGGAGTTTATCGACCAACTGCGGAATGTGGGTCTGGTCTTGACCGGTCAAACCGGCGACCTGGCGCCGGCGGACGGCAAGCTGTATTCACTGCGGGATGTGACCGGTACGGTGCAGTCGATCCCCTTGATCGCATCCTCGGTTATGAGTAAAAAGATCGCCGCCGGGGCGCAGTGCATCGTGCTGGATGTAAAGGTCGGCACAGGTGCCTTTATGAAGAACCTGGATGAAGCGCGCCAATTGGCTGAAATGATGGTCTCGATCGCCAGGCTGGCGGACCGCAAAGCTGTGGCTTTGCTATCCGATATGAACCAGCCGTTGGGGTATGCGGTGGGGAATGCCCTGGAACTCAAGGAGGCGATTGAGACGCTGCAGGGCGGCGGACCGCAGGATTTTCGCGAACACTGCCTGCAAGTCGCTGCCAGCATGCTTTCGCTGGCGGGGTTTGCCAGAGATGAAGACGATGGCAAGGAAAAAGCAGCGGCAGCCATCCAAAGCGGTAAAGCCTGGGAACGTTTTCGCGCCCTGGTCCAGGCGCAAGGTGGGGATATTCGTTTTGTCGACCAACCCGAGAGACTGCCGCAAGCGCAGATGGTCGAGGTTGTGCCTGCACCGCGCAGCGGCTTCCTCTCTGAGATTAATGC
>CAZTMX010000137.1:0-3533 GCA_964614855.1 uncultured Anaerolineaceae bacterium | reverse complement strand
TTCTATGATGTAGTGCGTTGAAAAATTTTCGCTCGCCTGGCCGCGCCGGTCTATTTTCCCCCGAAGAGGTTGACCAGCTTTTCCGGTTGCCGGGAAAAGACCTGGGTTGAAATCTCCCCTGAAGTGAGGGCAAGCAGTGTCTGGTTAAGCAACCGGTTGGCAGGGGTTGGAACACCCAGTTTTTCGCCAGCCCGCACCACTGCGCCATTCAAATAATCCACTTCGCTTCTCCCTGAGCCGCTATGCAAATCAATATGGAAGGAGGGCATCTTGGCCCCGCGCCCGCTCCCCACTGCTTTTTGCAAAAGCGGGCGTACCAACCAGGATGGAAGCCAGCGGATGCCGAAAGCCAGCAGACGCACCGGTACGCCCGGCAGATCTACCGGGTGCAGACCTGATTTACGCATTACCTGCAGGGTTTCGCGCAATTGGGCGGTTTCAATGCGGCTCAGGCCGGGATGCGCATAGATTTCTGCCGGGGTCATATCTACGATCGCCGAAGTGGCATTTGCCAGCAGGTTGATAAGCAGCTTGGACCATTTCATCTCGCTGGCGTTTTTATACACACGAGTATTCAACCCCGCCTCGTCCATTGCCTGGGCAAGGCGCTGCGAAAGGGGGTGCCCGGCAGCCACGCCGCTGCCGCGCAGGCGTTCAAGTACGATGCTGCCCAGACCTTTTTTGCCGATGGCGCTGGTCACTGTGCCGGCGATCACTTTATCTGCTCCCAAGGCAGCCGCAATGGCTGGTTCGTTTTCCACACCGTTCTGCAGGCATAAAAGTGGTGGCAACTCAGCGTGATGGGGTTTCAATGTCTCCAAAAACGGTTTGGTATCGAAGGACTTGAGGGCAAAGAGAGCGACATCAAATGGCCCGTGAGCCAGTGCAGTTTCGATTGTGTCTGACAAGACCGGGTTTTCCAGGCGCAGGGTCCGCCCGCCGATTTCCAGGCTGAGGCCTTGCTGGCGCAACCTACCTGCAACCTCTGGCTTTTCCAGAAACACCACCTGGTGCCCGTGCAATGCCAGGCTCCCAGCGATATAGGTGCCGATAGCGCCTGCGCCGAACGACAATACGCGCAGGGCAGGGGAGGATAGTGTCGGATCTTGTAGGTGTGTCATATAGCCTCGGGGTTTCGAGATTAAGCAGCCTAGATTGGATTACCCTAACGGAAGATCGCGCCGGGATAGATCCGCAGTGGTTTGCCGGGTTATGATCAATTGCGCTTTGCCGTCCTCCAACCACAAAACCGCAGGTTTGCGCGCCCCGTTGTAATTGCTGCCCATACTTAGATGATAGGCGCCGCTGACCGGGATAGCCAGGAATTCGCCGGGTTGGATGTCCGGCATGGGCAGGTCTTTGATCAAGATATCGCCGCTCTCGCAAAAAGGACCGGCAATGGAAACCGCAGCGCTTACCGGCCGCTCGGGCTGCTGGACGGGTAAAGCGCTGTACCTTGCTCCATAAAGCGCCGGACGCGGGTTGTCTGCCATCCCGCCGTCGATCATCAGCCAGCGGATATGGGAGGTGTGCTTAATCGCGCCTACACGGTAAATCGCTACCCCGCCGCGGGCAACCAGGCTGCGTCCGGGCTCTAACTGCAGGTGCGGCAAAGGCAGGTCGTGAGCCCGGCAACCTCGTATCAGGTTGGATGCGACAAAATTGACGTATTCCTTGATGACAGGGTGGGGAAGCTCATCTTCGTGGTACGCCACACCCCAGCCGCCGCCCGGGCAGAGCGTCGTTGGCAGCCAGTTTACCTCGCGCCGCAGCCTCTCGATGCAGTCCAGGGCTGTTTCCAGGGCGGGGGAGAGGGGTTCGGGGTTGTGAAAATGCGACCCCTGGTGAAAATGCAATCCGGTCAGCGGCAGGTTATTTTCCAGGCAGGTCTTGGCCGCGAGCAGGATGTCATCCGAGTTCATACCAAACTTGCTGTCTTCCTGACCAGTCTGGCGATGTTGGTGGGTTTCCACGGCAAAACCCGGTTTCAAGCGCAGCCAGATATCTGGCAGCCAGGTGCGCCAAGTTTTTGTAAGCCGCACCAGGTGAGCCAATTCCGCCAGGTTATCCACTACCAATATTCCGGCATGGTTCAGGGCTGCCTGCAAATCTTCGAGGCTTTTGTTTACTCCGTGTACCAGGATGTTCTTGCGCGGGGTATGCGCAGCGGCAGCGACGGCAATCTCCCCGGCGCCGGTGCAATCGATAAGCAGGTCTTGTTGCTGTGCCCACTGGGCTACAGCTGTGCAAAGGAAGGCTTTCGCGGCGTAGGTGATCCCGCTGGAAGCGGGGTAGGCATCCGCTAGCGCCTGGCGGTATTGCTGGACTGCGTTATCGAGGGTGGCTCTATCGTAGATGTATAGGGGTGTGCCGTATTGCTCCGCCAGGGCAACCAGGTCGCAGCCAGCGATAGACAACCGGGCAGTGCCGCCCGCGCCGATGATCTGTGTGGTGTTGGGGAAAAGGTCGATCCTTTGCTGCGCGATGCTTGTGTTCATTTCACCCAATTCCTTGCTCCTGCCAAAAAGGCCTTGCCGTCCATGGTTTTCTTTCCCGCAGGTTGGATGCTTTCAAGCACCAGGACGCCTTCAGGCGTGGCCACCGCCGGATACCCTCGGACTACCAGGTGAGAACCTGGAGGTGTGTTTAGCGTTTTTTCATCCACGCGTGCCTTGTGTATCTTAAGCGGTTGGTCTTGCCAGGTGATAAAGGCGCCGGGCCAGGGTGAAAATGCCCGCACCCGTCTTTCCAAATCGCATGCCCTTTGCGAGAAATCCAACAAACCATCTTCCTTTTTCAGCATGGGAGCATAGGTTGCCTGGGTTTCATCCTGAGCAACCGCTTGGACTTGCCCCGTAAGAATTCCGGGCAATGTCTCTGCGAGTAAATCTGCGCCGCAAATTGCCAGGCGCTTGCTGAGGCTTTCTGCTGTGTCATCTGGCAAGATATCCAGGGTGCGCTGGCTGTACATGGCGCCGGTATCGATCCCGGGGTCCATATGCATAATGGTGACGCCTGTCTGTGCATCGCCGTGCAGGATGGCAGCCTGGATGGGCGCCGCGCCGCGCCAGCGCGGCAGCAGCGAGGCATGCACATTGATACATCCATACGGCGGCAGATTGAGCAGGTCCTGGCGTAATATCTGACCGTAGGCAGCCACCACAATCCCATCCGGCGCCCAATCGATCAGCACCTGCATGGCTTCCGGCTGGCGCACCTTGACCGGTTGGATAAAGGTTAAGCCGAGCTGCTGTGCCAGGGTTTTCACCGGCGGCGGTGTCAGGCTGCGCCCCCGTCCGGCAGGTTTATCGGGCTGCGTGACCACCCCCACTACGGAAAACTTCCGGGCAAGGACTTCGAGTACAGGTACGGCGAAATCAGGAGAACCCAAAAATACAATTCGTTGAGACATACGCAGGATTTTAGCACAAGAGGGGAAGAAAAAAGAAAAAACTCTGGCAAAGTTGCCAGAGGTTTTATGGGGCGGGTGGGAATCGAACCCACAAGGGTGTTTAGCCCGGAGGATTTTAAGT
>CAZTMX010000136.1:0-7588 GCA_964614855.1 uncultured Anaerolineaceae bacterium | reverse complement strand
CGCGTGCCGGTGGCTGTCGCCGCCCCTTGCACACAGGCCAAAAACTTCTGGTTCAGCTCATCCAGATATGCGCGTTTCTTTGCTCGCAGATAAAAGCGTGCCAGGGTGTATTCCGGGATGATATTGGGTGCCGCGCCGCCTTTTATGATGATGCCGTGAATACGTGCATCCGGGCGCACCTGCTGGCGCAGGGCATTGACTGAATTAAATGTCATCAGCATGGCGTCCAGCGCGTTTACCCCTTCCCAAGGAGCCGCCGCGGCGTGCGAGGGCTTGCCAAAAAACTCCACTTCCAGCGCATCCAACGCCAGCGATTCGGTCAGGTAGTACGTCCCTTCGTGGGGGTGGACCATCAGGGCAGCATCGATCCCATTAAAAGCACCCTCGCGCACCATCACTGCCTTTGCCCCATCCGTCTCTTCCGCAGGCGTGCCGATCACCCACACCTCGCCCCCGGTCTGCTCTACCACCGCGCCGAGACCAATCCCTGCAGCTAGCGCCGAGGTGGCGATGATATTATGGCCGCAGGCGTGCCCGATTTCCGGCAGGGCGTCATACTCCGCCAGGAAGGCCACGCGCGGGCGCGCCCCGCTGTCTTTCCGGCCGGCGCTCCGCTTACGGCCGACGCTCCGCTTACGGGCACAGAATGCCGTTTCGATCCCGGCATAGCCTCTTTCAACTTCGAAGCCGTGTCCCTCGAGCACCTGGCAAAGCAGCCCTGAGGCAAATTTCTCCTCGTAGCCGAGCTCCGGGTTAGCGTGGATTTGATGCGCGACGGATATGATTTCGCTGCCAGCTTTCTCGATGGTTTCGATGATTTTTTGCTGTACCTGGTTGATTTCCATATTCCTTTTTCCTATCCCCCCTAAAAGGGGGCAGACCCTGGTGAGTGCTCCTCCAGGGTCTGCTTTATTATAAATATTTATTTAGAATGGGCCGAACTTGATCACCTGCGCGATGACAACAAACACCGCACCCACTAACAGCATCACCCAGAACAGCGGCCAATACCACTTGACCCACTTTTCATACGGCACCTTAGCCAGCGCCAGGCCGGCCAGCAAGTAGCCCGAGGTGGGGATGATGATATTGGTGAAGCCGTCTGCAAACTGGTAAATTAAGACCGCGGTCTGCTGGGTCAAATCCAGCAGCGTTGCCAGCGGGCCCATGATCGGCATGGTCACCGAAGCCATACCGGAGCCGGATGGGATAACGATGGAGATCAGGATTTGCACGATGTACATGCCGATTGCAGCCATAAATGCCGGCAAGCCCTGGACAAGGGCAGCCGCAGCGTGAACGATCGTATGCAGGATGCCACCATCGCGCAGCACAACCAGGATGGCGCGCGCAATACCAACCACCAGCGCGCCCACCACCAGGCTGGTCGAGCCTTCGACAAATGCTTCAGCCAGCTTGCTGGGTCCTAACCCGCCGACCAGGCCGCATACGATGCCCATGCTCAGGAACAGGGCAGCCAGTTCGTCAATATACCATCCGTACTTGGTCACACCCCAGATCAATAACACAAAGGTCAAAGCCATCAGGATCAACGCCAGTTTCTGTCGTCCGGTAAAGGGTGTGGCGAAATCCAGGTTGACCTTCTCGCGTTTTAGATCTTCTTCATACATGATACTGATCTTGGGATCCTTTTTGACTCTGCGTGCATACAGATAGATCCATAAGAAAACCACCAGGGTGGTGATGATCCAGATGACGATGCGGTATTCCCTACCGGAGAAGATAGGCAGCCCAACAATCCCTTGCGCTACCGCCAGGGTGAAGGGGTTCATAAAGGCTCCGGTAAAACCAGCACAGGGTCCCGCAAGCGCCAGGGCAACGCCCACCAGCGAGTCATACCCCAGCGCCATTGCCAGGGGTACCAGCATGGGAATGAATACAAGCGCCTCCTCCGCCATACCAAAGGTGGTACCGCCGATGCTGAACAGAAGCACAATCACAAACAGCAGCGCTACTTCTTTGCCTTTCAGGGCATTGGCCGTCGCGCGAATGCCTGAGTCCACTGCGCCGGTCGCCTGGATCATGTTGAATGACCCACCGACGATGAAAATGAAGAAGATAATGCTGGCAACTTCACCCATACCCTTGGGGATGGACAGCATCACTTCCCAGGGGTCAAATCCGTTGCGATCGATCGGATGGAAAGTATCCGGATCGATCAACCTGGTCGGGTTCCCTTCGGCGTCCAACTGGAAATCATAGGCGTTGGGCGCCACGATCCATGTCAATACAGCCGAGATAAGGATAATAAGGAACAAGATGACATACACATGCGGGAACTTCTTCACAGCGACTCTCCTTTCACTCTACTTTTTTTAAGCGGGATTTTCCCGCGGACTACAAGGTTTGATTGCAGATCTTATTCGCAAGCAGCGCGTATGCCAGGGTTGCCAGGCGCAAATGCTCAACAGGCACATATTCAACGCGCGAATGCGCCACCCTCAATTCCCCGGGGCCAAAATTCAAAACCGGAATTTTCGCAAAATTCCCAATCAAAGACGCATCCGTCCAACCGCCAAAAGCCGTTATCTGCGGTTCTTGAATACCAAGCTGGCGCAGAACATCACTAAGCCCGGTCACCAACGGATCATCCAGCGGGATATCAATGGGCATATGATCCAAGGTCGCCATATTGCTCTCGATGCGCTTCATCTCGCAGCGGAAATTTGGCACCTCTTTTTCCAAATCATGGAGGATATCTTGGTATTCTCCCAACACCCGCTCCAGCTTCTCCATGGGTACCCAGCGGCGGTCAAGTTGGACAATACAGCGGTCGGCCACCGAGCTCGGCTGGGTGCCTCCCTGGATGACGCCAAAATTCATCACTGCGGATCCAATCACCGGGTGGGTGCGTGTTCGAAGTTTTGGCATCAGCTCATCTTCCACTCGCCGGATAAAGCGCGCAGCCATACTGATGGCATTGACGCCTTTCTCGGGGCTTCCGCCGTGGGCTGCCTTGCCGATGAATTCGAACTCCAGCCATTCCAGACCCCTGTGCCCGGCAGCGATTGTCAGCTCGGTCGGCTCCCCCACCACGCAGCGGTCTGCCTTGGGTCCGTTGCGCACCAGGTATTCAGTTCCTTCCGAGCGGTCTTCTTCATTGATCACCGCAGCGAAAATTACATCCCCCTTTAATGGTACTTTCAAATCGCGCAGCAAGCGCACAGCTGTCATCATGCACGCCAGGGCGCCTTTCATATCCACGGTTCCGCGACCATAAAGCAAGCCATCCCGCACTTCCGGCTCAAACGGTGGGATCTCCATGACATATGCCGGTACCGTATCGATATGCCCGGTCAACATCAAGGAAGAACCCCCGCCAGTGCCTTTTAACCGAAATACGACGTTCGGGCGGTCATCCAGCACCGGGATCAATTCTGCCGGCATCCCCCAGCCGGAAAATACATCCACGATCTTCTCGGCGCATTTGCGCTCACGCCCAGGCGCGTCGCGATGGCTCTCGATAGCAACCAGCTCCGACGTAAGCTGGACGACATCGTTGACATCTAACGCCTTGATCAATGCTTCAGACAATTGAGACATGTGCCCTCCTTCAGTGGTTTAAACAGAACCTACCCGATG
This sequence comes from uncultured Anaerolineaceae bacterium, assembly GCA_964614855.1. Lineage (GTDB taxonomy): Bacteria > Chloroflexota > Anaerolineae > Anaerolineales > UBA4823 > CAWJHE01. The sequence goes on along the minus strand of CAZTMX010000136.1, from coordinate 3,985 downwards.
ACACCACGAAATGCCTGATCAACAGCAATAATATTTAATTAAATAAATATAGGATAAGAGTAATCGTCACCCTAGAGTATATACAATTTTTTATGCAATTGTCAATAAGGAATTTGAAAATAATTTCTTGCCGTGTGCCAGGATCGCGTGGGACACCCCGCCATAAATTGGCGCCAGGGCAGCAATTTCTTCCATCACCTGTTCGGTGCCTTCGTACTCCCAGGCTGAATACGGTGCTTTTGCTGCCAGCGGTGCGCTTTCCATCAATATGCGTTTGGCCAGGTCTGCCGTGATCTGCCAGTCCGGTCGCGCCTCGCCCAACGGTTGGATCGCCTGGCGCACCAGCTGGATGCGCCGTTCTGTCGAGGTAAATGTGCCAGTTTTTTCTGCAAAGCTTACACCCGGAAGCAGGATATCTGCATAGCGCGTGGTCTCCGAGGTTGCGATTTCTTGCAGCACCAGGAAATCCAATTCTTCCAGGCTGCGGCGTACCCTGGCTCCGTCTGCTGAAGTATTGACGATATCCTCGCCTACCAGGTACAGTGCCTTCAGCTTGCCTTCACTTGCAGCAGCCAACATCTCCCAGGCGTTCATCCCCTGGGTTTCAGGCAGTGGAGCACCCCAGGCATGGCTTAATTTTGTGCGCGCTCCAGCATCTAAAAGACGCTGATTACCCGGCAGCCAACCCGGCAGGCAGCCCATATCGCTTGCGCCCTGGCCGTTGTTCTGGCTGCGCAGCGGGTTCAACCCGCCGCCAGGCTTATCCAGGTTGCCCAGGATCAACTGCAGATAAACCAAAGCCTGTACGCATTCCTTGCGGCTCTCCCGGTCGCCCAGGCTTGTGCTCCAGATCACCGCAGCCGGGGCATTCTGTGCCAGGATTTGCGCTGCCTGTTGCATGGCCTCAACAGACACCCCGCAAGTCAGGGAAGCTGCCTCCGGGGTGAGCTTCTCCACAGCTGCGCGCGACTGATCCGCCAGTTCCGGGTATTTATCCATCTCCGCCCCATCTTGCCAACCCTTTTGCAGGATCAGTGCACTGATCCCATTGACCAAAGCCGCTTCGCTGTTCGGCTGGTGATAAAGCGAGAGCGCAGCATACTCATCGATATTATAAAAATCTGGGCTGGCAGCCACCAGCTTGACTTTGCGCCGCAGCACCGCCTGGCGCACCTGCGCGCCAAAAACCGGGTGCTGCTCAGTCAGGTTGGACCCGATCACCAGCAGTGAATTTGCCCCTTTGACGATATCTTCCAACGAGTTGGTCATGGCGGGCAAACCCAGCGTCTCCACCAACCCTTCCACCTCGCTGGCGTTATACACATGGGCACTCACATCCAGGTTATCCGTACCCAACGCCTGGCGTGCCAGCTTATTCAGCAGGTAATTTTCCTCATTCAATAATCTTCCCGATGCCAGCACCCCCACTGCATTCGCCCCGTTTTGATCGCGCACCCGTTGTAACCCCCTGGCTGCCAGGGTAAGCGCTGTATCCCAGTCGACCTCTATGAATTTTCCGCGCTTTGCAGGGCGTTGGCTTCCATTGCCGCCGGGTAGTTTCACCTCGCTGGAAATCCTACTTCCAGCTTCATTCCCTTCCAGCAAATATTGCCGGACTTTTGGCCGCCTGTGACGTTGTGGATGGTGGATGAATTCGTATCCGTAGCGGCCTTTTACGCACAGGTGCAGCCCATTGACTGAATCAACATGGCGGTCGGTATTCGATGTCACCCGGATCACCCTGCTGCCGTTCACATCATCCTGCACATTTAAATCCAACGTACAACCGATCCCGCAATAACTACAAACTGTACGCACAAGGCGGTCGGCGCGGCCTTTGTTCACCGACATTTTGTTATCCAGCGCGCCGGTTGGGCAGTACACCACGCAGGCGCCGCAGGATTCGCAGCGCGATGCCAGCATGGTCGAATCGGCGCCAGCCACAATGCGCGCCCGGTAACCGCGGAAAGACTGCGACCAGACAAAGCGCCCTTGTATTTCGGCGCAAGCCCTTACGCAGCGTGTGCACTGGATGCATTTGTTCATATCCACCCAGACATATGGATTGGGGTCGCTATCTACAGCCATAAAGGGTTTCTTCGCCATTACAGAGCGCATATCGATTTCATAATAACGCGCCCAGTGTGCCAGTTCGCTGTCTTGTTCAATATCCAGCTTGCCGTCAAAACTCTTGTAAGCGGCGTCATAATAGCGCGAGAGCAGCATTCGCAACACAGCCTTGCGGTAGTGGATCACTTCTGGCGTATCTGTTTCCACCACCAGCCCAGGGCTCACGGGCAGGTTGCAGGCAGTCATCGGCAGGCGCGCCCCTTCAATCTTGACCACGCACAACCGGCACCCTCCAAAGGGGCTGAGGTCTTTGTGATAACACAGGGTGGGGATAACCACACCCATCTCCGCTGCCGCCTGCAAAACGGTGGTACCTTCGCGAACTTCCAGGTTTTGACCGTTGATTTTTAGACTGATCATTTCATCTCTCCTTCGTCTCTCCTGGTCAGTTACAACCCAACAGCTCCAACCTGTTCAAGCGGCTCGCCCTGTTGAAATTTGCATACCTTAGCGCGGCAAATATGATGTGTAATATGTTCTTCCACTTCATCGACAAAATATTTCAAGATGTCGCGCACTGCGGTCGAGGCCGTCTGCCCCAACCCGCAATTGGAAAGCAGCTCCATATCTTGACCCAGCGCTTTGAGCTCATCCAGGCTGTCCAATGACCCCCGCCCGGCAGCAATGTCAGACATGATTTCATACAGGCGCTGCGTGCCTATACGGCAGGGCGTGCACTTGGCGCAGCATTCAAAGCGAAAGAAATTCAGGATCACCATCGCCAGGTCAACCACACAGTTATGCTCATCGCAGATCAACAGCGCGCCAGAACCCAGCGAGACGCCAGCCTTGCGCCAGGACTCAAAGTCCATGGGCGTATCCTGCAGTTTGGCAGGTACGATCGAGCCGCTGGAACCTCCCGTCTGCACCAGCTTCAGCTTGCCGCCCTTTTTCATCCCTTTCCCGTAGATCTCGATTACCTCGCGCAGCGTGATCCCTAGCGGCACCTCGATCACACCGGTAAAGTTCACATTACCCATGATAGTGTACACCTTTGTGCCGCGGCTTTTCTCGCTGCCGAACTGGTGATACCATTCACCGCCATTTCGCACGATATGCGGGATATTTGCCAGAGTCTCCACGTTGTTGACCAGGGTGGGTTTACCAAACAAACCGAATGTGGGAGGATACGGCGGGCGGGCACGCGGCTGGCCGCGTTTACCCTCGATTGATTCAATCAGCGCAGTTTCCTCTCCACAGATATACGCCCCAGCTCCAGCATGCAGGTGGATGTGAAAATGGAAATCTTTGCCAAAAATCCCCTCTCCCAAAAGACCGCGCTGCTCTGCTTTTTGGATGGCATTCTCAAGGTACTGATAAGCCCGGCGATATTCACCGCGAATGTAGATATATCCATCGGACGCGCCAACTGCGTACCCCGCAATGGTGATCGCCTCAATCACGCTAAACGGATCGCCCTCCAATACCATTCGATCCTTGAAAGTTCCCGGTTCGCTCTCATCCGCATTACATATGACATACTTTTGTGCGCCCCGAGCGCTGCGCACAAAACCCCATTTGCGCCCGGTGGGAAAACCCGCTCCACCGCGGCCTTGCAACCCCGATTTCTCCACCTCAGCGATCACTTCCTGCGGGGTCATTTGAGTGACAGCCTTTCCCAATGCCAAATAGCCGTCATGCAAGATGTAATCATCCAAGCTTTCTGGGTTCACCTTTCCAACCCTGCCGAGCACAATACGTTGCTGCACGGGTAAGGCGCCATAGCGAGCTCGCAGCCAGGCAATCTCACCCATAGGTTCGACCATCTTACCCAACAAGGGCAGCACAATATGCCCTTTTAGCAGGTGCTCTTCCACCAAAGTGGGGATATCTTCCACTGTGAGCGGACCGTAAA
>CAZTMX010000135.1:0-7739 GCA_964614855.1 uncultured Anaerolineaceae bacterium | reverse complement strand
TCGCTGGCAAACCACATGCAGATCCTGAAAAACATGTGGGACTTCAAGACCTACGAGCGTTTCGAGCGGGTCTTCTGCCCGGTATTAGCTATCCCTGCACGCCCCAAGAGCCCGGCTTCACCTGCTGAAAGCGCCTTTCTGGAAACCAAGACGGATGCCATCGCCCGATTTAAGAATGCCCACCCGGCGATTGAAGTTCACTGGATGGAGGATACCATTCACGATATCCCCCTGCAGCGTCCAGGAGAGCTGGCTGAGATGATCCTGAGGTTCCTGGATTCGATGAAAAACAAATAATTATCAGTTTTATGCGTGTCTAGCAGGAGGCATATGAGCGACCATGCTGGCGGTTCCAAAGACTTGATCCTGGCGATCGATAACGGCACGCAGAGTGTGCGGGCTCTCATCTTCGATCCCGCAGGTGCACTCGTTGCAAAGACCCGCATCCCTATTCAACCGTATATCTCCAGCGCACCCGGCATCGCCGAGCAAGACCCAGAGCTTTTCTGGCGGGCTTTGTGCCAGGCTTGCCAGGCTCTATGGGCAGAGTTAGACAAAGGAACCTACCCCGGGGTGAGCAAGGAGCGGATCGCCGGGGTAGCGCTGACTACCCAACGCTCCACATTGATCAACCTGGACCGCGACCGCCAGCCGCTGCGACCAGCGATCGTCTGGCTGGACCAACGGCGCACCGAAGGTCTGCCGCCGGTAGGCGGGTTGTGGGGGTTGGCATTTCGCATCTCCGGTATGTCGCGTACTGTGGCATATTTGCAGGCCGAAGCTGAAGCCAACTGGATCCGCACGCACCAGCCAGAAATCTGGGCAAAAACCGACAAATTCCTGTTGCTCTCCGGCTACCTGACCTACCGGTTGACCGGCGAAGTAGTGGATTCGACCGGCTGCCAGGTGGCTTATATCCCCTTCGATTACAAGAACATGGCCTGGAGTAAGCGCTTTGATTGGAAATGGCAGGCAGTGCGTGTCGAGAAATCCATGCTGCCGGATCTCAAACCACCCGGCTCGGTGCTGGGCGAGATCAGCCAGGCAGCCGCACAGGAAACAGGCATCCCTGCCGGGCTGCCGTTAATCGCTGCCGCGGCCGATAAAGCCTGCGAGGTGATCGGCGCCGGCTGCCTGGAGCCGCATATCGCCTGTCTGAGCTACGGCACTACCGCTACCATCAACACCACGCACCAGAAATATATCGAGCTGATCCCCCTGATCCCGCCGTACCCATCTGCCGTACCCGGTTCCTACAGCCTGGAACTGCAGATTTATCGCGGCTACTGGATGGTGAGCTGGTTCAAGGAGGAATTTGCACAGTTTGAACAGGCGCTAGCAAATGAACAGGGAGTAGAAGCCGAAAGTATGTTTGACGAGTTGGTTAAAACCGTACCACCAGGATCACAAGGGCTGGTGCTGCAGCCGTACTGGTCGCCTGGGCTGAAGTTCCCAGGGCCTGAAGCCAGGGGCGCTGTGATCGGGTTTGGTGATGTGCACACCCGGGCACACTTCTACCGCGCCATTTTAGAGGGATTGGCCTATGCACTACGTGAAGGCGCCGAGCGCACATCGAAACGCAGCGGTGTACCCATCCGCGAGCTGCGCATCGCCGGCGGCGGCAGCCAAAGCGACCAGGCAATGCAACTCACGGCAGACATATTCGGCTTGCCGGCGTATCGACCGCATGTCTACGAAGCTTCCGGTCTGGGGGCAGCGATTGATGCCAGCGTGGGGTTGGGGCTCCACACAGATTTTTCCAGTGCGGTGGGGGCGATGACGCACCTTGGTGAGGGTTTCGAGCCGCAACCAGAAAACCAGCGCATCTACGATGATCTTTATCAAAAGGTTTACCTGCACATGTACAAACGCCTGCAGCCGCTTTACGAAGCCATGTATGAAATCAACCAAGACGCAAGCTCCGTTTGACGCTGGCTGGTAGTATTTCCGGTATTCCTGGGTATAATGAAGCTATCACCATCCAGGAGACCGGGCATTGAGCATGGCGCAACCCAGCGGGCAATTTGATCGCTTTCAAATCCAACACCCCCTCAGGCAGGATGCCTGGGGGCAGGTGTTTCTTGCTTATGACCCAAGGCTCAACTGCCAGGTAGCACTGCAGATCCTGGCTAGCCAGTGGATGGAAAAACCGCATGTGGTCGAGCGCTTTGTACAGGTAGCCCGCACGACCTTACGCTGGAAAAACCGCGGCATTGCCCGCATCCTGGATTACGGGGTATTCGAAGACCAGGTATTCTGTGTGCAGGAGTACCATGCGGGGAAAAGCGTTGAGGGTGCAGCAGCAAAGTTGCATTCTGAAGCTGGTTGGATACCCTTAGGCGAGGCTGTTTGGTTGGGGCTTGAAATTTGCCAGGCGCTTGAGTACGCCCACCAGCGGAACCTGTCCCACGGGAACCTGACCCTGGAAAATATCTGGCTCGCCTGTGCACCTGGCGAAAAATTTCCGTACCAGCCTATATTGTTGAACACAGGTTTGGATTTGCCAGCGGAAGCTGAAGCGCAACCTGATGCAAACCGTACCCAGGAAGATTTTTCTGCGGATATCCTGGCAGCTGGCAGGCTGCTTGGCTTCCTGGTCAGTGGGGAGAAACGTATTCTATTTTCAACCCAAGAAGATGCGGATATCCCCCCACTCCGTGTGCTGCGACCCGATCTTCCACACAGCCTGGAGCGCGTCCTCCTGCGCGCCTGTTCGCCGGACCCGGCTGTCCGTTACAACACTTCGCATGTGCTTGCACAAGCCCTGGCGGACACGCTGGGGGTCGCCAGGCGCATCCCCACCTCACCAGCCGGTTTTGAACGGACGGTTAGCTTCCAGCAGTATTTACCAACCCCACAAGAAGAAAACCTGGAGACACCGCCAGAAGAAAAGCCCAGCATGGTACAACCCGTGGTGAATGAAACTGCCGCCGCGGTCCAACCTCCACTTGAAGAAACTGCCAGCATGGACCAGCGTCTGGACATGCTTCACATTTATCTTCCCGATGAGGCTATCCGCAGCGTTCCTTTACGGCAAGGGGTCTCAGTTATCGGGCGGGATGCGGAGAATGACATCATCCTGGATGTGAACAGCATTTCACGCCGCCATGCTCAGATTGAATATAAAGACGGGCAATACACAGTCACTGACCTGAACAGCAAAAATGGCGCCTTCCTGGGTGAACAGCGCTTGCATCCAGAAATCCCCCAGCCCTGGGAACCCGGACAAGATTTGCGCCTTGGCGAGATCTGGCTGCGTTTGGAACGGGTGGGAAGCACGGAAGATACAGTAAAACAGACCGCCCTCCCCCCGCAAACACCTGGCGAATTCGAACAACCCGAGCAACCTACTCGCATTACCCAGGTGAAATTCAGCCCGGGAAACGGACCGGTTGGCGCTTATCTGGTAGAGACAAACCTGACGGTGACGCCGGGCAAGAGCATCGGTTTACCCATCCTGCTCTATAACCGCGGCGCCAGGGATGATATCTTCCACCTGGATGTTCAGGGGGCGCCAGCAGAGTGGATGCCCAACCGCCCGGAGAGCGTTGGACTGCCGGCAAACGGGCAGCGCGAGATCAAGCTGGTCTTTCGCCCGCCGCGCAATTCAACCAGCCGCGCAGGGCGCCATGCGATCCTGCTGCGCGTAACCAGTCAAAATGACCCGCGCCAGAGTGTAGAGTTGAGATTGGCGCTCACGATTGTGCCTTTCTCGCAGATCACAAGCGAAATCCATCCCCGACAAATCACACCCGGCGCTGCCGGCAGCCTGGTCTTGCGAAACCTGGGCAATATCCCTGAAACCATTCACGTCAGTTGGGATGACCATGCGCGCCAGCTGCGCTTTGATCCAAAGCGCGCCAACGCCGTCGTGCCTGCCGGGGAAACAGTCCAGATAAACTTCAGGGCAGTGCGCACCCAGCCAGTATGGTTTGGCAGCGAACATTCCAACTCATTTACAGTAAACGTGGCGCCGCAGTCTGGAGAGACCCAGAGGCACACGGGCAGCCTCACCAGCCAGGCTTTGATCCCGCGCTGGGCATTGATCGGCTTGATTTCGTTATGCCTGTTAATGAGTTGTTTTCTGCTCGTTTTTGCCAACCGGCTGATCGGCGGCAGTCCCAGCCCAAGGCAAACCGAAGACGCAATACAGACCATTGAGTCCATCCTGCAGGGCGGAACAGAGCAAGCAGTGCTGGCGGGGAACGCCGCCACCCTACAAGCGGCAACCGCCACCGCCCAAGCTCAGCAGGCGGATCAGGATAACGACGGTCTGGCTTACGCCCAGGAAATGCTGCTCGGTACAGACCCACAAAACCCCGATAGCGATGCAGACGGTCTGAAAGACGGCGAGGAATTCTATACCTTTCGCACTAACCCCATGATGCCCGACAGTGACGGCGACGGGTTAAAGGACGGCGAGGAAATCCTGAAGCGCACCAATCCTTTAAAACGCGATACCGACGGGGATGGGATCGAAGACCTGGTGGATTTGGATCCCCTGAATGCTAGCACACCTACCTTGCCGGCCACCACGACACACACACCGACAGCCACTGCTACAGTCACCCATACACCCACACCCCCACAAAACATTGCAAACCTTACGCTTTTGCTGACCAATAACATCACCAGCGCCATCCCTGGCACAAATACCGCCTATACCCTGCAGGTTCGCAACAACAGCCCCATCCTGGTGCAGGACATCCAGGTAATAGACAATTTCCCTGCCGTCCTGCTTAATCCTGCCTGGACGTGTGTGGCTTCTGCAGGCTCTGCCTGCCGTGAAGGCAGCGGGTTGGGAAACATCGACACCCGCATGAGCCTGGCCCCAGGCGGCACAGGGACAATCACCATCAGCGCCTTAATTGACCCGGCCGCCAGCGGTCTGCTGATCAATTCTGCCAGCCTGACGCTGCCAAACGGTATGAGCGACCCGGATACCTCGGACAACCAGGTGATCGATACAGACGCCCTTGTACCAACGGTGAACCTGGACATTAACCTGACGGATAATCGTGCCAGCGCTGAGCCTGGAGATATCCTGGGATATATGCTCACGGTAACCAATCGCGGGCCGAGCGCTATCTTTGGACTGGTGGTAACGGATTTCTTCCCGGATGCTCTGACAAACATCTCCTGGACCTGCAGCCCTACCCCCGGTTCCAGCTGTGCGGTCAGCGGGGTCAATACGGGTAATATCAACACCGATGTAAACCTAAACCCGAACGGCAGCGCCACATTTGCCATTTCCGCCACGGTGAATTCCAGCGCCAGCGGTCCTTTGGTGAACAGCGCCGCGTTGATCTCCCCGCTCAGCCCCAGCACAAATAACAAAACAGCCTCGGATACCACCACCATCGTACCCAAAGCCGACCTGGCGCTGGCTGTTACTGCGCCGGTAAGCGCAGTGCCTACCACCCAGGTAACCTACACCGTCACTGTGACCAACAGCGGGCCATCCAACGTCACAGGTCTAACCCTGGTGGACGAACTGGCAAGTGGGGTGACTTTCGTTTCATCCGATCCAGGACTACCGGTGTGCACCTTTGCGGGCAATACACTCACCTGCAGCCTGGGCGAACTGGCAGCCGGCGAGAAGCGGGTGGTGACCCTGGTTGTGACCGCACCGGTTGTGCCAGGCGTGATTACAAACCTGGTCAATATTGCTGCGGATCAAAATGACCCTGTTCCGGTGAACAACCAGGTGACGACGGATGTGCTGATATTCTGACCCACGCTCGGCGTTTTGACTTTAACACAAGATGAACCTGAAACAACTGCTTGCCAACTGGCGCGCCGAACCCAGCATCGCAGGAAACATCCAGGAGTGGCGCACGCTACCCAGGCGTGCACCGGTCTTCCGCCCCTTCCCAGATGCGCTGCATCCTGCCTTGAAAGCTGGATTGGAGCAGCGCGGCATCCAATCGCTGTACCTGCACCAGGCATTATCCTGGGAACATATCCAACTCAAACGAAACATTGCCGTGGTCACCGGCACAGCCAGCGGCAAAACGCTGTGTTATGCCCTGCCGGTTTTGAACTGTCTGCTGCAAGATCCAGAAGCACGGGCTTTGTTTATCTTTCCTACCAAAGCCCTGGCGCAGGACCAGCTTGCCGGCCTAAACACCCTGCTGCAAGCCTGCGGAGTGGCGCGCACGCGGCTGGAAACGGCGATCTACGACGGAGATACCCCGACCTCTGCCAGACCTGGCATTCGAGACAAAGCCCGCCTGTTGATCAGCAACCCGGATATGCTGCACATGGGCATCCTGCCGCACCATACCCGCTGGGCTGGGTTCTTTGAGAACCTGAAATTCATCGTAATCGATGAAATGCACACTTATCGCGGCGTTTTTGGCTCGCATGTGGCCAATGTGCTGCGCCGTCTTAAGCGCATCGCGGCATTCTACGGCGCGCAGCCTCAGTACCTGCTCACTTCGGCAACCATCGCCAATCCACTGGAACTGGCAGAGCGCCTGGTTGAAGAACCGGTTACGCTGGTGGACGAAGACGGCGCAGGGCGCGGCGAGAAAACCTTCCTGATTTACAACCCGCCTGTGATCGATGAATCGATCGGGTTGCGGCGCAGCTCCTTACAGGAGAGCATCCGCCTGGCGCAGGACCTGCTCAAATATGGACAGCAGACCATTATCTTCGGCAGATCTCGTCGAACGGTTGAGCTGATCCTGACCTATTTGCGCCAGGCGCAGACCGGTGATGGCGAGCACTACGGCATTCAATCCACCCCCTCGCAGGAGACGGTTGAAAGCGTGCGCGGCTACCGCAGCGGTTACCTGCCGCATGAGCGGCGAGAGATCGAGCACGGCTTGCGGCGTGGGGATGTGCGGGCGGTGATCGCCACCAATGCGCTGGAATTGGGTATCGATATCGGCGGGATGGGCGCGGTGGTGCTGGTGGGTTACCCAGGCACGATTGCCGCCTTGTGGCAGCAGGCGGGGCGAGCCGGTAGAGGAGATGACGCCTCACTGGCAGTGCTGGTCACCACCGCCGCACCGCTGGACCAGTTCCTGGCTTCTCACACAGAATACATGTTTGAGCGCTCACCGGAACACGCATTGATCGATCCCGACAACCTGCTGATCTTGTTGGATCACATGCGCAGCGCTGCCTTTGAGCTGCCCTTCAAAGCCCAGGAAAGCTTCGGGGCACTACCCAAGGAAATCACCCAGGAATTGCTGGGGGTGCTCCAGGCGCAAGGCATACTGCACCAATCGGGTGAGCGTTTTTTCTGGATGGCGGACCAGTACCCATCCCAGAACATCTCGCTGCGCAGCGCTTCCGCCAACCCGATCGTGCTGCAGGTAAAGGAGGCTGGCGGGACCACCGTCATCGGACAGGTGGACCGCGCTTCAGCCTGGCGCATCGTCCACCCCCAAGCTATCTATCTGCACGAAAGCGCCATGTATGAAGTGAAAGATCTTGACCAGGAATCAGGCCTGGCACACCTGGAACACGTGGAGCGGGATTACTATACAGAACCGCGCAGCGAAACCCGCGTTGACCTGATCGAAGAGCACCTGCGCACAGAGAACCAGGCTGCAATCAAAGGCCAGGGGGAGATCAAAGTTACCACGCAGTTGGCTGGTTTCCGCAAGGTGAAGTGGTACACGCATGAACAGCTTGGCCTGGTGGATCTCACCCTTCCGCCCAGCGAGCTGGTTACCACTGGCTACTGGGTGGCGCTGCAGGGTGAGACGGTGGACAGCTTGCGCGAT
>CAZTMX010000134.1:1957-7740 GCA_964614855.1 uncultured Anaerolineaceae bacterium | reverse complement strand
GTACCGGCGTTATCCACCTGGGGCAGGGCTACCTGGCTGCTCGCATCAGCGTTATCCACCTGGGGCAGGGCTACCTGGCTGCCCGGATTGGCATTATCCACCTGGGGCAGGGCAACCTGGCTGCCCGAATTGGCATTGTCCACCTGCGGCAGGGCCACCTGGCTGCCCGGATTGGCATGGTCCACTTGCGGCAGGGCTACCTGGTTGGCGTCCTGGGGTTGGGAGCCATCTACAGCTTCTGGTTCAACGGTTGTTGTACTCTGGGGCGTGGAGGCGGGTCCTGTGGTTTCGGAGAGCGGCTGCTCGCTTACAATCACAGGCTGATCCATCGACCTGATGGGGGGAGTGCTTTGCGGCATGTTACAGCCAACCAGGGCAATCGTCATGACCAATGTGAGCCCCAAGAAGAGGGATCTTCGAGAAAAGTGAAAAAGGGAAGCAAATCCATGACAGTTCATCAGATTTCTCCTGGTCATCTCATCGTTTTGGCTTTGCTTTGATTATACCTTGAATAGCCAATGGAGTATAATCACGGACAGCAGTATATTTATCCCGATGGAAGGACACTATGGTTGAAAAAACGATAGATAGCGAGAAGAAAATCCGTGTGCTGGTGGCAAAACCGGGTCTGGATGGGCACGACCGGGGGGCAAAAGTTGTTGCGCGAGCGCTGCGCGATGCAGGTATGGAAGTGATCTATACGGGTTTGCGCCAGACGCCGGAAATGATTGCGGAAGGCGCATTGCAAGAAGATGTGGATGCTGTGGGTCTATCGATCCTTTCAGGCGCGCACATGGCTTTGGTGCCGAGAGTTATGCAGCTTCTGAAAGCAAACGGGCAAGAAAATGTATGCGTATTCCTGGGAGGTATTGTCCCGGATGAAGATGTACCCCAATTAATTGACCTGGGTGTGAAGGGCGTTTACGGCCCAGGCACATCAACAGAACAAATCATTCAAGATATCCGCTCCAATGTGAAAACCGGTTGACAATTGCGCTCATGACGATCGTCTCGGATGTGCTAGCCGGTAAGCGCCTGGCGTTGGCACGCTTACTGACAAGAATTGAAAATAACCTGCCTGAGGGAAGGGAGGCTTTGAATTTTCTCTTTCCTTACACAGGCAGAGCACACCTGATTGGTATCACCGGTTCACCAGGAGCCGGGAAATCTTCGCTGGTCAACCGCCTGGCGCTGTATTACCGGCAGTTACCGGAGGACCAGCGAAAAACCGTAGCTGTGATTGCGGTGGATCCTTCCAGCCCTTTCACCGGCGGGGCAATACTCGGAGACCGTGTGCGTATGCGTGATTTGGCGGGTGATGCAGGCGTTTTTATCCGCTCCATGGCCTCGCGCGGTATCCTGGGCGGCCTGGCTGCTGCTACTGCGGGCCTCGTTCAGGCATTTGATGCCGCTGGATACGAAGTGATCCTGGTGGAGACAGTGGGTGCTGGACAGGCAGAGGTGGACATTGCACGGCTGGCGCACACCACCCTGGTGATCGAAGCCCCTGGCCTGGGAGATGATATCCAGGCGATAAAAGCCGGTATCCTGGAAATTGCGGATATCCTGGTTGTGAATAAAGCGGATCGACCAGGAGCGGATATCACCGAACGGGCTTTGCGCAGTACGCTGCAAATGGCGCATCCTGGGCCGCATGTGTTTAAAAACCACAGCTTGCATCATTCCTGGTCTCAAGAACAGGTGAATGAACCACATGGGAGCTTTGAAAAAGAAGAAATAAGCTATTGGATCCCCCCGATCATCAAGACAGTTGCTACAGAAGGGGATGGGATCCAGGAATTAGGGGTTGAAATCGCAAACCACCTGGCTTATTTAAAACAAAGTGGCGAATTTGAACGCCGTGAAAGCGCAAGGTTGCAGACCGAACTGAATACCCTGCTCCACCAGGAACTAGAAGCTCGCTGGCGTTCAAGCATTTCAGAAGATACGTACGTCCATGTAGTCCAGCAACTTGTTAAGCGGCAGATTTCTCCTTACCAGGCAGTAAAGGATTTGTTGGATGGAGGCAAAAAATGATTATCGGAGAACGCGTCCGTTTGCGTGCGATGGAACGCCAGGATCTACCACGCTATGTGGCCTGGCTGAATGATCCTGAAGTCATTCAGGGATTACAGATCCATTATCCTTTATCGCAGGCGCAGGAAGAGCACTGGTTTGAGAGTGTGTTGAAAAAACCGGTGGACGAGCAGCCATTGGCAATTGAAGTATTGCATGAAGATGCCTGGAAAATGGTGGGTAATTGCGGTTTTATCAATATCGACTGGCGCTGCCGCTGCGCAGAGGTGGGGATATTTATTGGGGAAAAAGCGGTATGGAACCAGGGCTACGGTACTGAGGCCATGCGCTTGATGCTCAAACAAGGGTTTGATAATTTGAACCTTAACCGCATCCAATTGGATGTCTATGAGACAAACCCCAGAGCGATCCGTGCCTATGAAAAAGCCGGGTATACACTCGAGGGGCGCAAACGCCAGGCAATGGTGAAGGATGGGATGTACATCGATGTGTTAATCATGAGCATCCTGCGCTCTGAATGGGTTGAACAAAATCGTTGATTTGGTGCCAGATGCCTGAGCTGCCTGAAGTCGAAACCATCTGCAGAAATTTACGTCAGGGCTTGCCGGGTATAGCACCGCTCCCTGGCCGTATCATCGAGCGCGGATGTGTGCTCTGGCAGCGGACATTAGCCGCGCCTGCGGAGGATGTATTTCTCGACCAGGTGCAGGGGAGAATTATCCAGGATGTAAGACGGCGCGGCAAGTTTCTGCTATTTACAATGAGCGGCGGTTGGACATTGCTGATCCATTTGCGCATGAGCGGCGATCTCTGGTTGGAAAAGCAAGATGCACCGCTCCACCGCCACCATCGTTTATGGTTGGATTTTGAGGATGGTTGGCGCCTGTCGTTCAACGATGCGCGCAAATTTGGTCGTGTCTGGCTCACCTTGGATCCAGGGAGTATCTTAAAAGGATTAGGGCCAGAACCTTTGGATCCAGATCTCACGCCTGGTGATTTCCATCAGAAATTATGTAAATCCAGGCGCACGCTCAAACCGCTGCTGCTTGATCAGAGTTTTATTGCCGGTGTAGGGAATATCTACGCAGATGAAGCCCTTCACCTGGCGCGCCTGCACCCGCTCTGCCCGGCTGACAGGCTGTCTTTCGAACAGGCTGAGCACCTGCTGGCTGCCTTGCGCAGCGTTCTGCGGGAAGGCATCCAACGTAACGGCGCCAGCATCGATTGGGTCTACCGGGGCGGTGATTTTCAAAATTATTTCCACGTGTACCAGCGTAATGGCGAGCCGTGTATGGTATGCGGTTCACCCATCCAGAGATTGGTGATCGGTCAGCGTGGGACCCACTTCTGTCCTGTATGTCAAAGAATAGACGAAAAAACATAACCGAAGACATCCTGAATAAAAGGAGCGCTGCATGGAGTCTGTAATTGAATTAAATGGTGAAGGCCTGACCATTGAGCAAGTTATCCTGGTTGCAAACGGGAAACCTGGAAACCCTGTGGTTGTCCTCTCCCAGGAGGCGCGCAATAAAGTCGGGCGCGCTGCGCTGGCGGTAGAAAAGATGGTCAGTGAGGGACAGATTGCTTACGGAATTACCACCGGTTTTGGTGCGTTCAAAGACAAATTGATCCCCAAGGACCAGGCGGCGCTGCTGCAGCGGAATATCCTGGTTTCTCATGCGGTGGGAACAGGAGAGGTTTTCGACATTCCCACTACGCGCGCCATCATGCTGATCCGTGCCAACACCCTGGCGCGCGGTTTTTCCGGTATTCGCCTGGAGACATTAGAGCTGCTGCTGGAGATGTTAAATCGCGGTGTGCACCCGCGTATCCCTTCCAAGGGATCCTTAGGCGCCAGCGGCGACCTGGCTCCCCTGGCGCATATGAGCCTGGTGATTATCGGCGAAGGCGAGGCGAATTTTCAAGGGCAGATCTTCCCAGGTGATATGGCGCTTGAGATGGCGGGATTATCCCCGGTAGTCCTGGCACCAAAAGAAGGCCTGGCGCTGACCAACGGCACCAGTGTGATGTGTGCCCTTGGGGTGTTGGAAACCATTCGCGCCGAACGTCTCAGCCGGTGTGCAGACCTGATCGCCTGTATGAGCCTGGAAGCGCTAAATGGGACTGTGCTGGCATTTGATCCGCGCATCCACCAGCTGCGCCCCCATCCGCGACAGGGCGACTGCGCAGCCTTTTTACGCGCTGCGTTGGAAGGCAGCCAATTTGTGCGCCCCTACGATCCAACCAATGTGCAGGATCCGTATACCTTGCGCTGTATCCCCCAGGTTCACGGCGCCGTGCGTGAAGCGATTGCGTACATGCGCTGGATGATCGAGATTGAATTGAACTCGGTGACCGATAACCCGCTGATTTTTATTGATGAAGGGAGCGGGGAGATCGAAGTCATTTCGGGTGGGAATTTCCACGGGGAGCCGCTGGCGATCGGTATGGATTACCTGGGTATCGCCATGACGGAGTTGGGCAATATTTCGGAACGGCGCCTGATGCGTTTGCTGGATGCGGATTCAAACCACGGCGTGCTGCCGGCATTTCTCACGCCACACGGCGGTTTGAATTCGGGTTTCATGTTGCTGCAATACACGGCTGCGGCCCTGGCGACCGAGAATAAAGTCCTTGCACACCCCGCCAGTGTGGATACCATCCCAACTTCTGCCAATGTAGAAGACCATGTGAGCATGGGTGCTACGGCAGCCTTATTCGCCCGCCAGGTCAATTGTAACGTGGAGCATATCCTAAGCCTGGAATTGATGGCAGCTGCTCAGGGGATTGATTTTCGCCGCCAGGTGCTTGGAGAAAAGACCCAAATGGGGAAGGGAACAAAGCCTGTGTATGAGCAATTACGCCAGGTGGTACCTTTTATCGAAAATGATACCGTGTTCTATCCATATATCGAAGCCGTAAAGGAGTTGGTTGAAAATGGGTTGGTAAACCCCGACGTAAACCCGTAAGAAACGGATAAAACATATCCGTTATGTTACAATTGAAAAATGTTTTTACCTACAACAAGAGAAGAATTAATAAGCCTGGGTTGGGATCGGCTGGATGTGATCCTGGTAACCGGCGACAGTTACATCGACAGCCCCTTTGTGGGCATTTCTGTGATCGGCAAGCTGCTGCTCAAGGCTGGTTACCGGGTGGGGGTGATCGCTCAACCCGATCCAAGCTCTGATCAAGATATCTGCCGCCTGGGTGAACCGCGCCTGTTTTGGGGGGTGACAGCAGGGTGTGTGGATTCCATGGTTGCCAACTACACTGCGCTGAAAAAGAAGCGGAAAAGTGACGATTACACGCCTGGTGGGGTTAACGACCGCCGCCCGGATCGTGCCAGCATGGTATATACAAATATCATCCGGCGCAATTTCAAATCCACCGTGCCTGTTGTCCTGGGTGGGATCGAAGCCAGCCTGCGGCGTGTGGCGCATTATGATTTTTGGTCAGACCGCATCCGCCGCTCGCTTTTATTTGATGCCAAAGCGGATTATTTGTTGTACGGTATGGCAGAAAAATCTGTTCTCGAGCTAACCAGGGCATTGGATGAGGGAAAAGGGATTTCGCATATCCGTGGTTTATGCTATATCAGCAAAGAAAAGCCTGATGGGCACATCGAAATCCCCTCCTTTGAGGCTGTTGCTGCGGATAAAGAAGCCTTTATTGATATGTTTCATGTGTTCTACCAGAACAATGATCCGCTGACTGCCAAAGGGCTGGTGCAGGCGCACGCTGAG
>CAZTMX010000134.1:0-1857 GCA_964614855.1 uncultured Anaerolineaceae bacterium | reverse complement strand
ATGTACGGCTATGAATGCGACAAAAAACTGGCGCGCGGCAGCTGCCGCAAGAAAAGATGTTTGACGCCAGAAATCTGCCCGCTGATGAAGGTGGATCACAGCCCGCAACTGGATTTGCTGCGCAAGATACGCCGCATCCCAGGTGTAAAAAAGGTGTTTGTGGCATCAGGCATCCGCACAGACCTGCTGCTTGCCGATCACACCAGTGGGATGGAATACCTGGAGGAGGTGGTCAGCCACCACGTCTCGGGGCAAATGAAAATTGCACCTGAACACAGCGAACCTCGTGTGCTTGAACTTATGGGTAAACCCGGACAAGGCTCGCTGGTGAAATTCCGCGAAAAATATAACCAGCTCTCGCGCAAAGCTGGGAAAGAACAATACCTGACGTATTACCTGATTGCCGCTCATCCTGGCTGCAGCGAGAGAGATATGCACAATCTGAAACGCTTTACCAGCCAGCAATTGAAGATCAATCCTGAGCAAGTGCAGATCTTTACACCCACGCCGTCCACCTATTCCAGCCTGATGTATTACACAGAGTTGGATCCCTTTACACGTCAGGCTGTCTTTGTGGAAAAAGACCCTTTACGCAAAGAACGGCAGAAAGACATTGTCCTGGAGAAACGGCACGGTCCGGCAAAGAGAAAATCCTGATGCAATCTTTATTTGCTGTTAGTGCTCCTGGTCTGGCAAAGTTCACAGCGCTTGAATGCCGCCGCTTAGGTTTTCTGGGCGATGTGAGCACAGATGAGGCTGACCCTGGTGGTTTAGAAGAAATGGGTGGAGTGGCTTTTCGTGGAGATTTGCGCCAAATCTACCAGGCAAATCTCCACCTGCGCACAGCCAGCAGGGTTTTACTGCGCTTGGGTGTATTTTATGCGGCTGCATTTTCTGAGCTGCGTAAAAAAGCCAGCCGCCTGGAGTGGGAGCGATTTCTAAAACCCGGTCAGCCTGTCTCGCTCAGGATGAGATGCCACAAGTCCCGCCTTTACCATTCGGATGCAGTCGCAGAGCGGGTGGCTGGGGCCATTGGCGACCGTTTGGGCGTCCAGCCCGCCTTTTCCAAGGATAAAGACGAAGGAACAGCAGCCGCGCAGTTGGTTGTTGTGCGCTTGGTGCACGACCAGTGCACCATCAGCCTGGACAGCTCGGGTGAATTACTGCACCGGCGCGGTTACCGCCTGGCGACAGCCAAGGCGCCGCTGCGTGAAACGCTGGCGGCGGGTTTGCTGATGGCTTGTGAATGGGACGGCAGCTCTCCTCTTTTGGATCCGTTTTGCGGCTCAGGCACGATTGCCATCGAAGCTGCAATGATAGCCAAGGCTATTCCCCCCGGTTTGCAGCGGCGTTTTGCATTTATGGATTGGCCTGGCTTTGATAAGCCGCTTTGGGACAGCCTGGCGGCGGAAAGCCGGGGGCAGATCCGGGTTTCTCAACTAGCCATCCACGCATCGGATCGAGATGCAGGTGCAATCGAGATGGCTGCTGCCAATGCAGCCCGTGTAGGTGTTAGCGGGGAGATCCAGTTTAGCTGCCGGGCAGTCTCGGCGATCGATGAGCTGGAGGAGGGTTGGGTCGTGACCAATCCACCCTACGGGCTGCGCGTGAGCTCAAACAAAGACCTGCGCAACCTGTATGCTCAATTTGGGAATGTGCTGCGCCAGAAATGCAGGGGAAGCCAGGTGGGGATACTATCCAGCGATTTACAGTTATTAAGACAGGTGGGACTGCCGCTGGATACAAGCCAGACTTTTGTTAACGGCGGTATAAAGGTTTTCTTTGGCAGGAGAAGAATTCCAGCACAGGCTGTCAACCGGCAGAAATGAGCCCAATAGACGCCAGGCAGATGGCGAT
>CAZTMX010000133.1:0-7746 GCA_964614855.1 uncultured Anaerolineaceae bacterium | reverse complement strand
TTCTCGAAAATTCAGATCAGTACTGATCGAGGTACGCATATCAGCAGCAGACCACAAAAACGCATCCATATTTAAAAATTCGGTGGAGTATAATCCTTGCATCATGATGCGCGCCCGTTATCGCCGTATTGTAGCGTTCTTTGCCAGGATACTGTTGGGAATTATCTTCTGGGATCTTTTCCTGCCTCGTATCGGATTGCGCCGTATTTCGCTTCGTACCCGGACAACCCGCTTGCAAAAGGCGGCAAAAGGCTATCGCAACCTGGCTGTCAGGTTGGGCGGGGTGCTGATCAAGGTGGGTCAATTTCTCTCATCGCGTGTAGATGTTTTGCCTCCTGAATTCACCCGTGAATTGGAAGGATTGCAGGATGAGGTTCCAGCAGAGGTCTTTTCAGATATACGCGCAGTAGCAGAAAATGATTTTGGTATGCTGCTTTCAGAGAAATTTGATCTCTTTAATGAAACACCGCTTGCAGCCGCATCCTTGGGTCAGGTTCACCTGGCGCGGATCAACGATGAGGAACATTCGCAGAATATTCAATCAACAGTTTGGTCAGAATACAATGTGGTTGTAAAAGTTCAACGTCCCAGAATTGATGAGATTATTGCTACAGATTTATCTGCGCTGCGTACAGTAGGCAAATGGCTGCAGCGCTATAGACCTATCAGCAAACGCGCCAACGTGCCGCAATTGTTGGATGAATTTACCAAAATCCTTTATGAGGAAATTGATTACCTGGCAGAAGGGCGAAATGCGGAGATTTTTGCGCAGAACTTCGGACATTACCAGGGAGTGCGAGCACCCAAGATTTACTGGTCGCACACTACAAAGCGCGTGCTAACCCTGGAAAACGTCCTGGCGATCAAAATCACCGATTACGATCAGATCAGCCAGGCAGGGATCAGCCGTGCCGAGGTCGCATCTCGCTTGCTGGACACGTATTTAAAGCAGATTTTCGAGGATGGGTTTTTCCATGCAGACCCTCACCCAGGCAACCTGTTTGTCCAACCAATCCAAACGGATGGCGAACAAGTGGATAGCAAGAACCAGTGGAATCTCACCTTTGTTGATTTTGGTATGGTCGGCAAGGTTCCACCACAGCTCCGGCACAGCTTGCGAGAATTGGTCATTGCTGTTGGCACCCAGGACACTGGCAAAATGATCAAGGCTTATCAGATGATGGGCGTGCTCTTACCAGGCGCAGATGTCGATGCGATTCAACGCGCCAGCGCAAAAGCCTTTGACAGCTTCTGGGGGAAAAACATGACTGAATTAACATCAGTCAATATCAGTGAAATAGAAGAATTCGTGGACGAATTTCGGGATTTGGTTTATGAAATGCCTTTTCAGATCCCACAAAATATCATTTTTTTAGCTCGGGCAGTCGGGATCCTCTCTGGCATGTGTACCGGTCTGGACCCTGAGTTCAATTTGTGGAGCCACCTTGCGCCATTTGCCCGCAAGCTGATCAGCGATGAAGCTCAATCGTCAGTGACATCCTGGTTTTCTGATTTTGAAAAGGTTGCGCGCTCATTATTGAGTATGCCCGGCAGAGTAGATCGAGTCTTGGAAAAAATCGAGAAAGGTAATCTCACCACCGATCACCGGGATCTAAATCTCAGGATGGAACGTATCGAAAAGGCTATCCAGCAACTTGTGCGCACATTGCTATTTTCGATGTTTCTTCTTGGAGGTATCCAGCTTTACCTGAAAGATGAATACTCTTTCGCCAATGCAGCATTCACAGCAGCCATTGTAACTTTTCTCTGGCTAGTTTCAGGTTTTAGAAGATGAGACAGGGGATTAAACGAATTTAAAATGGAGTTGTTCACATGCTTTTTGTTATTTTTGACCCTTGTCAAAGGCACAAACTCGGGGTAACCTTAGCATGTTATTTATTTCACATATTTGGAGAGATAAGGACATATGACAACAGAAATTCGAATTGACAGCCTTCTTCCTGCAGAAATGGCAACACGGGCAGAATATGTAGGTGTTCGTAAAGCTGAGACACCCGTGGGAAAAATGTTCGCCCTGGCCGTGCTGGCAGGCGCATTTATTGCCCTGGGCGCCATTTTTGCTACCACGATCAGCGCAGGCAGCATCCCGATCAAAACACCAGACGGCGCTATGGCTTACAGCAGCGCTCTTCCCTACGGCGTTGCTCGGCTTTTGACCGGAGTTGTCTTCTGCCTGGGCCTCATCCTGGTTGTTGTAGGCGGCGCTGAGCTCTTCACCGGTAACAACCTGATCGTCATGGCATGGGCGAGCAGAAAGGTCACCACCAAAGCGCTTCTAAATAACTGGGTGATTGTCTATATTGGAAATTTTGTGGGCTCAATCGGAACCGCCATCATGCTGTTCCTGAGCAAACAATACACATTTGGCAGCGGAAGTGTTGGTTTGACAGCTTTGAACATTGCCAATTCCAAAGTGCAGCTAGATTTTATCCAGGCAATTGCCCTTGGCGTACTGTGTAATGCCCTGGTCTGCCTGGCAGTTTGGATGACCTTCAGCGCACGTACAACCCTGGATAAAATTGCGGCGATCATCTTCCCCATCACCGGCTTTGTCGCTGCAGGTTTTGAACACAGCATTGCCAATATGTACTTTATCCCAATTGGCTTATTCATCAAGCAATTTGCCAGCCCTGGCTTCTGGGAAACTATTGGAAAAACACCTGCTGATTATGCCTCACTCACCTGGGGGGCGTTCTTGTTGAATAATCTTCTCCCGGTTACGATTGGCAATATCATTGGCGGAGTAGGCCTGGTGTCTGCAATCTATTGGATGGTCTTCCTGAGACCAGCGAAAAAATAACATCCAATAACAAATAAACAGAGGAAAAAATGAAAGCATTTGTGTTAATTCACGTTCGCACAGGTTCGATCAATGAAGTCATCCATAACATGGTAAGGGTCCCGGGCGTAAAGGAAGCTAATATGACCTTTGGCCCCTACGATATTGTCGCCACGCTCCAGGTGGAAAATATTGAAAAATTGGGACATCTCATTGCATCTGAGCTCCAACCCATCCCAGGAGTATTGGACACGCTCACTTGCCTGGTGGTTGATCCTAAATAATAAATTACAGGGGGCTTGCGTTGTATCCCAATTATGCAAGCCCCCAGTTTCTTTTTCTATGCGCCATCTCTTTGGTCTGACCGTTTTCTTGCTGCTGCTAACCTGCGTACCATCCGGGCTGGCCTTTGCTGCCCCTGCAACAGGCGTCCCTGAACCGCAACCCACCCCAGACAGGCTGGCAATTCCTGTTTTGCCAGAAAATCCCACCCAGGTGGATGTTGGTAACTCAGTTTACTATTACAACTGCATGCCCTGTCATGGCGATCAATGCCAGGGTTTAACAGACGAATTCAGAGAAATCTGGGTAGAAGACCACCAAAACTGCTGGGCATCTGGATGTCACGGGGGGCGCGAAAAGGACGAAGGATTCCCACTCCCAAGACAGATTTCGGATGTGCTCGGGCTAGAGCAATTCCAACAACCCGAAGACCTCTACAATTACTTATTTATCACACACCCACCTCAACGTCCAGGCGCCTTGACAGAGGAAGAATATTGGGCTGCAACTGCATTTTTGTTGTTCAAATCTGGTCGTATAACAGCAGAGGATACTGTGCCAGCAAAAAAACAGGTGTCCAGTATAGACAACCAGACTGGAAACTTTGATCTGCGCGGTCTGCTGCTGGTCAGTTTATTGATCCCCATAATCTCCTGGCTGATCATCCGCCAAACCAGGCAAGTTGAGCAAGAGAAATGACTACCCTTGAGTAGGTAAGACGGGCATCTGGGGGCCGGGTATATTCAGGTATTCCGACAGCGCGGCTCGCAGCGCGACACGATCATCCCAAGGGTATTCGACATCGCCAAAACACATCGATTGCTCGTGACCTTTGCCGCAGGCAATCACAAGATCACCTGGTCGAGCCAGTCTTACCGCAAAGCGAAGTGCATCCCCTCGATCAGGAACACGCCAGAAAGTGACCCCTTCGTTCCCGCCTCGCGCGACCATCCCTTCAGCCATTGCTTCCAGAATACCGTCCAGAGATTCTGTTCTCGGATCTTCAGCGGTTAGTATCGTTAGATCAGCCAATTCGGCAGATGTTTCAGCCATCATACGGCGCTTGGCGCGGTCGCGCAAACCAGCAGAGCCAAATATTGCGATCACTCTGCCCCGGGTAAGGTTACGCGCTGAGTGCAAGACATTTTTTAGCGCATTGGGGGTATGAGCGAAATCAACAATCGCTTGGAAATCCTGACCAAGATCGATTGCCTCCATGCGACCGGGCACGCTTTTTATGCTGGCCAGTGTCAGACGAGCAATTTCAGGTTCAACCCCCAAAGCCCCCACACACGCGCCAATCGCTGCCAGGCAATTGGAGACGTTGTAACCTCCAATCAATTCTGTCTTTACAGGAAATGAATAATCCTTCGCCTCCAGTGTCATCCCCTTCACCATGAATTCAAGACCCTGGACTTTTTCTTTCACACGCATGGCTCGCAGATCTGCCTGCTTATGACGCCCATAACTGATCTGATCTACTGGGGATATTTTTTCAAGATAACGGAAGGAGCTATCATCTCGGTTCAAAACAGCACAGCCAGGCGTCGCAAATGCCTTCTGAGGGGTATCCTTCAACCCGGAAAAAAGCAAACCCTTGGCTTTGCGGTATTCTTCGTAGCTGCCATGAAAATCCAGATGCTCATGGGTGATATTGGTGACGACCGCCAGATCAAAATCACAGGCTGCCACGCGCTGCTGGGCAAGACCGTGGGATGTAGTTTCCAGGACAACATGTGTTATCCCGGCATCTACCATCAGCGCCAGGTAGTGCTGAACATCCAAGGAATCGGGTGTGGTGACGTGGAAGCCAGTATCGATTTCCTGATCCCCGATGATCGCATTCACTGTGGATATCATCCCTGTCTGCAGCCCTGCCCACCGCAGGATATTGTAGATCAGGGTGGAGGTGGTGGTCTTCCCATCCGTACCAGTCACACCGATCATCAGCAGCTTTCGGGCGGGATGCCCCCAAAAGGCTGCAGCTATATGCGCCATGGCCAGGCGGCTATCCTTGACCTGGATATACGGCACCGCCAGCTCGCCAATGGGTTGGGTTCCCAGCACGGCGCTTGCCCCGTTCTGGATGGCAGCAGGAATGAAGCGGTGACCATCCGTACTTCCGCCGGCATACGCCACAAAAAGATCGCCTGTTTGAACACGCCGCGAATCTTGTGCAATCCCGTTGATCCAGCCATCACCGCCAGTGTGAGAGATGATGCCAGGGATACCCGGGATAAGCTGAGAAAGTAACTTTGCAGGCCGTGTTGTGTTCTTGTCGACCATCAGCACCTTGAAACTGAACCCGCCCAGGGATAATCCTCCCTGGGCGAGTGTTGTATTAATTCACGATCTTACGATTATTAAAGAAACTATCCCAGGCTCTGGCGTAAACTTTCCAGTTGTCCCGCAACAGAACCATCCAGAACTTTATCGCCCACTTTTACAACCAGGCCGCCCAGGATGGCTGGATCGACGCGGAATGAAACTGTCTGGCTTCCGGTTTTTGCGATGATTTCAGTACGCACTGTTTCCTTCTCTGCATCCGAGAGAGGCAAAGCGCTGGTAATTTCGGCAGAGCCGCTGCCAACTTCAGCGTCCTGCAAAACCACAACTCTGCCGGATTTGACGCCCGAGAAAAATTCATTGATCAGAGCATGCTGGCGTTTTTCATCCAGGCTTTCACCGACCAACTTTTGTGCAGCAGCCATAGCCAAAGCAGCTACCTGGCCGCGTATATCCGCCAAAATCCGGTCCCTATCGGTAGCAGCATCTGCAAGTGCAGCCTCGCGAGCTTTTGCTGCATCTGCTTCTGCCTGTGCCAATACCTCACGGCTGGCGACTTCTGCGCGATCCGTTGCTTCTCGGACCTTCTCTGCTGCTTCTGCCTGAGCTTTTGCCAGGATGGCTCGCGCCTCTTCTTCAGCATTTGCGCGTGCTTCTGCAGCGATACGAGCATCTTCCAGACCCTGTGCAATCGCAGTCCGGCGTTTATCCAGCATATTCAGGATGGGTCGATACACCCATGCTCGTAGGACTATAAAAACAATTAAAAAGTTAAAAACCTGTACTAACAGGTAACCAAGGTTCAGGCCTAGCGCTTCCAAGACATTCCTCCTTCTCGCTATTCGTTAGCAAATTAACCGACGAACAGGATCAAGAGCGCCACTACCAGACAGTAAATAGCGACTGCCTCGGCGAATGCGATGCCCAAAATCATGTTGGTCTGGACGTTACCGCTGGCATCCGGGTTGCGTGCAATACCCTGAACTGCTCCATTGACCAGAACACCGATGCCCAAGCCGGCGCCAATCGTGCCAATCATTGCTAAACCTGCTCCGATGAGTTTTGCTGCTGCAACTTCCATTGTAATTACTAGCCTCCTAATTATTGATCCGGGCGGGGATCCGCCACACGTTTATGGTTTTTACCCGGGCGGAAAACCGCCCGACGATCACACCTGCTGATGTAGTTACTGCCCTTTCTAAGTCAAGACTCTAATGAGCGTGTTCTTCCTCATGCCCACCGTGACCAGCTGCTGCCTGAGCCATAAAGACCATTGTCAACATACCAAACACAAGCGCCTGGATCATGCCAACAAAGAATTCGAGCATCAGGAACAAGGATTGGGCAAATACCGGGACCAGGGTGCCGATAACAAACAGCAACACTGAACCCGCAAAAATATTGCCAAAAAGACGGAAAGAGAACGAAAGGATTTTTGAGATTTCCGAGATCAACTCAAGTATGCCTACACCGAAGTCGATCACACCAAAAATTGGACGGGTGAAAAGACCCCCCACATTCAGGAATTTGGAAAAATATTTCACGCCGTGAGCTTTCACACCAATGACCTGCACCATGAAAACAGCGATAAGGGCCAGGGCGACGGTGAAGTTCAAGTCTGTTGCCAGCACACGGACATAGGGAACCAGAGCAAATTGAGCACCTTCAGCATGCTCACCATCCGCCGCTTCAAAAATCGTTGCAACGTTCGGCAGCACTTCCTTCACAGGATAGCCATGGTGTTCGACCGGTTCAAGAATGCCGATGCTATCCACACCGGGGATCAATTCTGTCCAGTTCACAACCAGAACCAACAACATAATCGTGGCAAAGTATGGGAAGATCGTCTTAGCCCACTTTCCAGCAGTCGATTCCGTCAGATTGTAGACATACTCCAACAAGGCTTCCAATGCGCCCGGCAGACCCTTTGGAACCAAGCTTCCGCTGGTTGCTGCTCTCCGGACACCCCAGGCAAGTAACAGCAAAATAATATCCGCGATTACCAT
This sequence comes from uncultured Anaerolineaceae bacterium, assembly GCA_964614855.1. GTDB lineage: Bacteria > Chloroflexota > Anaerolineae > Anaerolineales > UBA4823 > CAWJHE01. Next base: position 372 of record CAZTMX010000133.1, on the reverse strand, counting down.
AGCCGTGAGCGTATTGGTGAGGTAAAAATCACCAATCCCAGGTAACGTAAAGAGAGGCGAATGCGAAAGCTTCTCTGCTGGTAACTGGATATGCGGAAGAATGGGAGGATATGCCTGAGCCCCTAAAAAGCCCAGGATGATAAAGGCCAGGACAAAGTACCGGTTGGGTATGCCTAGAATGCGACCTTTATTTTTATTATTCACTGATAATTTCCTCCTTGATGATCTTCTTCAATATCTTTCGAAGAACCTGCTTGAAATTTTTTGGTGGCTTTTCTAACCACCCAAAACATCAATACCAGTGTAACTGGCACACTTGCAACGATCAATATGATGGTGAACAACGGCCTTGTATCCATCCGACCATCTAAC
>CAZTMX010000132.1:0-7767 GCA_964614855.1 uncultured Anaerolineaceae bacterium | reverse complement strand
GCCGCGTATTTGCGCCCGCGGCTGGGTTTCTTGCCTTTCGCCGCCCATTATCCAGCCGTGATCCCGCCGCCAGTGATCCTCTACCCCCTCTTTGCCCTGGAATGGGCGGCGATCAACCTGCTGTTAGGCGTATACGACGGCAAGCGCAATATGCGCGCCGTGGATGCGTTCATTAACCTGACGCTGTCCAGCCTGGTGGCTGCAGCCGCATTGGCCGGTACCCTGTATCTCAGCTTTCGTGAAGTCAGCCGGTTGCTCTTCCTCACCTTTATCCTGCTGGCATATTTCGCAATGTCCAGCTGGCGTGGGATCGCCTCCTGGTTGCAAAGCCGCTCATCTTTATCTGCCAGCAGCAAGCGCAGGGTGTTGATTGCAGGCGCAGGCACTGTCGGCCGGGAGTTCCAGGCACAGGTCCTGGAAAACCCGCAATTTCACATCGATCTGGTCGGTTTTCTGGATGACGATCTCGAGAAGCAAAAGACACACCAGGATATCCTGGGAAACCTGGACGGCGCAGCCGGGGTGATTAAGGAAAAGCACATTGATGACGTCATTATTACCCTGCCGCAGCGCGCTTACCAAAGGCTGGACCAGCTGGTCGGCGATCTTTCCAGGTACCCGGTCAGAATATGGGTGGTGCCAGACTTTTTCCGCCTGGCGCTGCACAAAGCATCCATCGAAGAATTCGCCGGTTTTCCTATGCTGGATTTGCGCGCCCCGGCGCTCAGCGACAATCAGCGGCTGATCAAGCGCGCCTTTGACCTGGTCGTCGCGATCACCGGCCTGGTGCTTCTACTGCCCTTGCTGGGTCTGATTGCCCTTGCCATTCGCCTGCAGGGTCCAGGGCCTGTATTTTTGAAACAGGAGCGGGCAGGTGAGAACGGCAAGATCTTTAAAATTTTAAAATTTCGCACCATGGTGCCAGGTGCACAGGCCATGCAGCAGCAGGTTGAACACCAGGATGACACGGGGAACCTTTTACACAAGGTTAAAGACGATCCGCGCATTACCCCCATTGGCGCGATACTGCGCAGGCGCAGCCTGGATGAGCTGCCCCAGCTGATCAATGTAATCAAGGGGGAAATGAGCCTGGTGGGCCCCAGACCGGAGTTGCCCTACCTGGTTGAGCGCTACGAACCCTGGCAGCGCGCCCGGTTTGCTGTACCCCAAGGGATGACCGGCTGGTGGCAGATCCACGGGCGCAGCGATAAACCCATGCATCTCAACACCGAGGAGGATCTGTATTACGTACAGAACTACTCCTTGCTGCTGGATATATACATTCTCATCAAGACATTCGCCGTGGTGTGGAGCGGCAAGGGAGCGTTCTGATCACTGCTCCTGACCACAGCAGGCAGAAAACGCAAAATCGACCGATTTTTCTACCGCCAGGCGCTGGACAAAATCACTGCTCTCAAGTAAAATAGCAAGCCGTGATCATTTCGGATTGATTTATTTTGGAGGAAAGCTTTGGCTAATATTAAGTCGCAGATCAAGCGCAACAAACAGAATGAAAAACGCAGGTTGCGCAACCGTGTAATCGTTGGCGCTGCGCGCACAAGTGTCAAAAAAGCCCGCCTGGCTCTTGCTGGGGGCTCTAAGGAAGATGCACTGCAGGCCACCAAACTGGCTATCAGCGCGTTGGACAAGGCAGCAGAGAAGGGTATGATCCACAAGAACAATGCTGCCCGGCGCAAAAGCCGCTTAATGAAACACCTCGCCGCTTTAGAAGCAGGCGAGTAGAATTTCCCCACCGGCATAAGCCAGCGGGAGCCTCCTTGATGCTCCCGCTTTTTTGCGTAATATCGAGTTATAATTTTCTGGGTCAGACAGCCTACAAGGTGCAGTTATGTTCAACCAAGAAAAAACAAACATCCTGAAACAAATCCAGGCATTCTGCACCGAAGCAGGTCTGCCAAACCCAGGGGAGCTGCAGTGGAATACCATCCCCTTTTCTGAGGAATGGGGCATCTCCACTTCTTTCTTTCAACTGGCTGCCAACGAAGCGCGTGCGCTCCCGCAAGGAGCGGAACGCGTACCCGTGCCGCAGCGCGCCCAGCAAATCGCAGCACAGATTGCCAGCCGGCTGGTCATTCCGCCGGTTTTTTCACATGCCGAAGCTGTTAAAGGGTATCTCAACCTGTTCTATTCTACACCCCAGTTCAGCCGCCAGGTGATCGATACAGTCCTTTCTGATGGGCGCCTCTACGGAAAAGGAGCGCCAAAAGCTGAGCGCGTGATGGTGGAATACGCGCAGCCCAATACGCACCACTCCTTCCATATCGGACACTATCGCAACACCATCCTGGGAGAAGTCCTCGCGCGACTGGTAGACTTTGCCGGTTTTGACACGATCCGCGCCTCCTACCCCGGTGATATCGGGTTGGGAGTGATCACGGTGTTGTGGATTTACCAGAAATTCTATCAGGGCCAGGAGCCTGAGGGTGTGCATGAGCGCGGGCAGTGGCTGCTCAGGCTCTACGTAGAAGCCACCCAACTCCTGGAGCAAAAAGAAAACGAGACCCCCGAAGAAAAGTCTCTCAGGGAAAGCTATGAAGCCGAACGTCGTGAGCTGTATCGCTTGTGGGATGCCAATGACCCACAGGTGCGTGCGCTGTGGCTAAAGACCCGCCAGTGGAGCCTGGATGAGCTGGTGGATATCTTTCAAATGCTGGATATTCACATGGATGTCTGGTTTTTTGAGAGTGACGTGGATGAACCCTCTAAAGCGATCGTCGAGGAATTGGTCCGCTTGGGCATCGCCGATGATGAGCGCCCTCAGGGTCCCGTGCTGGTAAAGATTGACGAGAAACTGGGGCTCAAGAAGGAAAAATACCGCACCAATATTATTTTGCGCAGCGACGGCACCACGCTGTACCTGACCAAGGACCTGGCACTGGCAAAAGTAAAATTCGAAAATTATCATGTCGATCGCTCGATTTACGTGGTGGATGTGCGCCAGAGCCTGCACTTGCAGCAAACCTTTAAGATCCTCGAATTGTGGGGCTTTAAGCAGGCAGAAAAATGCTACCACCTTGGGTATGGTTTTGTCAGCCTGCCGGAAGGCGCCATGTCCGCCCGGCGCGGCCGGTTGGTGTTATTCAAGGACGTTGCCGATGAAGCCATGCGTCGCGTCCAGGCTGCCATCCAACAAAAGAATCCGGATCTTCCGGATGAGCAGCGACAGATCGTTGCAACCCAGGTGGGTCTGGGCGCTATGGCGTATGCCATGCTCTCGGTGGATAACAACAAGGACATCGTCTTTGATATGGACACAGCCTTGAATTTCGACGGGCACACCGGTCCATATATTCAAAATGCGCATGTGCGCGCCAACAGCATCATAAAGAAAGCCGGCAGCATCCCGGAACACGCCAGTTACGAGTATCCGCTGACCAACGATGAAGTACAATTGATCGAGATGATTGCCAACTTCCCCCAGGTCGTCCAGCAGGCAGCCACAGAATACCGGCCCTTGGTGATGGCAAATTATGCATACGACCTGGCAAATGCTTTTCACAGCTTTTACCATGCTGTCCCGGTGTTACAGGCCGAGACGCGTGAAGTATTGCACGCTCGCTTGCGGTTAGTAGCAGCAGTACGGCAGACCCTGGCCAACGCACTCTCCCTGCTGGATATCGCCGCACCGGATGTCATGTAAGATTTTGATTAATCATCCAATAGATTGCATCAACCAATCTATTTATTAGAGACAACAGAAAGATACATAAGGAGAATTGGTACATGTCACGCATTCGAACCCTCATTATGGGCGCCGCCGGGCGCGATTTTCACAACTTCAATGTTGCCTTCAGAGACAACGACCAGTACGATGTGGTAGCCTTCACCGCCACGCAGATCCCTGACATTGAAGGACGCACCTACCCTGCCGAGCTGGCAGGCAAGCTTTACCCGGCTGGTATCCCCATCTATGCAGAAAGCGAATTGCAGAAATTGATCAAAGAGAAGGATGTGCAGCAGGTAGTTTTTGCTTACAGCGATGTGCCGCATGAATATGTGATGCACAAGGCCTCCCTGGTGCTGGCAGCAGGCGCCGATTTCCGCTTGATGGGCAGCCGTGAGACACAGGTGAAATCCACCAAACCAGTCATCTCGATCTGCGCCGTGCGCACAGGCTCTGGCAAAAGCCAGACCACCCGCCGAGTGGCAAAAATCTTGATCGATATGGGATACAAGGTCGCTGCCATCCGCCACCCCATGCCCTACGGTGACCTGGTAAAACAGGCAGTCCAGCGCTTTGCTGATTACCCAGACCTGGACAAACACGAATGCACGATCGAAGAGCGTGAAGAATACGAACCGCACATTGACGCAGGCGTTATCGTCTATGCCGGCGTGGATTACGAAGCCATTTTACGCCAGGCGGAAAAAGAAGTGGATATCGTCCTGTGGGATGGCGGCAATAATGACTTCCCCTTCTATGTCCCCGATCTGCAGATCGTTGTCGCCGATCCTCACCGGCCTGGTCACGAAATATCCTACCACCCGGGTGAAATGAATGCCCGCGCTGCCGATGTCATCGTGCTGAACAAAGTGGATACCGCCAATGCCAAAGACATCCTGACCGTGCGTGAAAATCTGCGCGCCATCAACCCGAAGGCCCTGGTGATTGAAGGCGCTTCACCGCTGTTTGTGGATGACCCGGCTGCCATCCAGGGCAAGCGCGTCCTGGTGGTTGAAGACGGGCCAACCCTGACCCACGGCGAAATGGCATACGGTGCAGGGTGGATGGCTGCCCGCCGCTTTGGTGCTGCCGAGATCGTCGACCCGCACCCATACGCGGTCGGGTCTATCAAAACGACCTATGAGAAATACCCCAAGACGGGCAATGTCCTGCCGGCAATGGGGTATGGGGAAGCGCAGACCCGTGATTTGGAAAAGACGATCAACGCCATGGATGTGGACCTGGTGATCATCGGAACACCGATCGATCTCAACCGCGTGGTCAAGATTAACAAGCCCAGCCAACGCGTGCGCTATGAGCTCCAGGAGATCGGCCGGCCCACCCTGGAGGATGTCCTGAAAGCCCGTTTCGCAAAATAGTCCACCCAGCGATGATAAAAAAACAGGCGGCCTCGTGCCGCCTGTTTTTATTCTGGGTCCGTTTCGATCCATTCAATTTCCTGGTTTCCGGCAAAGCGCTGTCGCATCACCTGGATGGCTTCGGGGTTACTGTCCACCAGGATAAATTTCCGCCCCAACGCCAGGCAGCATTCACCCGTGGTGCCACTTCCAGCAAAGAAATCCAACACCAGGTCGCCCGGGTTAGACGATGCGCGCAGGATACGGCTGATGATAGCGACCGGTTTCTGCGTGGGATACCCGGTCTTCTCCTTGCTGTTTGTCGCCACAATCGTATGCCACCAGGTGTCCGTTGGCAATTTGCCGCGCGCAGCCTTCTCAGGCCCCACCAGGCTGGGCGCCATGTAAGGGATACGGTCGATGGCCTCGGTGTTAAATGTATATTGCTTAGGGTCTTTCACATACATCAAGATGTTATCGTGCTTGGCTGGCCATTTTTTTCTGGACCGGCCGCCGTAGTCATAAGCCCAGATGATTTCATTCAAGAAACATTCGCGCCCAAAGATCGAGTCCAGCAAGATCTTGCAATAATGCACTTCACGAAAATCGATATGAAAATACAGCGTACCGGTGGACGAAAGCACCCGGTATGCTTCTTCCAGCCTGGGCGCCAGGAATTCAAGGTAATCATCGAAGATGTCCCTGTACTCCTTGCTGCCAATCTTTACCGTCAGGTAACGCCTGCCGCTGAAACCGGTGCGGTCGCCGCCATCAGAACGCAGTGTTTGGATTTGCGTACGCTTTTGATACCTACCGGTGTTGAAAGGCGGGTCGATATAGACTAAATCCACCGTGCCATCAGGTAGGCTCTTCAAGATATCCAGGTTATCAGCGAAGTAGATGCGGTTTTTTTGTTCAGCCATTCTCCAGCCTGCCTGTTTTTTGTTTTAGGATGCGGAATAAGAACAAGGGAATATCGCGCAGGTAGCGCCGCGCATACCTCCTGGGTGAAATCAGGATGCGTGCCAGCCACTCAAGGTAATTTTCGGTCATCCAGCGCGGGCCCCTGGGTAAATCACCGGCTAGATATTCAAATAAGGCGCCGCAGGTAATCGCCGCCCTGACATTCAATTGCGGCCAGTTTTCACCCAACCAGCGCTCTTGCAGCGGCATGCCGAAGCCAACCAGCAGGATATCCGGGCATGCGGTATTGATTCCCTCAAGGACAGCTTGATTTTCTCTGTTTTCGCTATCCTCGTTAAAAAAACCGTGGTGTGTGCCGGCAATCTGCAACTCGGGAAAGCGGCTCTGTAAAACCGATGCTGCTCGCTGAGCTACCCCAGGCGGGTTGCCTAAAAGGTAAAGCGAGTAATCATTTCGACTGGACATTTCTGCCAGCGACCACACCCAATCTGCCAGGGTGAAGCGTTCGGGGATGCCATTTCCCAGTAACCGCGCGCCCAACAGCACCCCCATTCCATCACAGAAAACCCAATCGCAGGTGTTATAGAAATTGCGCAGCCAGGTCTGCTCGTATGCCAGGTTGAGCCCCGTGACGTTGACATGGGAAACAAGCGCTCGTGATCCGCTAGAAATCGTTCCGTCTAACGCAGCAAGCAAATCCTCCAGCCGGATGGCGTCGATCTTTACACCGAATATTTCTATCTTTGGCATGAGGTGATTTATAACACAATACAATCACAAACTCCAACCGCTTAAATGGTTGGAGTCAAATTTCGTAAAGAATCTAAGCTAGATATTACACAAAACCAGGCTTTTCAGAATAAACAGGGCTACAAATATGTTTAACCCTGTTCAAAGCCAGCCACATCCAGGCGGTATCCCAATCCGCGGATCGTCTTGAGCAGCAAAGGCTTATGCGGGTCTTCTTCAAGGGCCTGGCGCAGCCAGCTGATGTGTACATCTAAAGTACGGGTATCCACAGTATATTCGGTGCTCCATACTTTACGAAAGAGTTGATCTCTTTCCATGGCTTCGCCAGGGTGCTCTAAAAATATTTTCAGCAAGTGCGACAGGCGAGGGGTCAATTTCGTTTCCCTTCCCTGACAAGAAACCAGCTTGCGGTCCAGGAATAATTGAATCGGCCCAGCGCTGAGCGTGTCTTCAGCTTCCACTGGAAGAAATGGTGAGATGCGGTTAAGAAGCTTGCGGGTTGTGAAGGGAAGGTGTAACACCACGTTAGCGTCAAGAGTTTCATTGTCCGCTGTTTCAGGGTTGTTTATGATCACAATCGGCACACCGTTGGATAATTCGCGCAGGCTGCGGCAAATGCGTTTTCCTGATGTGCGCATGGAAGCCGCATTGAGCACCACCAGGTCAGGTGCGACAGCAGAGAAGCGCGCAAGGGCTTCAGCGCCAGACGAAACCGTCTCGACCTGGAAACCCTTCTTGCGTAAACCGGGTACAAAATGCGGGCTTTCTGCCCGCTTCCCTTCCAGCCATAGTATGGTTGCTATCATTTAAAACGCCCGCTTATTATTCAAATAACCCCTGAACATAAGATAATATTCCAATTTATGTTTAAATGATTATACACCCCATCTTAAATAATTGCAATTATTAACATTTCTTTTATTCTCGCTTCTCCAGGTAGTCATTAACAGCCGCTTAAGCTGGTTGCATCCAGGCGCAGCCCATGTTAGAATAACTCAAGATCGGAAGAGCACACGTCTGAACTCCAGTCACAGGATAGCATCGCGTATG
>CAZTMX010000131.1:0-7815 GCA_964614855.1 uncultured Anaerolineaceae bacterium | reverse complement strand
TCAGATTTAGCTGAAGTTTATTCGCGGATCATTCTTGTACCGCATTTTGGACAGGTACGGTCGACGCAGCGCTGACCAACCACATGGGGTTCTTTATGACCGCAACTCGGGCAAACACAGTTCCCTGCCGGACCGGATCCGGGTTTATTGCCACCGCCTCGACCTCCCCCACCCTGCCCGACACCACCTTGACCGCGACCGCCCTGACCGCCTCGTCCACGAAAAATTCGCTCAAACATAATCATACTTCCTTTCGTAATAGTAACTTTGCTGAGTGCGTGGGAGGGAAAATCTTCCCACGCACTTTGGTTTATTCGCTTTCTTTATTTTCCAATTTGGTTAGCTGCTTTTCTACAGCATCTAGCTGCTCTCTCAGCACTAAAGACTGGGCTTTCAAATCAGCAATCTGCTGATCATCGGTGGGGGGAACCCATCCTGGAACACCTGTGGCAAAGTATCGATTTCTCCAACCGAAACCACCACCACCGCGCCGAAAGCCTGCGCCGTATCGAACCCCAGCCGGCCAATTGGGCCAGGTTTGCTGAACATTTGTGTTGCAGTAACCCATCCCACGACCAGTTAAAGGTCCAGCGCCCATAGGACCTGTACGATCTCTTCCAGGCATATTAATCACCTCCTTTCCAATAAGAATTTTCAACACCTTCCATTACGACCTCTGCGATATCGTGTTTGCCTGCGTATACCACGTTTGTAATTAGCAGTACCTTTCGGCTCAACAGTGACCGGCGATATCGTTCTTGCTGACGGTTGGGATAACTTTTGTTCCAAAACACTGATCAGCGTATCTGCCAGGCGTGGTGCTACCTCACGTCCCAAATACCCCAAAGCAGCCCCAGCCAAAGGAGCCAGGCCGCGAGCCCGCGAGACTTTATCCGGTTGGACAATTTGCACTGGAGGCGAGACTACAATCGCCTGAGGAACCGGTTCTTGTTTAAAAGCCACAGGTTCTATTTCTCCCGAACTCACTAGATAGATCGCACCCCTGGGACAAACGTCAACACACGAACCACAATTCGTGCATAATTTTTCATCTACCTGCACGTGGCTGTTTGTCAAACTTAGTGCATTCACCGGGCAAACATCCACACATATTCCGCATTTGGCGCATAAATTTTGGTTAATTTTGACAGACATCTTTGGCTCCTCATCATCAAAAATCAATAAAATTGGATTGTTGATGCATACCTGGTTCTTTGCGCCTGAATCTGCTTGCAACCAGGCAATAAACGGGCATCCATGCCACGCCAAACAGCACGGATAACTCATCCTTGAGGGTGCTTTGAGCGGCTGGTTTGCCAGCGAACCGGCTGATCAATGCGTCCCAGGTATTGCCCAACAAGTTGCCAAAAGTGATCATGCGAATATAGGCCAGGATATCGTGAGCTGTTTGCTCGCCATAGAAACCAATCAAGCGCTCTGTGGCAGCGGCAGCGGGTTGCCCCTCAGTTTCCGCATAGTGTTGGGCAAAGGTTAATGCCACCACTTCATCCTCTGGGAAGACACCCAGGTCTAAAGCCAACAAATTTTGAAGCTCCTGCTCCGACACACCGGCTGCCAATGCCGCACGACTGTGGCCATAACTGCAATAGCGGCAACCATTTACCGCAGTGACCACCAGCATGATTTTCTCAGCAAAAGCATGGCTCACACGACCGCCGCGCGAGGCACGACGTAGCTCGTCCATGTGATCAAAAATGCGGTGGACATGCTCCTTGAAAGTCTGGTAACTGTAAATACGGCGACTGAAAGAACCGTTCAAATTACGCATGATTTCACTCATCGCCATCTCCCATTTTGCTTGCCGCTACGTCCTGTGAAAAATGCCGTTCGGTCGGCCGGTCTTGATCATCAGAAGGGCAGAGCACCAACAGGGATCGCGCCGGTACAGTGCCTGTGTTTTGCCAACAGTGAGGTAAATGCGCTTCGAAGGTCAGGCTGTCTCCAGGTTCTAAGACAAAACTCTGATCTTCGACAGTGTAGGTTAACAGACCTTCCAGGCAAAAAACGGTCTCCCTGCCAGTATGCACGATCAGGTTTTCACCACTGTTGGAGTGTGGGTTGAGTGTGACAAGAAATGTTTCAGCACCGCGGCTTGGCATTCCTGCCCCCAAATCCTCCAATGTCCCGTGGGAAAAGTCAATTTTTTCTCTGGCTCCGGACTTTGAGTGGGATATTTTTTGTTCAGGCCTGTCATCTTCAAAAAATGCAGTGATGGGGACATCCAAAACAAAAGCAAGTTGCTGTAGTGTCTCCAGGCTAGGCGAGGCTTTGCCATTTTCGACCATGCTCAGCGTATTGACATTCAGCCCACTCCTCCTGGCCAGATCGCGAATCGATAGATTATGGTCATTCCGGATATCTCGCAAGCGCGCACCCACCTGGATCAACGGAATATGCTCTGTTTTTTGGCTTTGCTGCAAGGCTTCCAGAAAATCCCGCCGCCCGCGACGGCGACGTTGTTTCGGGTATGATTGAGAACCACTTTGGCTGGAAAAATCTGCCATTTTTTTCAATCCTTCTATTATTATCGAGATAAGATCTCTCAGATCAGTTGGCCTGGCCAGCGTATTGCGATTGGCTCAATTAACCTACATCATAATTTGAGCAACTATTATTATAGTACATATTGGTGTGTAATGCAAGAATATCAACTATATCTCTAGTTGTTTGCCGCCAACACAAATCTTATGGTCGAATAAAAATAAATTAGCAGCAGTTTCTCCTATGATATACTTTCGCTTACTGTGACCCTTCCCAGCCTCGGTTGCTTTGTTCCTAAGCTTAGTCTGGCGCCAATCCTGGCATAAAGACATGAATTTCCGTTCCTTCCTTTTCATCCTCCCCCTGCTGGCTTTCTTGTCTGGCTGCACTGCTCAAGCCGTCAATCCGCCATTTTCGGAGTGGGCATATTCAGACCTGCGCAAGATTGACGATTTCCACGAGATCAGCCAAAACAGCGATACCCCAGACATAGTTGCGCTTTATACCCGCCAAGACAGCCGGGATATTCAAATCCGCCTGGACTTCTTTGATCACCCGCAGGTGGCGGATTATGATCTCTACCTGGCTTTTGACGCAATCGCAGGTGGAAACTCTGCACTCCCCATCGACGCCGTCCCATCCTTCGCCTGGGAAACACTGTTGATCCTACCGGCTTCAGGCGAGATCCAGGTACTTGGTTCGCAAATGCAGTCGAAACCCGCCGCACGGGTTCAAGTGTTTCGAGATGCATTCCTCGATACGCTCACCCTCGGATTTTCCCGCAGTACACTGCCCACTAGCCTCCAAAACTGGCGTGTGCAGGCCTGGATCACCTCACCTGGGGGAAAAACCGTGGTCGATTCACTGCCAGTCACCCGCTCGGGCAGCCTGCCGCCTGAGCCAGCACAAGTGTTGATGGCCTTCTCCCAGGCCTATCCAGCTTATACCCCAGCCTTAGCGCTCAGACGCTGGGACGGCGCTCATACCGGTCCCTCGGGCGGGCGTCACGGGCTGGCAAACCTGCTGCGCACAGCAGCTTCGCAGAAGGTCCCGCTTGTTCTGCTAGATATGTACAACCCTTTTTCCCTCTCTGCGCTGGATTACCTGGGCGGGATCGAACAGATCCAATTGTTGCAAAATCAAGGTTTGCTGATCTTACCGCGCTACGCGCCTGCCCCCCTGGATCAAGAAGTAGGACCTGAAGGTGGCTGGAGTGATCTGCTCAGTGAGATTTCTGCAGAAGCAACCGCGGGTTTTAATTTTTCAGTCGATGCTATGGAATTCATCCCTTCTGGCGTTCTCCCCCATCGCACATCCTCTCGGGTGATCTTCCTGGCTGCGCATCCGCAGCCCGAGATAACGCATCCTGTGCAAACCACGACGCCTGTGCGCTGGCAAAATAGCACCATCCTGCAAATTCCCAGGGGGGGAACACCCCAACAAGCCAGCGCGCAAGGTCCAACAGAAGAATTTCGCAAAGCGCTGGTTGCCGCAGCGGTAGACGCGCAGACACATGAACACACCGAACTCCTGATCCTGGGCGGGGAGCTGCCTGCCAGCAGCTGGGGTGATCCGCAAGCTGCCCGGGCCACCCTGCGGTATCTGCGCGCACATCCCTGGGTGCGCTTCTTGGGGGAACCGGAGCTGCTCTCGCTGCATGGATTATCGGCGAGACAAGAAATGGGCGAACTAAATATAACCAGCGACGCCTTGAACACGGACACAACCCTGACAGCCCCTCAACCTGCTGCTAATGCCCAAATCCCGCAACACACACTGCTCCCGGTTGAATTGCTGAGCGCGCTGCAGCAAGCGCCGGATAACCCGCTGGGTGAGGCTGCACGCCAGGCAGCCCTGGCGCTTTCAGCCCCGGTCTACCCACAGGCAGCAGATCTCAATTTGTTGCGGGCAAAAACCCAGGGCAATATCTGGTCGCTGCTCTACGCCTCTTACTGGGCGGAAAACCCTCAACCCACGCAAAGCTGTGAGCAGGATATCGACCGGGATGGTGCGCTGGAATGCGTTGTGTCTACCAACGATATCCTGGCGGTCTTTGAACTGCCTTCGGGCGAAATGAGTTACCTGTTTGCCTTGTTGAAAGACAAGCAAAAAGGTGCACCGGCGATACACCAAATCATCGGGCCATCTTCTCAGTTGATCAGCGGTCTTAGCCAGCCAGAGACCTGGGATTTGAGCCGCGGCGCAGCAGCAGACCCGGCGGTGATCACCGGCGCCTTCACAAACCCCGAGCTGGATCTTTTACCAAGTTTTGGCGCACAGAGCATCCACTTTTCTTCCCCCGATGGCATAAAAATCAAATATCAGCTTAACTCAAACGGCGTATATATTTTCTTGCACATTCCCCCAGAGAGCCAAACAATTACCTTCTCCATTCCCATCCTGCGCTTTCAGAGCGGCTGGGCGGATCATTACAACAGCCAGCGGGATGGATTGGTTTGGAGGGGCATCCTCTCAAACGCCCTTCAGGTGCAGATCGCCAGCTCCTGCCTACCCAGCACAGCTTCATTTCTGGAATCGAAACAATGGATGTCTGCCGTGGAAAACCCAAACCGTGAACAAACTGCCGGCCATTTCCTGCCATTTCCTATGACAGTGTTGAGCTGCAGGGCGCAAGGGGATATCCTGGTGGAAATTGAAATATCCGCAGACAACTGAGGCAGTCTAAAGATACAGCTTCTCTTGCTGGATTTGCTCGTATACAGCATGGGGTAGGAAATAGCGGTAAGCTCGTCCTTGAGCAATTTTCTCTCGCAGTTTTGAAGAGGAAATCTCTAACAGCGGGGCGTGGATAAAGCGCAGCTTATCTCCCAATCCCGGCAGCGCTTGTTCCAGCGCTTGCAGATCAACCTCCCTACCGGGACGCAGCATGACACCGATCTCATCGCAAACCGTGACAAAATCCTGCGGGCGCTTCCACGCCGGCAAATCCAACAGCGAATCTCCGCCCATCAGGTAAATCAGCTGAGCGTTCGGGTGAGCCTTTCGAAGCAAGGCTACCGTATCTGCTGCAAAATGCGGCGGCTTCCGGTCGATATCCACTCTGCAACTCTCAAAGCGCGGCTCGCCAGCCAGCGCTGCCCCCAGCAGCGACAGCCGCTGCTGCCAGGGAGTGATCTCGCGATCTCCCTTGTGAGGCGGGTAGGGCGTCAATACCCAAAGGATTTTATCCAGCGACAATTGGTCCAGGGCTTCTGCAGCCAGGATCAGGTGTCCGATATGCGGCGGATCAAACGTGCCGCCAAAAATGCCCAGTCTGTGCATGAATAACCCTGTGGAGCTGGTCTCTTAATCCTGCCACTCCAGCTCATACCCGCTGACGATCACCGTATCGCCTTCCTGTACACCGGCTTTGCGCAAGGCAGCATCGATCCCCAGGGTCTCCAGGATGCGCTGGAAGCGGCGCACCGACTGGAAATGCTCCCAGTAGGTCATTTCCGCTGCTCTTTCGATTGCCTGCCCGTGCACCACCCAACCTGCGTCGGTTTGCTCAATGGTAAATTCATTTGGATCGGTTTCCACCCGGTACACCGGCGTTTCAGTGACTTTTTCGGATTCGGGGGCGGTCTTAAGCAGCTCAGCTGCGCGGTATAACAACTCACGCACATTGGTGCCGGCGACAGCTGAGATGGCCATGGGCGATTGGGGGATATTGAGGTTTTTCTCGCGCTTCAAGTACTTCTTGAGATCAGCCGAAATGCCCTCCCAGCGTTCCTGCACATCCGGCAGATCCATTTTGGTGAAAACCACCACCTGAGGTTTTTGTGCCAGCTGGGGGTCAAACAAAGCCAACTCGGTGTTTATTTGGGAAAAATCGGACACAGGATCATCCGCCATCCCATCCAACAGGTGGATCAATACGCGGGTACGTTGGATATGGCGCAGAAAATCATGTCCCAGCCCAATACCCATGTGCGCCCCTTCGATCAACCCGGGAATATCTGCCAGGATCAGGCTGTTATCATCGTCCAGCATGGCGACACCCAGGTTGGGTTCGATCGTGGTAAATGGATACGGCGCGATCTTCGGTTTGGCGTTTGTGACCACAGACAGCAGGGTGGATTTACCTGCATTAGGTACACCTACAATCCCGATATCAGCGATCAGTTTGAGTTCCAGACGCAGGTTGAGCTCCTTGCCGGGCTCGCCGCGCTCCGCCAACTTTGGCACCTGGTTAACTGAATTGGCAAAGCGGGCGTTGCCGCGTCCGCCCCTGCCGCCCGCCGCCACCACCAGCGTCTGACCGTTTTCTACCAGGTCACCCAGGATATCACCGCTGTCGTCATCATATACAACCGTGCCCGGCGGCACCTGGATCACCAGGTTTTCTGCCGAGCGTCCGGTCATATTCTGCTTTGAACCATTTGCACCGTTTTTCGCCACAAAGCGCGGGCTATAGCGAAACGCAGACAGCGTGTTCATGGTCGAAACAACCTGCATGATCACATCGCCGCCTCTACCCCCGTCGCCGCCATCTGGGCCGCCGCGGGGTACATATTTTTCTCGGCGGAAATGGACTACACCATCTCCGCCTGTACCACTTTTAATATAGATTTTTGCTTGATCGATAAACATGGGCTGATTATACCATCGCGCGCGAATCCGGTTTGTTCAATACTTGTGAACTTATTGTGGGCAATTGCACAATTAGATATTTTGTGGTTAAATAAGTAAACTTCAAGGAGGAGCCAATGACAAAGAAAAATATACCGGATATCGTGGTTGGCCGCTTGCCGCTCTATTTGCGAGCACTGCAGCAAATGCATGCAGATGGACGCCAGGTCACTTCATCTCAAGAGCTTGGTGAGCATCTCGGCATCTCTGCGGCTCAAATTCGCAAAGATCTGTCCCAATTTGGCGAATTTGGCAAACAGGGAACGGGGTACCAGATCGAGTTCCTTACCAGACAAATCAGTCAGATCTTGCATCTCGATCATGAGTGGGAAATTGCCGTCATCGGCGCCGGAGATATTGGCTCCGCCGTCTCGCGTTACAAGGGATTTGCCAACCGAGGGTTCCGTGTGTCTATGATCTTTGATGAAGACCCGGTCAAACAAAAAATGAGCTTCGACGGCCTGCAGGTGCAATCCAGTGAGCATATGGTGACAGCGATCAAGGCTGCAGGAATTAAGGTCGCCATGATCTCCGTACCAGCAGCGAATGCACAAAAGGTAGCCGAACAGTTGGTCGAAGCAGGCGTAAAAGCGATCCTAAACTACGCTCCCATCACGTTGAATTTGCCAGCCGATATCAAGGTGCAGTACATCGACCCGGCGATCCATCTGCAGCGCATGA
>CAZTMX010000130.1:0-7997 GCA_964614855.1 uncultured Anaerolineaceae bacterium | reverse complement strand
ACGCATGGTTTTATCCGTTCCACCCGCCAACCTGGCCCAGGTGAGCGAAATTTGCCGGACTTTTGACGTGGAAATGACAGACATCGGTTGCTTTACGGATACAGGACGCCTGGTGGTGCGTTACCAGGGAGCAATCGTGCTCGACCTGGATAACTATTTCTTACACAAGGGCATCCCGCAGCGCCAGCTCCAGGCGCGCATCCCCGTGCTCACACCGGCGACGCCAGAGAATGTAGAAATGCCCTCAACTCTCCTGGCAGAAGACGCCAACGCAATACTCCTGCAGCTGCTTTCGCATCCCAATATTGCCTCCAAAGCCCCGGTGATCCGTATCTATGATCATGAAGTCCAGGGTGGCACGGTGGTAAAGCCCTTGACCGGAGCAGCCGATGACGGGCCGGCAGATGCCTGCGTGCTCAAACCGGCAGGTACAAGCGGAAAACGCGGCATCGTCCTGTCCGCCGGGGTAAATCCACAATATGGCAAATTCGACGCATACCGCATGGCATGCAGCGTTGTCGATGAAGCCGTACGCAACGCTGTGGCGGTTGGCGCCAATCCGCAGCGCATCGCCTTGTTGGATAACTTTTGCTGGGGCGACCCCAGGCGGCCGGAGACAATGGGCTCGCTGGTTCAGGCTGCGCAAGGCTGCTACGATGCTGCCATCCATTACCAGGCTCCGTTTATCTCAGGAAAAGATTCGCTGAACAATGAATACCTGGGCATGGACGGTGAGCGGCATGCCATCCCGCCCACCCTGTTGGTTTCAGCCCTGGGCATCATCGATGATATCACCCGGGCGGTTACACTGGATCTTAAGACCCCCGGAAACGCAATTTACCTGTTGGGCGAATTCCAACCATCCTTCAGGGGATCTCATTACGAAATGATCAGCGGCACACAATTTGCGAGTGAAACCGTTCCAGGGCTGCCGCCAACTGCCCCCATCCTTTACCAGGCTTTACACCAGGCCATGCAGATGGGCCTGGTGCGCGCTTGCCATGATATTAGCGAGGGTGGGGTGAGCACAGCCGCAGCCGAGATGTGCATTGCTGGGAGATTGGGGATGTCCCTCTCCCTCCCCACAACAGAACCATTGCATGCGCTTTTTGGCGAAATAAACGGTTGTTTGCTGGTCGAAGTTACACAGGATCAGCGCCTTGCATTTGAAAAAACCTTGCAGGGTTTCCCCTGTATGTTGGTTGGCGCAGTAATCGCAGAACAGGCGTTATCCATCCATGTAGGGACAGAGCTGTTCGTTTATTTGAAATTGCCGGATTTACTGCAAGCCTGGTCTCCAGTCAATCCTTTACCCGAACAATCCAGTCAGGAAAAAGCATGCAGCCAAGAACATTAATTTTACATGCCACAGGTACAAACCGAGATCATGATGTAGCGCAAGCTTTTGAACAGGCAGGCGCTCAAGCCGAGATTGTGCACCTGAACCAGTTACGCAGCGGAAACAAACACTGGCAAGATTATCAAATCCTGGTCGTGCCAGGAGGTTTTTCCTATGCAGACGCCTTGGGTGCAGGCAAAATCCTGGCACTGGACCTGATATCCTATTTTGTCGAAGAAGTCACCCAATTCATCGAAAGCGGCAAACCGGTCATCGGCATTTGCAACGGATTTCAAGCCCTAGTTAAATCCGGCATATTACCCAGGCAGCAAAACCAGGAGCATACAAGCGTACTCTTTAAACGTCCTGCAACGCTAACCTTCAATGCCAGCGGGCAATTCGAATGCCGCTGGGTGATGCTAAAGCCGGTTTCCCAACGCTGCCTGTGGACGCGCGCTTTGCCGGAATTCATCTACTGCCCGGTGGCGCACGGGGAAGGCAATTTCACCGTATCTCAACCTGAAGCAGCCCGCCAACTGTGGGCGAATGACCAGGTTGCGCTGACCTATATTTTCCCTGATGGGCGCTCGGCGGGTGGTAAATACCCGGTTAACCCCAATGGCTCTATAGATGATATCGCCGGCATCTGCAACCGGCGAGGAAATGTTTTGGGGTTAATGCCCCATCCAGAGAACCATATATTCCATTACCAGCACCCGCGCTGGACGCGCGGCGAAACCGGCTTCTCGGGGCTGCCGCTTTTTCGTAACGGCGTATCCTACGCCGCCCAATCCTGAGGATTGTCTACGATGATCTCCAAAGAATCAATCTTACAATTACTTCCCAACGCTTTTCAAGGCTGTGATCTTCCGTTGCCCGGTAAACAAGCCGGCAAAGTGCGCGAATGGTATCCTTTATCCGATCAACGCCGTTTGCTCATCACTACCGACCGCCTATCAGCCTTCGACCGCAATTTAGCCTGCGTGCCTTACAAAGGACAGGTACTCAACCAGCTGGCTGCCTGGTGGTTTGATCAGACCGCAGATATCATCGCTAATCATATGCTCGCTACACCCGACCCCAATGCGCTGCTGGCTATTGAAGCAGAACCTTTCCCCATTGAGGTAATCGTACGCGGCTACATCACCGGTGTCACCTCCACGGCGCTGTGGCGGCGTTATGAATTGGGTGAACGCCGCATCTACGGCTATTCCTTTCCTGAAGGTCTGCGCAAAAACCAGGCCCTGTCAGAGCCAATTATCACACCCACCACCAAAGGCGGTGCCAGCGGCCATGATGAGCGTTTAACTTGCGCAGAAGTGACCGGGCGCGGCTTTATGGAAGCTGGCGACTGGGAGCAGGTACAATCTGCTGCACTGAAAATCTTTCAACGCGGCCAGGAAATCGCCCAAAAGAACGGCTTGATCCTGGTAGATACAAAATATGAATTCGGCCGTGCCCCCGATGGCCGCGTGCTCCTGATCGACGAAGTCCACACACCCGATTCCTCCCGTTTCTGGAAAGCTAACAGCTACCTGGAACGATTGAGAAACGGGCAGGAACCGGAAAATTTTGATAAAGAAATCGTCCGGTTAGCGTATGCAGAATACGGCTATCGCGGCGACGGCGATATCCCAGCAATGCCGGATGATTTGTGGGCGACCGTCAGCCAGCGGTACATCACCATCTATGAAATGTTGACCGCCCGGGAATTTGTCCCCGGCGATTACCCGGTAGAAAAGAGATTGGTGCAAAATTTGAGCGAGGCAAACCTGTTATGACATCTCCACTGGTAGTGATTTTGATGGGCTCAAAAGCTGACGCCCCTCACTGCGAAAAAATCGCCGAAGCAGCCGGGAAATTTGGGCTGGAAGTCGTCCAGCGCATCGGATCGGCGCACAAAACCGCTGACCATACCTTAAAGCTTCTGCGCGAGTACGAAGCGGACCCCAGGCCAAAAGTGTATATCACGGTCGCCGGACGCAGCAATGCATTATCCGGCTTTACCGACGGTGCTGTCAGCGCTCCGGTCATCGCCTGCCCGCCAGCCAGCGAAGCGTTTGGCGGCGCGGATATTTACTCATCACTGCGTATGCCGTCGGCCATTGCCCCAGCCACGGTACTGGAACCACTCAATGCCGCGCTGCTGGCTGCCAAGATCCTGGGGCTGGTGGACCCTCAGGTGCGCGCCAGGGTAAAAGCTTTTCAAATGGAGCAAGTAGAAAAGATCCTTTCAGATGACCAAACCATGCAGTCATCGAAAGAGGGTTAACCGGTTCCATGACGATCTACGAAGATAAACCCAGGGAAGAGTGCGGCGTCATCGGTGTTTTTGCACCGGATGAAGATGTGGCAAGCATGGCCTATTTCGGTTTGCACGCCTTGCAGCACCGCGGACAAGAAGCAGCAGGCATCGCTGTTTCGAACGGCCATACAATACAGCTTTATAAAGATGTGGGGTTGGTAACCCAGGTCTTTACCCCCCAAAACCTGGCCCCTATGCAAGGCAAGTATGCCATCGGGCACACACGCTATTCCACCACCGGTTCTTCGGTTGCCCGCAACGCCCAGCCGTTTCTGATCGAAACACGATATGGACCGCTGGCTGTTGCCCATAACGGCAACCTGATCAATACGCATGAACTGCGCCAGGATTTGTTGGCGCGCGGGATTGGTCTCTCCTCCACCTCCGACTCGGAGGTGATTACCATGATGTTGGCAGGCGCGCAGGGTGATACCTGGGAAGAACGCATACGCGCCACCATGTCAAAATGGATCGGCGCCTATTCGCTGGTGATCCTGACACGCGAATGCGTATTTGCCATACGCGACCCCTGGGGTTTTCATCCCTTGAGTGTAGGCGTTTTACCTGGGGGCGGGCATGTGGTTGCATCGGAAACATGTGCCCTGGTTACGCTGGGTTGTATTGCCATGCGGGAAATCCAACCCGGTGAGATTGTCACCCTGAGCGACTCAGCGCTGTCCGTGTACCAGGCTGTCGAACCCGCAAGGTCGCTGGCGCAGTGTGTTTTTGAACATATCTATTTCTCCCGTCCAGACAGCGTTTGGGATGGGATGAGCGTTCACCAGGTACGCCAGCGATTGGGAGAAGAACTGGCACGCGAAGCCTCAGCGCAGGCAGATGTCGTGATCCCAGTACCCGACTCGTCCATCCCGGCAGCCATCGGTTTTGCCAGGGTCTCTGGCATACCCTACAACGACGGCTTTATCAAGAACCGTTATATCGGGCGCTCATTTATCCAACCCACCGATTCGCTGCGTAAACAGGGTGTGGCGATGAAGTTTAATGTCATCGAAGAGAATGTACGCGATAAAAGCATTGTGATGATCGATGACAGCATTGTGCGCGGCAACACCTCTGGTCCATTGGTGCAAATGCTGCGCAACGCCGGAGCCACCCAGGTTCACTTGTTGATTACCTGCCCTCCAATCCGCCATCCCTGTTACATGGGTGTGGATATGGGACGTTACGAAGAATTAATCGCGCATCATTCAACTGTAACTGAGATCGCCAGTCACATCGGCTGCGATTCGCTGTATTACCTGTCCCTGGCAGGGATGATGAAGGTTATTGGCAGCTCAAACGGGTACTGCCGTGCCTGTTTCACCGGGCACTACCCGCTGGAAGTCAATCACCACATTGCAAAAACCGGGTTTGAGAAGGCAATCGCCTGATAGAAGGATCAGAGGAGAGCAAGAACGGATGAATATACTGGTCATTGGCTCTGGAGGCCGGGAACACGCACTTGCCTGGAAAATCGCCCAATCGGCGCACCTGGAGAAGTTATACATCTCACCCGGCAACCCGGGAACAGCTAAAGTTGGACAAAACGTATACATTGCCGGTGGAGAATGGGTTTCTTTTTGCCGGGAACATCACATCGATCTGGTTGTGATCGGTCCGGAGGCCCCCCTGGCAGCCGGGCTAGGGGATGAACTGGCTGCTGCAGGCATTCCGGTCTTTGGCCCCTCACGCCGGGCTGCACAATTGGAGACATCCAAGGCATTCGCCAAGCAGTTTATGGCGCGCCACCACATTCCCACGGCGCGCTATGCGGTTTTTCAAGAGTATGAACCCGCCAGGAAATATCTTGAAAACATTTCCTACCCGGTTGTGCTCAAAGCCTCAGGGCTGGCAGCTGGAAAAGGCGTGCTCGTTCCAGAGACCGCAGATGAGGCGCTGGATGGCTTAAAGTCCCTGTTAGTTGACCGTAAATTGGGCTCAGCCAGCGACCAGGTGGTGATTGAAGAGCGCTTGTACGGTGAAGAAGTTTCGCTCCTGGGTTTTACAGACGGTAAAACGGTCTGTCCGCTGCCCCCCGCCCAGGATCACAAACGCCTGTTGGAAGGCGACCAGGGACCCAATACGGGCGGCATGGGCGCCTATGCGCCTGCTCCTGTCTGTCCACCTCAAATGGTTGGGCAGTTGGTTGCGCAGTTCTTGCAACCCGCCGTGGACGGCTGCCTGGCGGAAGGTTTTCCTTATATCGGAGTATTATATGCGGGCTTGATCCTGACCGCAGATGGTCCGCGCCTACTCGAATTCAACTGCCGTTTTGGCGATCCCGAAACCCAGGTCCTCTTACCCTTGCTGGAGACCGATTTCCTGGAAATTGCACTGGCCTGTACGCAAGGCCGCCTGCACGATATCCAGCCGGTCTGGAAGCGTGAAGCTGCAGCTTGCGTGGTGCTGGCTTCGCAAGGCTATCCAGAGAGCGTTTCGCCTGCAACGGTCATCCACGGGCTGGAACAAGCCGAACAGGATGTGCTGTTGTTTCATGCCGGAACCCGCTGGGGTGAAAAGTCTGCACAAGGCCGCACACCCGTGCTGGCAGCAGGAGGGCGGGTGTTGGGTGTTGCTGCCACGGGCAGCAGCTTGCCCCTGGCGCTGGAAAAAGCCTACCGGGCGATAAACCAGATCCAATTTGAAGGCATGCGCTACCGGCGCGATATCGGCTGGCGGGCTTTGAAATCACCTGCTGGATCTGCTTACGCAGCCTCCGGTGTTAATATTGATGCCGGTAACCAGGCAGTTTCGCTGATGCGCGATGCAGTGAAGTCCACTTACGGGGCGGAAGTTTTATCAGGTATCGGCGCATTTGGCGGTTTGTTTGACGCCCGGCAATTAAAAGAAATGAACAGCCCCGTTTTGGTTGCATCTACGGATGGTGTGGGAACCAAAGTCAAATTAGCCGCCCAGGCAAACCGCTTCCGCTCCATCGGACAGGACCTGGTGAACCACTGCATTAACGATATTTTGGTTCAGGGCGCCCGCCCATTATTCTTTATGGACTATTTTGCCAGCGACAGGTTGGAACCCCGGGTAGTAGCCGTGGTGGTGACCGGTATAGCCGAAGCCTGTAAAGGTGCCGGGTGTGCATTGTTGGGCGGAGAAACGGCGGAAATGCCGGGTGTGTATACCCCGGGTGACTTTGACCTGGCTGGTACAATTGTGGGTATCGTAGAAGGCGATGCCATCCTGCCGCGCGGAAATATTCAGGCTGGCGACCTGCTTTTAGGGCTAGCCTCTTCAGGCCCGCATACCAACGGTTATTCTCTGATCCGCAAGATTTTCGCCGGAGCCGACCTGGAAACATATGAGCCGGGGTTGAGTGGATCACTGGCAGATGCCCTGCTTGCGCCTCACCGGGCGTATCTACCAGCGCTGTGGCCCCTGCTGCAGGCTGACAGTAAACCGATCAAAGCCCTGGCGCATATTACCGGCGGAGGGTTTATTGAAAACATCCCGCGCATCTTGCCGGCGAACCTGGACGTACACATCAAGCGAGGAAGCTGGCCAGTGCCCCCGGTTTTCAAACTGATCCAGCAGCGCGGAGAGGTTTCCGAAATGGAAATGTACCGCGTCTTTAATATGGGCATCGGTATGGTCATGGTGGTTGATCCTGCCGATGCAGACCAGGTTAAAGCCGAGCTTGCAGAGCCGTGTTACGAGATTGGCAGGCTGGCAGCAGGCGAAGGGAAAGTTCAGATCTTATGAGCCAACACGCTCCAGAGACAGCAAACAGCCGGCTGGTGGTTCTGGTTTCCGGTAATGGCTCCAACCTCCAGGCGGTACTTGACGCCTGCGCCAGCGGAGTGCTGCCAGCCTCTGTGGCCGGTGTGATCTCAGACAAAAACCAGGCATACGCTCTTGAGCGAGCGCGCCGCGCTGGTGTGCCGGCAATTTACCTGCCAAAGAGCAAGGAAATCGACCGCAAAGAATATGACGCAAACCTGGCGCAGACCACCGCTGCCTTGCATCCAGATTGGATTATCCTGGCCGGATGGATGCGCCTTTTAAGCCGCAATTTTCTGGACCGGTTTCCCAGGCGTGTGATCAACCTGCACCCCGCCCTGCCAGGCACATTCCCGGGGACACATGCCATCCAGCGGGCTTTCTCAGCTTACCAGCAAGGGGAGATTACGCATACCGGTGTGATGGTGCATCTCGTTCCGGATGAAGGCGTGGATAACGGCCCGCTGCTGGCGCAACAAACTGTCGAGATCCTACCGCAAGACACGCTGGAGACACTCGAACAGCGCATTCATTCCGTAGAACACCAGTTGTTAATCAACACACTAAAAGAAATACTTTCATGCACACCCATAGAAAGGGAAATCTAAATTTGATTCCGGC
>CAZTMX010000129.1:0-8090 GCA_964614855.1 uncultured Anaerolineaceae bacterium | reverse complement strand
ACAGCGGTCGCGCCCCACCGCCATGTCCCATGTTTATATTTTAATCATTTTCTCATAAAACACCAGAGTTAGATTAAAAAAGCACTTTCTTACACATTCTCTTCTGCAAAAAACTGCTCCTGATCCAGCAGGTATCCGCGCAGCATCAGCAAGTGGCCGCGATAGAAACCGGTTTGTGCGAATTCGAGCGCCTTTTCCAGAAACGGCTGCACCCAGCTGATCATGCGCCGGGTGAATTCCGCCTGGTGATGCTGCAATTGGCGAGCCTGTTCTATTTCCTCTGCCTGCCAACTCTGCGCTTCCCTGGCTGCCAGGTTGGAAAGGTAATCCAGCTCAATCCCGATGTAATCCGCCTGTTCTGAGATTTCCCGATATTGCGTATAGTCGTTTTGGTGATAGATATGCGCGATCTGCTGCAGCTGATCTGTGGCGGGGCGGTTGCTGCTGGACCACAGGGTTTCGTACGGCGGCGGCGGGCCGTTGTGAGCCGAAACACCGCGATACAGGCGCGTCCGCTCCACACCCAGCTCACCCAGGGTGTCCGGCAGCTCGGCGTCTTGCTTTTGCTGCAGGTAAGCCTGCATCAACAACGCACCCTGGCGGATATCTGCGTGCAGACCATCGTTCTGCTGCAGCTCCGCCAGGATACCCAGAACAGGCGGGCTGTTCACCTGGTTGTGGAAGTCTTCATCAAAACGGCTCAGGAAATGCAGGTTGAGAAAGTTTGTAAACACCGCACGCCCCCGGGCGATTTGAGCGTATTCTGCGTTGGTGAGCGTATCTTCGTCAGGTCGGGTCATTGAAAATATCCTATGTAGAGAATGGAGCGCATTTGTGCGCCCGGTTTGGTTGGATAGGATTTTATCATCTTCCCACCGCTAATTCCTGAGCACAATTGGCAAGAAGATTTGATTCGTATATGAGAATTGGGTATTGACAAGGGAAATTTTTTTGCGTATCATTGGAGATATTATGAAACATTGTTTCGAATAAAGAAACGAGCCTATGAACCCACCACGCGAAACAGAACCCCCGAACAAAAGCCTGGCCAAAGCACTGGAAATCCTGGATGCCTTTTCCACTGAGCACCCGGAGCGAGGCATCCACGAGCTGGGGCGCGAGCTGGGGATCAACCCGACCACCGTCTACCGTGTGGTGCGCACGCTGTACAACGCGGGGTACCTGGAGCAGAACAAGCAAACGCTCAATTATGCCCTTGGACCAGAAGTTCTCAAGCTGGCAAATATTTACACCTATCACAACCCGCTGCCGCTGGTTGCGCGCCGTGTATTCGAAAGCTACACCGCTCGTTTTGAGCACAATTTTTTCCTGGCCACGCTCAGCCGCTATGAGGTAATTTACCTGGCGGTGATGGATGGCAAAGGGCCGATCAAGGTGGCTGTAACCCCTGGTTTTTCGTTGCCGCTGCATTCCAATGCCCTGGGAAAGCTTCTGCTGGCTTATAAAGACAAAGCTTACGTGCAGGAATTTATTAATAACAGTACGCTCGAGACCTTTACCCCGCGTACCATATCCCATGCCGACGCACTGTTGGCGCAATTGGAGCAGATCCGGCAGCAAGGCTATGCCGTCAACGACGGTGAGCAATTCGATGAGATCGGTGCGGTGGCGGTGCCGCTTTACGGCCCGAACCTCAAACCGGTGAACCTGGCCGTCAGCCTGACATACCCGCGCCAGTTTCTGTTAGAAGGCCGCCTCAAGCTGGATGAATTGCTGGCTTTGGGTCGGGAAATTGCTGATGAGATCGCCCAGCGCTCTGAATTAAGCAGCTGGGGATGAGACTACTATATTTTTTTTCGTGAAACCAAGAAATGTCGTTTCACAATGCGTAACAACCGCTCCCTTGACAACGTGTGGCCCTCAGGTCTTTCTGGTTCCTGAGAGAAAATCAATTTATGAGGAGAAAAAAACGATGAAGAAGTATTTTGGTTTAACTTTGCTTTTAGTGTTCGGCATCCTCTTGATGTCTGCCTGCGCAACCCCTGCGCCGACGCAGGCGCCAGCTGCCGAGCAACCAGCAGCCGGCAGCGAACCGGCGGCACCAGCAGCACCGGCAGCTGATCTCAAACCGATCAAAATCGGCTTATGCCTGCCGCTCACTGGCACCCTGGCCTCGCTGGGCGAGAGCTATGTGCTGGGGATCGAGCTGGCGCTCTCACAATTAAATAACAATATCGAAGGCCATCCCATCGAAATCTACAAAGCCGACAACAAGGCCAACGCTACCGATGCCGTGAGCGCGGTGCGAAAACTGGTGGAAGTAGACCAGGTAGATGTGATGATCGGCTGCGGCTCCAGCTCTGCCACCCTGCCCGCTATCCCGATTATTGACGAAGGTGAGACCCCCACCGTAGAAGCCTCGTCCACCAATGCCTTTGTTTACCTTCAGATCGGCAAGGGCGGCAACGAATGGCTATTCAAAATCAACCCCGACGACCTGATCATGGGACAGGGCTTCGCAGAATACATTTCTGAGAGCACCAAGAAGCTGGCGATCGTGGGCAACGACAACCAGATGGCGCGCGGCGCCGGCAAAGTTTATAACGACCAGTTTGCCAAACTGGGTGTGTCTGTGATCAGCGAAGATTACTTCGAAGGCAGCACTGCAGATTACCGCCCGGTATTGACCAAGATCAAAAGCTCGGACGCCGAAGCCATGCTGCTGTTCATGGATGACCAATCCTGCGCTACCTTCCTACGCCAGCGCTATGAAGTAGGTCTGGATCTGCCCATTTTTGCACGCGGCTCATGCGTCTCCGACCTGGTGAACGAGCTGCTCAAAGATGATCCCAAGATTGCCGAGGGTGTGATCGAGTTCTCCTTCTTCTCAGCCGATCAGGACAAGGAATTCTCCAAGACATTCACCGAGTTCCACAAGAAACCGGTCACCCTGGAGCGCATGTCGGGTTACTATGCCCTGATGTACACCATCGTGCCCGCCATCAAGAATGTTATTGCAGCAGGCAAAGAAATCAATCGTGTCAATATTCGCGATGCGATTGCTGCACTGGATCTGTCTACCCCTTGTGGGCAAATCAAATTTGACGAATACAACCAGGGATACCTGGACGGCTCGCTGGAGGTTTCAAAAGACGGTAAGGCAACCGTGCTGTCCACTGTACAGCTCAAACCGGTTGACCATTCGGATTACGTAGTCAAGTAAAATCGTTTTACACAGCCAACCGGCAGGAGAATTAGTCCTACATCTCCTGCCGGTTAATTTGCAATCTGCGAATTGAATCAAAAAATCACTTCCAGGAATTAAACATGGATCCTTCGTTGGCATTATTTCTTGAACAGTTGCTGAACGGCTTGACCCTGGGCTCGTTGTATGCGCTGGTCACCCTGGGGTTGGTGCTCACCTTCAGCGTGTTAAACGTGGTCAACTTTGCCCACGGCGACTTGTTTATGGTTTCGGGCTACACCCTGTACCTGCTGCTCAACTTCACCCCGCTTCCTTATTGGGCGATCGTGATCCTGGTTATTTTGCTTACGGCAGTGTATTCCGTCATCCTTGAGCGCGTAACCATCCACCCCATCTTAGACAAGAGCTGGCGCGCCCATGTCATCGCCACCCTGGGGTTATCGATCATCATCCAAAATGCAGCCATGTGGTTTTTCACCACCGATCCCCGCCATGTACCCACCGTGTACACCACGCAAATCATCACATTTTTCGGCATCCGGGCTTCGCTGCAAAGGTGGATCGTGTTGGCTACTGCCATCCTGATCTTTTTCCTGGTACAGTGGTTTGTGCGATATACCAAGCTGGGGAAGACCATGAGGGCGGTGTCGCAAAACCAGCAGGTGTGCCAGCTTTTTGGCATCAACACCCGCTGGGTAGCTATTGTCACTTTTGCGATCGGTGGTGCGATTACCGGGTTGGCAGCCGCCCTGGTTTCGCCATTGTTCAATGTTTATCCCCACATGGGATCTATGCTCACACTCAAATCGCTGGCAGCCATTATCATGGGCGGGATGGGACAGGTGAATGGGGCAATCTATGCCAGCTTTATCCTGGGGATTATCGAGTCGCTCTTTGGCGGGTATGTCTCGCTGGCATACAAGGACGTGGCTGCATTTGGGTTTTTCATCCTGGTGCTGTTCTTGAGGCCTAATGGTCTGTTTGGAAAGAGGATCGGCCTATGAAACGCCCACCGACAATCAAAATTATCCTGATCGCGGCCTTCGTTCTCCTGTTGGTCTTGCTGCCGCGAATCTTTACCCAGGGGTATATTCTCAATGCCTTGATCGATGCGGTGCGCTGGACGGTCTTCGCCCTGGCATTTGACCTGATCGCCGGGCAGATCGGCCAGGTTTCGCTGGGCCAATCCGTATTCTTTGGTCTGGGCGCTTACCTGACATCACTGGTGGGCTCCCGTTTTGGATTCGGTTGGCTTGGCAGCATCCTCTTTTCCGCCCTGATGATGGGGTTGCTGGCCGTGCTGGTTGGGATTGCTTTCTTCCGCATCCGGCATGTGACGTTTGCCATCGGCACGTTGGGTTTTGCGATCATCGCCCAGATGTGGGTCAATACCGCCATGGATATCACCGGCGGCTCCCTGTGTTCATTGGGGATCAAGCGCCCGCTTTTGGCCATCCCGTTTACGGATATCGTGCTGAAGATAACCAGACCCTACCAGTATTACTACCTGCTGCTGCCGGTGGCTGCTGCGCTTTTTTTGTTGATCTGGGCGGTCAATCATTCGCGCACCGGCCGTGCCTTTGTGGCTGTGCGCGAGGATGAAATCCGCGCTTCAGCCATCGGGATCAACCCACTGCATTACAAACTGCTGGCTTTTGCCCTATCGGGCTTTGCTATCGGCGCATTGGGCAGCTTCCAGGCGCAGTACCTGACGGTTGTGTGTCCGTCGGAGATGGGTTTGGAGATTACCAACACTCTGATGATCATGGTCTTCGTGGGCGGTGTGGGGCGTATGCGCGGGGTGATTATCGGCGCGGTGATTTTCGCCGTCTTGCCACGCCTGTTGGAGGTGGGCGGCAAGTATGCCATCCCACCACAGATCCAGCAGATGATTTACGGCTTGATCTTGATCCTGGTCACCATTTACCTGCCCAACGGTTTGGATGGGGTGATTTCAAACTGGGAGAAAAAACGTAAAGCTGCCAAGAAACTGCCTCAGGAGGTGAACGGATGAGCATCGAGATGAGCACAACCGTTGCCAATAAAAGAGAACCTCTCTTCCGTATTGAGGGTGTAACCAAGCGTTTTGACGGCGTTACCGCACTGGACCGGGTGGATATTAATGTTTACCCGGGCGAGCTGTTCAGCATCATCGGCCCAAACGGCTCTGGCAAGACAACCATGTTCAACTGCATCACCGGATACCTGAAACCGGAAGAGGGCAAGATCATCTACAAAGAGCACGATATTACACAGCTGGCGCCAGATAAGATCTCCTTAATGGGCATCGGGCGCACCTTCCAGAATGTCAGTATTTTCCCTAGCCTGACGGTGCTGGATAATATGCTGGTTTCTATCCAGCAGCACCAGGAGGAAAACAACCTGAAGCGCATTTTTCATACCCGCAGCATCCGCCAGCTGGAAGCACAGGCGAAGGAGCGCGCTTATGAGCTGCTCAGCATGGTCAAGCTTTATGAACATCGCGACGAGCTGGCCGAGAACTTGATTTACGGGCAGCGCAAGATGCTGGAATTTGTGTGTGTGTTGATCTCCGATCCACCAGTCATCATGCTGGATGAACCCGCAGCGGGTGTAAACACCACCATGGTTGACGAAATGAAGCAGCATATCCTGGCGTTGAACGCACAGGGAAAGACCATCCTGCTGGTGGAGCACAATATCGGCATGGTGATGGATATCTCACAGCGCATTGTGGTACTGGATTACGGAAAAAAGATTGCAGAAGGTACACCCAAGGAAATCCAGAAAAATGAGCTGGTGCGGGAGGCGTACTTTGGAAAATAACAAAATCCTTGAGCTGGTGAATATCGACTCCGGTTACGGCGATATCGAGGTGCTGCGAGAGATCAATATCGAGGTGAGAAGAGGGCAGATCCTTTCGATTTTGGGTGCAAACGGCGCCGGCAAATCGACATTAATGAAAACCATCTTCGGTTTTACCCGACCCACCCGCGGCCAGATCATTTTCGAAGGTGAAGATATCACGCGCGCACCATCGATTGAGCTGCTGAAGAAGGGTATTTCTTACCTGCCGGAGGGCCGTTCCAACCTGCCCGCTATGACTGTACATGAAAACCTGGAGATCGGTGCGCATATTCGCAATGACAAAGTCCAGGTCCAGAAGGATATCGATGGTCTTTTCCAGCGCTTTCCGGTCTTAAAAGAAAAACGCAACATCCTGGCTGGCAATCTAAGCGGCGGGCAGCAGCAAATCCTGGAGATTGCCATGGCGCTGATGCTCCAGCCCAAGCTGATCCTGGTGGATGAGCCCACCCTGGGGCTGGCGCCGATCCTGGTGAGCGAGGTGTTTGACATCCTGCGCGAGATCAATGCCAGCGGCACAACCATCTTGCTCGTGGAGCAAAACGCCAAGCGTGCCCTGGAAATCTCAGATTATGCCTTTGTCATGGAGCTGGGACGCATCCGCATGCAAGGACCTGCACAGGAGCTGGCAGGCAAATCGGATGTGATTGCGGCTTATTTGGGCGAGCGGTAGGCTTATCTTCGGACTGAGCACGATCAATCCCCTGCGAGATAGAACCCAAACCAAAAACCGGGAGGCTTTTCGCCTCCTGGTTGTGTATACCGCTAGTACAGCCCAAGCGCCTGGAAGAGAACCACCAGGAACGGCAGGATGAAAAGCGCTGGTAGATAATTTGCCACCTTGATCTGCTTGATCTCCAGCATGCTCAGACCCAAACCGATCAACATCACCCCGCCTGTGGCGGAGAATTCTGCGATCATGATCTCGCTCATCAAGCCTTCCACCAGCGATGCTGCCAGGGTCATCCCCCCTTGCACCACCAAAATTGATAATGCCGACGCGGCTGCGCCCATGCCGAAGGCAGCGCCCAGGGCGATGGTGACCACGAAGTCCATCACGCTTTTCACCGCCAGCAGGGTGTAATCGCCGCTCAAGCCGTCCTGGATCGAGCCCAGGATAGCCAGCGGGCCGATACACACAATCAGGCTGCTGGCGACAAAACCGCGTGTAAAGTTGCCGCGCGTCAGGATGGGAAAACGGCTGGCTTTGCTTTCCAGCCAGCCTCCCAGGCGGTTCAACCGCCGGTCGATATCCCACCATTCGCCCAGCAGCCCGCCGATCAGCACAGCGCCCAGGATCACCAGGAAGTTTTGGCTTTCCACTGCCATATCCAGCGCCAGCGCCAGGATCAGCAGACCCAGGGTTTGCATAAAGAAACGGCTGACGCGCTCTGGGAAACGATCTCCCATCAGCGCGCCCAGGGTTCCGCCGGCGAGGATGGCGATAATGTTGATAATGGTTCCGGTCATAGGCTGGGATTATACCACTCGCGACTGATGAATGATATTGAAAATGCAGCAAAGGGTTACCATTGAAGGCCTGGCAACCCTTCTCTTGTTGACAATGGTACTTTTTTATCAGACAGTCCTTACCTGCTGACCAGTGGGATAAAAATTAACCGCGGATCATACAGGTACAAACGGATATCCGCCACGTTGGCGCCGTCGATAATCGTAATCTTATCGGGGATGCCATCGTCGTTCTCATCATAAAACGTTGTGGGTTCGCCTGCATCCGGGGGACCTCCCCCCGAATCATTTGCATCCAGGAACGCACTGATGTAATAACTGCCGTCTTCCAATTCGGGGAGCAGGTACCATTCTCCACTGAGGATCACATCGCTTTCGACGGGGACGGAATCCAGCGATGGGTGTGCAGTAACAAAGATGTCATGTGCTGTAGAAAACTTTGTGCCCAGATAAACTGCATATCCGCTCACGCAACCTTGCATCATGACCACCGATTCATCCGGTGTGAGCCGTGTATCGAAATCACCAGTTCCCAGTTCGCCACTTCCGTTGTACCCCCAGCACTTAATTTCTCCTGATGCGAGCAAAGCACAAGTATGGTATCCACCTG
>CAZTMX010000128.1:5566-8099 GCA_964614855.1 uncultured Anaerolineaceae bacterium | reverse complement strand
GATTACATGAAGCAGCTTTTCCCAGGCAGCAAGATCGTTGCCAGCGAGGCATTGCAATGCCCGACCCTGATGGAAAATGGTTTTGGCGCGCACCGCATTGAAGGCATTGGCGACAAACATGTACCCTGGATCCACAACGTAAAAAACACTGACCTTCTGGTCGCCATCGATGACAATGCTGTGGTCAATTTATCCAGGTTGTTCAATGAGCCTGCAGGTCACGCCTATCTGATTCAACAAGGGGTGCCGGAGGAAATCGTCGAGTCTTTACACCTGCTGGGCTTTTCTGGCATCTCCAATGTGCTCTCCGCAGTGAAATTCGCAAAATATTATGAAATGGGCGAAGGGGATATCGTACTAACGGTGTTGACCGACTCCATGGAACTATATTCCAGCCGGCTGAGCGAAATGCATGAGGAATTTGGGGCCTACACCACCCTGGATGCAGCCGCACATTACGCACAATACATCCAGAGTGCCGCGACCGGCGAGATGCAAGAATTGACCTATGCCGACCGCAGGCGAGTTCATAATCTCAAATATTTCACCTGGGTGGAACAGCAAGGACGGACTTACGAAGAAATCCAGGCGCAATGGTACGACAAGGAGTATTGGACCGGCTTCCAAAAGCAAGCTGATGAAATCGATGCCTTAATCGAAGAATTCAACGCGGATGTAAGCCTGCAATAGGTTTGCTCGCTTGTGAGAAATCAGGTTACCGGCAGCCCGTCGGCTGGCTGCCGGTAACCATTTGCATTTTACGGGTGTGTGATTTTGGTGGATATTCAAAAGCTTAATCCAGAAATCTTTAGCCAGGAACGTTTGCGAAAGGTTGTCGATGATGAAACCTATCGCCTGGGGGAGAACCTCTTTCAGGAACGCCAGGTAAAAATCCAGGACCTTTCGGAGAACCATGCTTTGTGTCATGTGCTCGATAAGCGCAACCACCGGGTGGAGATCCAGCTAACCAAGAGCCATATATACCTGAAGTGCAATTGCACCCACGCCAGCCGGGGGTTGGTATGTGAACACGGCGTTGCCAGTTGGCTTGCCCTGGGTGAGCACCTTAAGGGTAATGTCTTTCCCGAATGGCGCAAACAACTGGATCGCATGATCGACACAGCCCAGGCAGGAAATGTGGAAAAAACCAACCTGCCCTATCTACTCTTTTTTGGCCTGCAAACGCTCGGTGAGGTTCCGTATCCTTACTACCAGGCCATACCTTATGTCTTGCACCTGAACTCTCTTGCCAGGGAAATCCGTACCGCCTTGATCGCCAGCAGCCCTCAAGAAATCCCTCACTTTCTATCGGAGACCACAGGCCTGGTGGAAAGATTGCGCATTCCACCGGTTATGCCGCAAGCTGAAGACTGCGTTAATTACGGACGAGAAGCGGTCGTGTTGGCAAATATCCTGGTTGAAAATATGCGCTCTTCGACCAGTGAATTACACCTGGATGACATCCTGCCACTCCTGGCAAATATCCATGCTCATATCTACCTGAGTACAGCAAAACACCCCCTGCAAAAACACCTGAGCTTTAGCAACCTTGGGCTTGAATTTCGCTTGCGGCTCTCCAGGGATGAACAGGGAGTGCGTGTGCATCCCTGGCTGATGCACGGCGAGCATGAAACCCAGATCCAAAAAGACTCGTTTACAATCCTCCACCCCAGCGAGACGTGGGCGGTGGTTGGCAATCAGCTGGCAACCCTATCCAATCCCAGCGCATTCCATGCCATGGATGAGGTTATTGAATTTTCCGAGCTGCTGATCCCGGCTGCCCAGGAGAAAGAATTCCTGGATAAGTATTATTTTGACCTGGCGCGCCAGTTCTCCATGGATGGTGAGATCGTACAATGGGAGGAAATCACTTCTGCACCAGTTCCCCGGCTGTATCTAGCGGATAGTACTGGCGAGCTGCAGGTACAACTGCGCTTTGCGTACGGGGATTACGAAGTGATACACGACTCCAGTTATCCAAAATCTAGCATGCTGCATCCTGCTGAGAGCTGGAGCCTGGTACATATCCAGCGCCAGCCTGTAGAGGAAGATGCTATCGTCAAAAAGTTGGCATCAGCCAGTTACGGATTAAAGCGCGCTCCACTTGCCATGCACCCCGGCATATACCGTTTACGCGCTCGCATCCATCCGGTAGATTTCCTGCTGCACACGGTGCCGCGCCTGGTGCAAGAGGGATTTCAAGTCTTTGGCGAAGAGCAGCTCAAGAATGCGCGCGTCAACCGCCAGACACCTTCCATCTCGTTCAATGTCTCCTCTGGGATCGATTGGTTTGATGTACAGGCGATTATTAATTTTGGCGAATTAGAAGTCTCGCTCAAAGATATCCGTAAATCGCTGCGAAAAAACGAGCGCTTTATCAAGCTGGCGGATGGGAGTATCGGAGAAATCCCCGAATCCTGGTTGGAGAGGTTTAAGTATCTGCTGGGAATGTCCGAAGCGGGCGAAAAAGGCTTTCGTCTTTCTCAGCACCACCTTTCGTTGATCGAGTTGAGCATGTCTGATGCAGATCAGC
>CAZTMX010000128.1:0-5466 GCA_964614855.1 uncultured Anaerolineaceae bacterium | reverse complement strand
TGATTAACTGGCAGCGTGAAGCCGCGCGCTTTGCACCCAACTTGAAACTTATGGAGTATTTCGCCTCCGACCGGGATAAGGATTTCAGCCGTTTTAACCAGGTGGATGTGGTCATCACCACCTATGGTGTGCTGCTGAGGGATATCAGCCAGTTGCACGGCTACACATTTGATACCGCTATCCTGGATGAATCTCAGGCGATAAAGAACCCCCTCTCGCAAACGGCAAGAGCTGCACGGCTGCTGCAGGCAAACCACAAGCTGGTGTTGACAGGCACACCCATCGAAAATTCTACAGTAGAGCTGTGGTCTCAATTTGCCTTTCTCAACCCGGGTTTGCTGGGGAGTTTTGAATATTTCAAGAGTGAATTTGCCTCGCCGATCGAAAGAAAAAACGACGAAAAGGCGTTGGAACTGCTGCGCCGTATGGTTTATCCCTTTATATTGCGGCGAACAAAGGATCAAGTGGCGCCAGAGCTGCCACCGCGCAGCGAACGCATACTGTACTGTGATATGGAGCCCGCCCAACAAAAATTGTACAACCGCACACGCGATTTCTACCGCGGCTTTATGCTGGGGATGCTAGACCAGGGTGGTCAGGGAACCACCAGCGGTTACAACCCGATGAAAATCCTGGAAGGCCTTTTGCGCCTACGCCAGATTTCCAACCATCCTATGCTTTTTGATCACAAGTTCCGGGGCGATTCCGGAAAATTCGCCCTGCTTTTTGAAACCCTTGAGACCTTGCGCGCGGAAGGGCACAAAGCCCTGGTCTTTTCCCAATTTGTGCAGATGCTCTCCCTGGTCCGCAAAGAGCTGGATGCGCGCCAGGTTCCATACGCCTACCTGGACGGTAAAACCCAGGACCGCCAGGCGCAGGTGGACCTGTTCCAGACGGATGAAAAAATCCCCCTGTTTCTGATCAGCCTCAGAGCTGGAGGCCTGGGTTTGAACCTGACTGCAGCGGATTATGTCATCCACATCGATCCCTGGTGGAACCCGGCAGTGGAAATGCAAGCCAGCGACCGCACACACCGCATCGGGCAAGACAAGCCGGTGTTCGTCTTTAAGCTGATCACGCGTGATACGGTAGAGGAAAAAATCCTGGTGCTGCAAGAAAGGAAAAAGACATTGGTGGACCAGGTGATCACCAGCGAAAGTGCATTCTTCAAGAACCTGACTGCCGAAGATTTGCAGGTTTTATTCAGCTAGCCCATCTTGCCAGAATTTACACATCACAATCCGGGCGTACTCTTCGAAGAAAACCTCAAGCCCTGACTATTTAATGGTAGACTTTAAGTACTATGTCTGCGATCATTGATTCTACTGCCTTGATCCTGGTCTCGGTGATGAACAAAGTGCGCGACCTGGAAATTGCCAGGTTGCTGGGCTGGTACCGCATCCCGCTGCGGTCCTCTCCCAAAGTAATTGCGGTAGATTACCTGGCGTTTTACCAAACCGGGGCATTCCAGCAAGATAAATGGCGCATCCAATACCTGGCGCCAGTATACGGGCACGAATTGGTCAAGCGTATCGAGTTGATGCAGGATGAGCCGGACCACCCCAGCGCACAGCCAGAATACTACAAAGTCCAACTGGGTCCTTTGCAGCAATTGAGCGAGCCTGTGCTAGCTGAGGACTGGCGCCGGATCACATTTTTCTACACCACCGGCGAGCTGCTGAACCGCGCAAAGACCATCCGGGACCTGATTGTGCCATCCGAAGAGCGCCAGCTGTTGTGGCAGACATTGCGTGAACGCGCCAGCCGTGCACAAGATTACACCCCGGCACCCGGGTTGGAAATTGAGATTGATCCCGAAATTTTATCGGCTTTGCTTGGCATCAAGGAAATCGAAACCCACTACCCTCAGCACAAAGAGGAAAAATAAAGATGATGCCCGAACAACCACCTATCCCAACCCCAGCGTCAGCACCTGAGCCCCAGGCGCCCAAGGACACCAGCAGCACGGACGCAGTGTGGACTTACCGCGGTTACAAAATGCGCGGCAGCGAATTCAACACCGCTATGGTGCATTTCTTCCGCGCCGAGGTGTCGCGCGCCAATATCTGGCGAACACGACTGGACGCCACAACCAACTGGGCGGTGGTGACCACCGGTGCAGCAGTATCCATCGCCTTTGCAGAAACGGGAAACCAGGTGGTCATCCTTTTAAATATGCTGCTGGTGACCATGTTCCTGGCCATCGAAGGCCGCCGCTACCGCTACTATGAGCTGTGGAGCTCCAGGGTGCGCCTAATGGAGACGGATTTCTTTGCCGCCATGCTTGTACCGCCATTTCAACCCTCACCCGATTGGGCAGAATCGCTGGCAGAAAACTTGCTCCACCCGCATTTTCCGATCTCAAATGCAGAAGCTATCGGCAGGCGTCTCAGGCGAAATTACCTGTGGATCTACGGCACGCTGCTCATTGCCTGGATCTCCAAGCTGATCTTACACCCCTACGTGGCGACAAATTCACAAGAAATCCTGGCGCGCGCTTCGCTTGGGCCCATCGCGGGGTTCTTCATATTTATGTATGTTTTCAGCTTCATGGCAGCCCTGGTCGTGCTAAGTGTGGCCACCGTAGGCTTGCAGCAAGCCTCGGGAGAGGTCTTGCCGCGCTTTGACGAATTCGCCAATGTGGAAGGCGGCGAAGGATCGGAACAGGCAAAACGCTTCAACGCTCGCGCCTGGTTCCGGCATACAAAGCGCCGCCCGCAGCTGCTCACACTGATCATCACCGACAAGGAAAAGCAGGTATCCGATCGCATCCTGCGGGATATGCACCGTGGTGTCACTGCCATGAAGGGAACTGGCATGTACACCGGAAAAGACCACTCTGTTCTCCTGTGCGCCCTGACGACCACCGAGATTCCGCATCTCAAGGCGTTGGTGGCTGATGAGGACACTCAGGCCCTGGTAATTGTCACTCCGGCTTCTTCTATTTTCGGCGCAGGGTTTATCCCGCTTCAATCGGAAGAATAAATCACTTCTTCAACCAAAGACATTCAATTGAGGCTTCCTGGCTATGGACATAATCATTAAATCCGGCACCCTGGTTACCGCCGCCGAAACATTCGTGGCGGATATACTAGTTCAAAATGAGCGCATTTCTCAAATCGGTAAAGACCTGTCTTCGTCAAACGCACAGATCATCGATGCAAGCGGTATGATGATCACACCCGGCGGTGTAGACCCGCACACCCATTTTGCCTTACCCATGATGGGCACGGTATCTTCGGATGATCACTACACCGGCCACAAAGCAGCAGCCTTTGGCGGCACAACTACCGTGCTTGATTTTGTGCCGCTAGATAAACCCACCCTGCGAGAATCGGTGCAAGCCTGGCACAATATTGCCGATAATAAAGCAGCAGTCGATTTCAGTTTTCACATGAACATCACCCGCTGGGATGAGGCTATCGCTGCGGAACTGCCTGATCTGTTAGGGATGGGCATCAACAGCGTTAAAGTATTTACTGCCTATAACAACCGGCTGCGCCTGCTCGATGACCAGATCTTTGTAGTCATGCGCCTGGCGCGCCAACACGGTTTGCTGACCATGGTGCACGCTGAAAACGGCGATGTAATTGAGCTGTTGATCCAGGAAGCCCTGGATGCAGGGCACACCACGCCAGAATGGCATGCACGCACACGTCCTGCCTGGGGAGCCGTGGAAGCTACCTTACGCTCCGCCTCCCTGGCGGCGCAGGCCCAAGCGCCGGTGTATATTGTGCATATGAACGCAGCCGGCGAGGTTGACCAGCTTGAATACGCCCAGGAGCAAGGTGTGGCGATTTACGGAGAAACCTGCCCGCAGTACCTGCTTCTGACAGCCGATGAACTGAGCCGCCCGGATGGGGCAAAATTCGTCTGCTCACCGCCTTTGCGCGGCGCCAGGGATAACCAGCGCCTATGGCAAGGGCTGGCTTCAGGCTCCTTGCAGGTCATCGGCACCGATCACTGCCCATTCTTCTACAACGGCACACAGCCCATACGCTACGAGGGTCTGAACATTTCCATCCCCGGTAAAGAATTGGGCGCACACGATTTCACAAAAATCCCCAACGGGCTGCCCGCGGTGGGCGACCGGCTGCCGGTGTTGTGGACATACGGCGTGCGCGCCGGCAAGATCAGCCCCAACCAGTTTGTGGCGCTCACCAGCACCAATCCAGCGAAAATCTTCGGTCTTTACCCTCGTAAGGGCAGTATTCTACCCGGCGCAGATGCCGACCTGGTGCTTTGGGACACGGAAAAAACTTTCAGCTACGGCGCAACAGTCGCCCGACACCGCACCGATTACAATCTATTCGAAGGTTGGAAACTCACTGGTTACCCGCAGAAAGTGTTTCTGCGCGGCAGGTTGATCGTGGACGGCGAGAAGTGGCTGGGATATGCGGGGAATGGAAAATACCTGGCGCGTAATCCCTTTGTACCGGTGCGTGTATGAGACTACGCATTACTGTTGGCTTGCTCATCTTCGCCATCGCTATCAGCGGCTGCAGCGTGATCACGGCCATCAAACCTTTGCTGAACTTCAACCAGGTTACAGCCACACCATGGGTAGCGGATGCTTTGCCTGCAGGCTCAGACAACCCGGACACCAATGAAAAACAGGATTTACCGACCTCTTTCCCAGCGGCCATCCCCACGCCGCAAGTTTCTTCTCCGGCGATCATTGCGACATTGCACATCCAAAACACACCTGCGGCAATCCTCACCCCCACACCGGTGCCTGAAAGCCGGAGCGATCTGCTGTATCTTGTAGAGAACAAACTCATGCGATGGGATTACCGCACAAAATTCTCCAGCCTGCTGGTGGATAACGTGGCAGCATTTTCCGTTAGCCAGAACACGCGCCAGGTTGCGCTGCTGCGGCCAAAAGAAATCACCGCAAATGGCACAGATCTCTACAACCTGGATGTCTTAGACCTTTCAACCAAACAAATCACTCACCTGGTCGAGGATACATCAAACCTGATGGCGATGAGTTTTTCCAGCCAGGGGGAGCGTTTAGTTTATGTAGAAGACGACCAAATCTTTTCAATTAACACAAAAACGGCTGGTGAACCACAGCAAATCGCCAAGTGCAGCAGAAAAGCCAACCTTTCTTGCAGCGACATGGTGGTTGGCTCTCCGGATGGGCGAGCCCTGGCCTGGCGCGATGCATTGGGGATCTGGATGGTGGATGATAAAAACCCCGAGCCGCGCCTGGTCCAATCCAACCAGGTGGAAGTCACCGATCCAAAAGGCCAAAAAACGCAGAACTCGGTTGATTTTGACCAGTTGGTTTGGTCTCCGGACAGCCGGTTTATCCTGGTCAAGATCATCCCCTCTGCATCGGGGGTGCAGTGGTATGGTTTAGTAGATACGCGCAAGGCACGCCTGGTGGATATCCCCAGCAGCGGTATTTTTTCAGACCAAACCGCTCATCTGCTGTGGAGTGCTGAAGGCTGTTTGATATTG
>CAZTMX010000127.1:2557-8234 GCA_964614855.1 uncultured Anaerolineaceae bacterium | reverse complement strand
GTCCGGGCTGAAGGTGGAAACGAACCACGTTGCTTCCCTCACGGGCAATGATACTGGCCTGTTTACAGGCTTTGAGCAGGTCGGCTGTGGCAATCACCGTTCTGGTTTTGTACCCTTTGGGTAAAATTGCCTGGTAGTCAGGGTATCTGCCATCGATCAGTTGCGAGACAATTTGCACATTCTCACAGCGAAATACCACCTGACTTCCGGTTAATGGCAGAAACAGGGTGATCTTGCTGGCTTTTGTGGCTCCTATAATTCGCACCACTTCTTTCAAGGTTGAAGCGGGAACGATCATTTGTTTCTTAGCGAACGTCACCGGTAAATCAACCTTGCAGATCGCCAGGCGAAAACCATCCGTACCGACCATCGACAGGGACTTTCCCTCCATATTCATCAATACTCCGGTCAGAACCGGCCGGCTATCATCGACTGATGCGGCGAAGGCAACATTCTGGATCATTTCCTTGAGTGTGTTTGCATCCAGGGAAATGCCACTGGAGACATCGAATTCCGGTATCGTAGGGAACTCTGATGCTTCAATACCCTTAACAACGCCTTTGTAAGCGCCGCATTTCAGAGCCGCTTCCGGTTTCCCATTGACCGAAAATACGACCTCGGGTTCCACCAAAGAATTAACCACGTCCGTGAGAGTCTTGGCTGGTAAGGTTAATCCAAGTTCACCGTCCATATGAGCATCCAACCAGACCGTCACGCCCAGGGTCAGGTCGGTGGCCGAAAGGCGTAGTTGCCCTTCATCTTTACTGAGCAATACATTGGACAGGATAGGCAGGTGAGTATGAGAGCCCACTGCCCGCCCAACAATGGCCAGGCTTTCAGCAAATACATTCTTTTGTACCGTTACTTTGCAGGTCATAATGATCCTCCTTGTGAATTCATCTATTTGATTTACGAAATTTGTTCATCCAGCCAATGCTGGAGGGTATCAACATGTTTTTGATCCTCAGCCATCTGGCTCAACAGTTCATCCATACTGGGGAAATGGGATAGCTGCTCGGTTAAATCCGCCAGCCATGTTTCCATCTCCGCAGGTGAAATCGTGACAGGTTTCTCTTGAGGGTTACCCCATTGGGAAGTTACCAATCCTTCAGCTTCCCTGCAGGGAGCGATAAACGCCAGCCTCTGATCGAGATCGATGACCAGACGATATTCTGCCGGTTCCTCGGATGAGCCCAGGTTGTAAGCGGCCACCTGGGGATGAACTGCTCGATGTTGTACAAACTCCAAATATCCTGGCCAGAGTCCCGTAAAGGTTAGTAAACCATCGGATACCATGGCTTCGTCGCCACAGGGTTCCCACCAGAGGGCAAGATAACGCGCACCTCGGTAATTTCGATATCCGACTGCCTGTTCCAAAACAGGCGCAGGCGGTACAGGGATCTTGAGTTGGGTCATTTGTGTTTCCATAATTCTCCATATCGACACTGGGAAAGACACGCAAGGTGGAAAACCATCTTGCGTGTCTGAGGTCTAAAAGTCGTCAAAGAAGTCGGCAGAGGCGCCACCGTCTGGCCAATATGCTTCGTCGTCACCCAGGCGGGTGGCGTTTTCATACAGCTCAGTCAACGGGCCTTCGTCGTCTTCCATATCTGGCGGTTCAAGAAACGCCATAATTCCCGGATTGGAAGTGGCATTTGCGCGGAGAATGTCGCGCCAGGAAAGCACATCATCGTTTTGCAACGCCTTCTGTGCATCCTGTACCAGGTCAATTAACAGGCTTTCGTCCAACCGGTCAGGGGTTAGACCGTAATCGGCGAGTGTGTGCGCCAACACTTCAGCAACCTGGCCCCAGGTAATCACAAAAGCGGGAGCTTCCATTCCGTATCCGGCTTGCGCCAGAATTTTGGACACCTCAAAGCCTGTTTCCAGATATTCCAGGTGTTGTAATGTGGTGAGTTGGTTCATTTGATCCTCCATTGAAATTAACGATTGAAGAAAGCGGGCTGGTATGCATTCAACGCCGGCAGGTACACCCCACACATGCGTTTGTACAGTTCCACAACCAGGGACACATCATTTCCAGCGTACTT
Organism: uncultured Anaerolineaceae bacterium; assembly: GCA_964614855.1. Taxonomy (GTDB): domain Bacteria; phylum Chloroflexota; class Anaerolineae; order Anaerolineales; family UBA4823; genus CAWJHE01. Next base: position 6,183 of record CAZTMX010000127.1, on the reverse strand, counting down.
GCGCAGCGTTTCCGGATCCATATTGACTACTTGAGAGCCATCCAGATCTGGCAAGGGGTTGTTAATCCCGTAACGCTTGCAGACCCACTTCAATCCTTTGGCCGGCCCCCAGTTGTAGAGGATGGCCATTAAATCAGTGGTGGGTTCAGTGCGAAATTTAGACAACTGGGGTTGGATTTGGACCTGGATGCCCAGGTCAAACGAACGCCTGAGCAGGTAAGGCAGATCAAAACCGATGATGTTATAGCCGCAGGATCGGCCATCCGCCTTTGCGAATGCGGCCCAGAACCAGCTTATCAGATCATTTTCGGTTTTGGTTTCAGCGTCGCCAGTCAGGTGAACTTCTACCGGATTTTCAATCCCGCTTTGCAACGAGATGGCGATGACCTTGCCCAGATCGGCGTCCAAAGGAGCCTGCGCAATCTGCTCAGTTTTCTTCTCAGTGATGTACTGAGCAATTTTGTCAGCGTCTTTGTAATTGGCCGGAGCAGTTGGCTCAGGGAGGAGCGCTATTGCATCCGGGTTAGCAGTTGTTTCAATGTCAAAGAACAAAATCGATTTCAGGAGATTCTCCTTGTGATGATTCTTGAGTTATGAAAAACCAAGACCCTTTTCCTTAAGCGATACCCAGCGGGATAATCCGATGACCAGGTGGTCCAGGACGGACACATCCAAGAGCTTGCCGGCCTGAACAATGGCGCGGGTCACGCTGATATCTTCTGGACTGGGGGTCGGGTCTGTAGATGGGTGATTGTGAGCAATCAAGATCGCCGCTGCATTGCGCTGCAATGCCGGCTTAAATAATTCACCAACACGCACCATCGAGGAATTAAGCGAGCCATGGTAAATCTCGATCACGTCCAACATACGGTTGCGTGTGTCGAGCGGCATGACCACCATATATTCCTGTTCACGGTGGGCCAACATGGGCATCAAGATCTGGGCTGCGTCTCCGGGTGAATGAATGCAAGGGCGTTCGTCCTCCGGTTGGAGCAGTTTGCGCCCTAACGCTAGAGCAGCTTTGAGCCGCAGGGCAGTTAAATTACTGACACCCTGTACTTTGGCTATCTCATTCACATGCGCCTGGGCAATCTTTTGGATCGTGCCAAACTGCGCCAGCAACCGTTCAGCGGTTTCGATTTGGGTCGAACCACCGATGATAACGGCCAGCAGTTCAGCCAGGCTGCATGCATCCGAGTCTTTGGCCACTCGAAAAGCGGGCTGCTCTCGAACGGGCAGGTGCTTCAGCCGGGGCAAGGTGTAGGTTTGAGGATGGGCGTTTTGTATCAGGTAGGGTTGAAAGTCGTTCATGTCTGTCTCCTTTGAAAAAAAAGGGGACAGACCACCCCTGGAGGGATGCTGCCCCCTCCATCGGGGTTATATGATTCATGCAGTTGGGTCGTAACCGGTTTCGAGAAAGATCTTGCGATTGATCGCTTCGCACTCTTCCCAGGTCATCAGTTCATCTCGCCGGACACCTGGATATCCAGGCGCTGGCGGGATCAGCCAGGGATTTTCTGCAAGCCGTTTCTTGATCCGTTCAGCTTTGGCATCCAAAAAGTGGCGTAAACCACCTTTAGCGCAGCGCCATCCCAACTCTTTGGTGTATTTGCCATCCCAATCCCGGTCGCGGAATGTCTTACTCCCGCAGATCGGACAAGGCGGCATGCCTTCCGGATCAGGAGCACGTGCGCCGCCAGATTGTAGATACAGTCTTACCGCTTCAATGGCTTCACAATAGGGTGCCCCGCACGAACATTCTTTGTTTTTGTTGACCCGGTGAAAACGTGTTGGGTTGCCATTACCAATGTCCACCAGGTATTGATACCCCTGGATTGTGACTGTAGGTGCGACAAGCAATACGGTTTCTCGGATACCCGGTCCTTTCCGATATCTCTGGATTGGAATATTCCTCCTTTCCAACAAAGCCAAATCATTCGATGAATGTTCGGTCTTCATAGGCGCTTTCCAGGAACCAGTCTTCCACGGGGATGTTCCGATCCTCTACGGGAATGCGCTTTTCAGAAATCGGGAGTTGAACTTCGATGCCGTCTTCCTGAAGCAATTCCTCTTCGATACTTTCGTCTGGATCTTTTTCAATGTGGACTTCCCGTAGGTGGGGTATAAGAACAATTGAGGTTGAGTCTTGAAACGGGCCACCATGACTGATCTTGGTAAATGGCTCCAAACCATTCAAAGCGCGCACCCAAGCCGTACCAGGACGTGGTCCTTTTCCCAATACTTCAACGGGAATAACCACATCTCCATAACAAGTTCCAACTGTAATTTCTGCTTTAACCATGTGTTCCTCCAGTATCTGTTTCTGAAAATAGAAAAGGACACGCCCAGGTCGGCATGTCCTTTGTTGTGATTCTCGATGTAAATAGTGGGTTAGAACGGGATGTCGCTTTCGCTTGAAGTGTTCATGTGCGTTTCGCTTTCTTCGGAGTCTTCACGACCGGAAACGAAGCGCACTGCAGAAGCGTTTACCTCAAAAGAAGCACCATATTTACCGTTATTTTCCCAAATGTGCGGCCCACCCGTTTCGGGGTCAGGCGTTAATCGGCCTTCCACCAGAACACGGCTCCCTTTGTGGAGATGTTGGTTGCAAGCCTCTGCTTGTTTGCCCCAAACCGTGATGCGAAACCATGTCGTTTCTTTGACAGGTTGCCCATTCGGGTTGTTGTAGCGGCGATTTGTGGCAACAGACAAAGTGGTGACCGGTTGACCGGAAGGTGTGAAGCGCATTTCAGGGTCTTTTCCGAGATTTCCAATGAGGATGATCGTTTGGTACATTGTGATTTTCCTTTCTGAGTAATGTGATTGTCAGGTGGGTCAGACGACAACAGAAGCGGGTGCAGGTTGATGCTCCATATGAGTGGAGCGTTGGCCTGCCAGCCAGCTACGAAGTTCATCTTTCGAGGCGGGCGCCTTGCCCATTTTGGTTTTGAACTGGTCAAAGGCTTCCTGCTCGGGAACATTCCCGTTAACCAGGACACCGTCGCCGTATTTACGAACAATCGGGGCCGGTGCTGTTGTTCGCGTGGGTTGTGAGGTTGTTGATGCAGCCGAGTTAGTAGTTTGACCATTTTCCCGACCTTGTTCTAAACCGGCATTCTGGGCAATTTCCTTGTCATACAGCGAATTCCCGAACTGCTCACCCATTTGGCGAAAACAGCGTTTGAGGCAGTCCGTTGCCGAACCAGCTAAAGCCATATCCAATGCTTCCGGAGTATCGCCAGTGAAAATGCAGCGGCCCAGGTCGGCATGACTATAAAACTTGCCATCCAGGTCTACGGATACCTTACCGGTGATATAGACCAGTCCGACCTCCTCTGTCTGAACATTGCCATTGGCATCGATCAGCGGAACCTTACGTTTTTCCTGCTGGTTCCAGGCCAATACCTTTTTCTGCCAGCGAACAATAACTGGCTCGCCGATTAAGTCAAATGACCAGGCAAAACCGAAGACGGTATTTGCTCGATCAATGACATCGTAGCCTTCCAGGTAAGGGACAGAACCCATTCCTGGCGCTTGCCGGCGTTTGACCCTGGACATATCCAGCGGTTGACGTAATTCCCATAATATGCGGCTCAACCGATCCCCCAGGCTCCCATCTGATGAGG
>CAZTMX010000127.1:0-2457 GCA_964614855.1 uncultured Anaerolineaceae bacterium | reverse complement strand
TGGTTTTGCGCTGTCTCTGAGAGACGGACGCCTTCGATATGTTTGCAGAGAATCTGCGGCCCACGCTGCTGGTAGTCCATACAGGTGCATGCCCAGACATCGCCATTCAAAGAAACGGCGTATGGCAATTTATCGCCATTTTTGACCGTCCATTGCTGAGGGGCGATGCGGGTAACCAGGAACTTTCCAGCCAGGATGGCAGATCGCGCCCTTTCGGTGCGCTCAGCTTGTGCTTGTTTCAATTCTTGGCTTTCTTGCATAATCCTCCTTGTGAAAATAACCAACGTTGAATAGAGTCCAAATGATGTGAAGTACCGGCCCTCGAAATAGCATCAAGAGCGTTCCAGCGTTTAAAACTACCCGTGTGAAATTACAGGGCAGCAAACGCCAGGGAAAAAGGCAGATACTTTTTCACTCGCATTTATTGCCTTGTTTAAGTCTGCGTGGGTAGGCGGGGCAATCCCGACCACCCACGCAAGGATCCCCTTCAAGGGGATATGATTTTCTCCATGTAATATGAACCTCTCTGCTTTTCAGCACGCCAAAACGCCTCAAAAGAGGAAAAGGTTATTTGTTAATGTGCGACCCCATCCAAAGTGGTTAAAACAAAAAGGAGGATCACTCGCCCCGAGAAACTTTCGGGAGCTTTGAGGTGGCGGCCCTTGGTAACCCTCTTGCTTTATGAGCAAGAGGGATGAGCACCACTTTGTGATCCTCCATGTGAACCTAAAGCGAATAAACCTCTCGCTTCAGGTCAGAAAAACCTTCTATCTGCAAACGAAAACCCGACGCAGTTTTACCTAGACAATTAACCGAGTAGACCCATTCATCATGAAGTTTTTAGAGATTTTTTGGCGCATGTTTATCCTGAAATGTGCACACATTTACTGGTTGTGAATGGAATGAGTCAATCTGTGGCTAAATCACGATCTCCATTGGTGGAGACTTCTTCCGGCGAACTATCTCCCGGGTCGATGTTTCTGGTCTGGACTTTTCTCGTTGCAGGTTTTGGTTTTTTCTCGCTTTGTGTTTCATCATCACTTTCGCCCTTCGTACCGCTCGAATTGCCTGTTGGGGTTGGGTTTGGGCGTTCCAAAACGATGATGCGTTTAGCAACAACCTCAACAACATTGCGGTCAATCTGTACCTGGCCGGGTTTGAAATCATTGTTTTTGATCTCAATCGCCAGTTCGCCAAAGGGTTTGGATTTGCGAGCTTTGCCGATAAATTCCTCCAGGCTTTCACGATAGTCCCGTGATTGGAGAAACCCATGGACACGCAGACGCATACCCCGACGGATGTGAATTAAGCCGTTTGCGCCACCGTTGACCCGGACGTTAATGTAATCACCGGCATCTCGCTCCAAATCCAACTTCTTGGACGGCTGATCGCTATCTCGATAGACCACCAGGCGGAAGAACAGATCTTCCATGAACTTCCATGGATCGCGGACGACAATTCCTTCGACAATAACCTCATTGATCAATAGAGCCTCCTTGTGTCACGGTCCTCAAGTAAGAGGTGTAGTTAAACAAAATGCCGGACATTTCACCCAGCGGGTTTAGTCCGGCCAACGATAGAAAAAGATTGATGCTTGTTAATTTCAGTATATCAACACCTTCGACCTGATCCCAGGGGGGATAGGCATTACCGACTGAAAATCCCTGGACGGGATGGGTTCCCGTACCGAGGCCAGAAAAGGTTTAGGGCTGGGCCGGGATCCACGTTATTGTTGATCCTAGAATGTCCCATAACCATGCCGAAAGGAATGTTCCAACGAGTACGAATATCCTCGACCAGGATTTGAAGCGAGTGAATCTGTGCTTCCGGATAATCTTCCCAGAAGCGATAGCCGAAAGAATTGTTATAGTCCTCGAATAGCCCTGCTGAACCGCTGTAATAACGTGGGTCAACATGACCCAAATTTACCAGTTCAATCCCAATCGTTTGAGATCTGGGTTCGACAAAGCTACCGTATTGATCTGCACAAACCGGACAAGATGCCATACACAACGTCCGATTTCCATAACAATTTACGTGATAAGCAGCAAATTGCTCAGGGATGACTTGATAGACCTTACCATCGCGATCAATGACGTAATGGGCGCTGCTGTTATGAGGTTGTTGGAAGGTGGCAAGGGTCGCATCCAATGAACCTTCGGTATAGTGAATGACAATTGCTTTAGGTTGATTTTGCAAATCAAAATTACAGGAAGGCCGGATCTCGACGGGATTGGGTAATTGTTCTTGTGCGGAATCCGTCACATCACTCGGAAAAATAATCTGGTTTAATGCGTATCGCCACGGATCATTATCCACCTGGCTGCGATTGCAGAAATCAATCAAGCTCTTGTATGTAGAAACAGGATTAGGTAACCAGCGGGTTGGTGTTACGGTTGGCGAAATGGTTGGCGAGGGTCGGATTTCTGTTGCCTGAAGAAAAGTAGGGAATACAGT
>CAZTMX010000126.1:0-8332 GCA_964614855.1 uncultured Anaerolineaceae bacterium | reverse complement strand
ACTCTCCAGGAGGCGTCAAAAGACCCAGGCTCATAGCCGGGTTCGCCACCACGACGAGCAAAGCGCCTGCAGCATGGACAGCATCTGCCAGACCATCCACATCCAACAATTCTCCAAAGAATGTCGGGTTCTGCACGATCAAGCATGCGGTATCTTTGTCCAGCATACCCAAAAGTGCGCTCAAGTCGTTCTGCAGGTTTTCATCGCCTGTGATTTGAATATTTCCAGTCGGCAGGTAAGTGCGCAATACGTTGCGGTATTGCGGGTGGATGGACGGGGACACGATCACTTTTCGCCGCTTCATGTTCGAAACATTCACCGCCATAATGGCCGCTTCAGCCATTGAAGTTGCCCCATCATAATGGCTGGCGTTGACCACTTCCATCCCGGTCAACCTGGCTACCAGGCTCTGGTATTCAAACATTGCCTGAAGCGTGCCCTGGCTGACTTCTGGTTGGTAGGGCGTGTAGGAGGTGATGAATTCACCACGTGAAGTAAGGTATGGAATAACACTGGGCACAAAATGATTGTAAGCACCTGCTCCCAGAAATGTCGCATAACAACCTGTCGAGCTGTTCTTCAGCGCCATTCCATAAAGCTCTTCCATGATTTCGATCTCGGAAGCAGCTTTTGGCAGCTTCAACTCTGGGAAACGGTGGCTTGCAGGTACAACTTCAAACAACTCTTTTGTTGATGAAATGCCGATGGCTTCAAGCATCTCCTTCTTGTTCTCATCTGTTACGGGTAAGTATGGCATTTTTCTACTCCTGATCACTGATCATGTGCTCTAGCATAAACCAGATGAGCTTATGCTAGAGCGAAACTGATACATACGAAAATTGTTGGTTAAATACCCCTGCCAGTTTCTGGATCGTCTAGCGACGGTATGCAGGAACGTAGAAGGGTTTCTTGACTACTTTTGCCTTCACCGGTTTGCCACGGATGATGATGTCAAACTCAGCATCTTTCGCTCCGTAGCCGCGCTCGATGAGAGCCATACCCAGGTATTTCTTGGTTGTCGGCGAGAACATACCCGAGGTCACAATACCGATTTCTTTTCCATCCTTGGCCACAGGATAATGCTCTCGAGCAACGCCCTTATCCACCAACTCGAATGCGACATGCACGCGGCCGGATTTCTCCAGTTTCTGTTTGAGCAGCGCATCGCGCCCGATGAAATTCTTGTCGTAGCTAACGCCAAAATTCAAACCCGCTTCCACCGGGGTAATGGAGTCGCTTAGCTCATGCCCGTAAAGCGGCATACAGGCTTCGAAGCGCAGGCTATCGCGTGCCGCCAGACCAATCGGCAGTACACCTTCTGCAGCGCCTTCCTTCATAATGGCTTCCCAAACCTTGACCGCAGAGTCAACATGCACAAAGATCTCGAAACCATCTTCCCCCGTGTAGCCAGTGCGCCCAAGGATTGCCGGTACGCCCACCAGGTTGCATACGGTGGCGCTAAAGCGCGGCACCTGAACCAGGTCCGCATCGGCAAGGCGGTCCAGGATTTCTGGGGCTTTAGGTCCCTGGAAGGCGATCATGTAGGTTTCATCAGAGATATCTTTGACTTCCACATCAAAACCGCCGACATGGGCTTTGACCCAAGCCACATCTTTTTCGCGGTTTGAGGCATTGATGGCAAGGAAGAAATACGCCTTTCCACCACCAGCTTTTTCATCCGGAAGCTTGTAAACAAACAGATCATCTACTACAGTGCCATCAGCGTAGCAGAAGAAACCATAATGGGCTTCATTCATGTTCATTTTTCTGACATCATAGGTCACCACATAGTTGACAAATGCTTCCGCATCCGGTCCACGAACTTCCATCTGTCCCATGTTGTCTTTATCAAACAGACCCGCAATTGTGCGTGTTACTTCGTGCTCTTTGTTTGGGCCTGGCGCATACATCACCGGCAGTTCCCATCCGGCAAAAGGCACCATACGCCCATTGTTTGCCACATGCCAATCATACAAAGCAGTTCTCTTAATATCAGCCATCATCATATCTCCTTATGTGTTATTTTCTCTTGAAGGTCGGAGCCTGTCCTTGCCAGGAACCTGGGCTGCCAGCCTGTTCGGGTTTGGAAACGTAATACCTGGAATTTCCCATCGGATTTTGTGCCGCCAGGCGACCGGCTTTATACACAAACAATTTTTCCGCCTGGTTTGCGATCACAGCTGCAGGTGAAAAGGCATCGATCACAACCAGGTCGGCTTCACAACCGTTTTGTAGACCGTAATTTTTTAATTGCAAGGCTTTTGCGCCGTTGTACGTACTCATTTTTAAGAGTGTGACCAGGTCCTGGGATGTATCCATATGCGCGCCGTAGGATAAAATCAATCCTTCTTCCACCGGATTTAGATTACCCAAAGGACGGTAGGCATCCCGCACATTGTTCGAGGCGTAGGTCACATTCACACCCGCTGCCAACAATTGCTTTACGCGTGTCATACCTCTGCGTACATGTCGTTCATCCATCCTTCCCAGGCGATACAAATCCGGTTGGCTGATCACATGCATACCGGCTTTCTTGATCCACTCAATCGCTTCCTGTGCGACACCTGGTCGGGCTGAATCCAACGCAGAAACATGACCAGCCGCCACGCGCCCCTGGTAACCCATCTCGATGGCTTTTTGTGCAGCATAGACAACTTCCAGATCTATAAGCTCTGGATCGTCCATTAAGTAAATATCTGCGTGAATATCCAGGGGCAGATCCAATTTTGCTGCCAGGTCAAAGGCAGCATCGATGTGATCCTTGTATCCCTGTCTGCCTGGGGTTACCGTATCCAGGTTGCTGGCACAGCCCACCACATCCGCGCCGATGCGAAAGGCTTCGTGAAATAATTCCATTGTTCCTGGTGTCGCCAGTAAACCCTGTTGTGGAAATGTGACAATTTGGAGATCGAGCAGGTCTCGATACTTTTCTTTTACCGTCAGCAAGGCTTCCAAGTGCCTAAGACCGATGGTTAGATCCACATGGCATTGGGCACGCATGGCTGTTACGCCGTGCCTCAGCCCCAACTCCACAGCATAGCTGGCTCGCTCCACAATTTCCTGGGTTGTAAAACCCCGGCGCCTGCGCTCTACTTCTGCAGTGAGCTCGACCGGTGAAAGAAATTCTTTTGGCCGCCCTGGATTTTGCCAGTCATTAATCAAGGCAATGTCCAGGTGCACATGGGGTTCAACAAAACCCGGAACCACGACCCTGCCATAGACATCCAGTTCCTGATCTGCCTGCAATGGTAGCTGCGGGCCGCGCGCAGAAATACGCCCGTTTTCAATTGCCAGGTCCTGGATTTCGTTTTGATCCAGCAGAAGTGCGTTTCTTATAATCAGGTCAGTCATATCGTAAAAATAGCCTCAAAATATTTAGCGAGAATATGGGCGGCTGAAAAGAGGCGTGTAACCAGGCAATTCTTTGTACCCGGGTCTTGAGTATGCCAATTTCTTACTGGTTCGAAGGCCATACCCCAACATCCCCTCCGTCATCTTCAGAGCTGCAACCACGCCGTCAATCACCGGCACCCCAAGGTCCGCTTCTAATGACTTATCCAACCCCGTCATCCCGGCGCAACCCAGGCAAATAACTTCAGCACCGTCCAGATCCAGGGCTTTTTTCGCATTATCGCGGATCATTTGATAGGTTCTTTCTGGGCTTGCTTCTTCCAGCTCCAAGACAGCCATGCCAGTGCTGCGAACAGATGCACAGCGCTCTGCCAGACCGTAATGTTTCACTGCGTCCCACAACAGCGGCTCCCACTCCCGGTTGGTTGTCACAATGCTAAACTTATATCCTAAAAGACAGGCGGTATACATGGATGCTTCTGCAATCCCCATCACAGGCTTGTCGGTAATCTCTCGGGCTGCATAAATGGTTGGGTGATCGCTAAAACAAGCCATGACGAATGCATCGTATTCGTCCAGGTTCTCGATCAAAGTTTGCAACGTTCCTGGAGAGCTCAGTAATTCGTCATAAATACTCTCAATGGAGCGCGGACCAGTTTCAGGATTGACTGCCTTCACGATCGTTCCAGGTAAAGCATATTGTCCAGCAATTGCCTGGATCTTTTGCGTGAAGATTTCTGAAGTGTTGGGATTAATCATCAATATTTTCATCTTATCTACCTCTCCTGGTTCCAAACTCACACTGAATACAATCAGGTGGCATAGCACGCGCCACACAGGTATGGGGCTGTGTGGCAGCCCCATACCCTTCCATCCTACAATCTGGAGAACAACATAAGGCTGCAGCCGGTCAAACCATTCGCATGCACCGTGGAAAGCTCCTACAGGCAATTCGCTTCAGGTTTGACTTTCTGCTACAAATCCTTATTTAACCAACTTGAAATCTTTGGCAAAGCGGCTGAGCGGCAAGCGGTCCACGTACCAGGAAACATTGCCGGTCATCACCAGGTCGGCGATATCGCGACCGATAGTCGGGCCTTCGATCACGCCATTGCCGCCGGCGCCGCAAGCCAGGAACCAACCCTCAACCGGGGTCTCGCCCAGGATCGGCAGGAAGTCAGGCGGTTCTGCACGATAACCCAGCCAGTCATTAACTACGCTGGATTCGAGCAGGCGCGGATACTCTTCCATCAGCTGGTCGGTGAGGAAATCCCAGAAGTAAGGATCGGTACCGCCGGTCATCGGCAGGTCATCCGGGTTCCAGATGCCAGCATGCATCGGGTCGTTGAGATCCATGGTCAGGTGGGCTTTGCAGATGAATACCGCATCTTTGTCCTTGCGGGCATAGAACTTCGGGTATTTCAAAACCGGGAACGGATAACCCAGTTTTTCACTTGGCTCAAGGATGAACACTTCGGCTTTTGTGTGCCAGATGGGCAGTTCCAGGCCGACCATGCGGCTGGTGTAGCGTGTCCACGGACCAGAAGCATCTACCACTGCGTCAAAATCATAGTGACCTTTGTCAGTATCCAAACCGGTCACCTTGTTGTTTTGTGTCTGCACAGCAACAACCTTCTCGCCGATATGAATGGCTGCGCCATTCTCACGGGCAAGTTTCGCCATGGTATTTGAAGCCATGGTGGCATCAAAGAAACCATCATCCGGGCACCAGCCAGCGCCCAAAACATTGTCCAGGTTCAGATCGGGTACGATGCTGTGGATTTTGTCCTTATCGGTCCAGTACTCGGCGTGGTAACCCGAAGCCAGGGTCAGATCAACTGCCTGCTTGACGTACATTTCATATTCTTTGAACGGCGCAACAGTCAGGGTACCGGTTTTCTCAAAACCAGTCGAGCCGGGGTACTTTGTGTTCAGATCGACATAGTGCTTGAAGCCGAACAGGCGTACCGACCAGAACTCGTGCGCAACCGAGTCGTCGATCAGACAGTGTGTTGCTGCTGATTTCGCGGTGGTTCCAGAACCAATCGTGTTCTTCTCGAACAAGGTTACTTCTGCATCCTCGTTCTGGCTCAGGAAGTACGCGATTGCGGTACCGATAATACCGCCACCGATAATACCAACTTTCTTTTTCGCCATAATTCACTCTCCTAGTCTATTTGGGTTTGATTGGACTATTTCCAGGCAGGCGTAACGCCCCTGGCTTGTAACCGCTCTTTGAACGCCGGCAAGAATTCATAGAGATCGCCGATGATCCCATAATCTGCCTGCGAAAAGATGCCTGCATTTTCGTCAATATTGACCGAAGCGATAACGCGCGATTCGCGAATACCAACAATGTGCTGGATAGAACCAGAGATACCCAGTGTGAGACACAGTTCCGGTTTAATCTTCTTACCAGAAAGACCTAACCACTCCGGGAACCAATCCCTATCCGATGCTACCGGGCGCGAACACGCCAATTGCCCATCCAGCGAGCTTGCCAGTTCTTCGATCATGGCAAGATCCGTCTTTTCCTTCACACCCTGGCCTACATCCACAACCAGTTTGGCTTCTTCCAAACGAGCGCCTGTTGCAACTTTCTCTTTTACTTCCAGGATTTTAAGTGTACCTGGACCAAAATCAACCGCCAATTCCTTCACTGCCGGTGATCCGCCAAGTTCGACAGCCTCAAACACACCCGGGGCGATGCCCAGGAAAACTACGCTGGCATTAAATTCCACTGAAGCAATGCCAGAACCGCTGTACAAAGTGACTTGAGCGGAAACCGGGTTAAGCCCAAAATCAAGAACCCAGGTAGCATAGGCAGCTTCAACTCTCTCAGCTGCACGTGAGGCAATTTCCATGCCCAATTTGGTTGCGCCAAACAGGACAACTGCCGGGTTGTATTCTTTCACTGCGGCAGCCAATGCTTTCGCACCAGCTTTTGAATTGGACAATTGCTCTTGCGCCCCTTTAACGAGGCAGACCTCATCCGCTCCAGCGGTAACAGCAGCAGCTGCGTCACCCCACGGCATGGCAACCACTTTCCATCCCTGATCGCCAGCTACTTTCTTGGCTTTGCCCAAAAGTTCTTTGAGCGCAAATTTGTTCTCACTAAATACGATCACGCATTTTTCGGACATGGCTATGCGCCTCCCTTCAAAACATTTTCCTGCAGGAGTATGTCGATCAGTTTATCGGCTACTTCTGTCATGGAAGCGCCTTTGACAAGTTGCTGCTTTCGATGGACCACAACCCCAACCTGATCCTTAACCTCAACCTTGCTTGCCTGTTCCAGACCAGCTTTATCCAGGCCGAGGTCGCCAACAGATATCACGTTTACGGGTTTCTTCTTCGCTTTCAAAGCATCCATCAGCGTGGTGCGGCGAGGCGGATAGGCTTCTTCTGCGATAGAAACAACCACCGGCAGGCTGGCTTCCACCCGCTCCTGGTGATCATCCAGGTCGCGATCGGCCTGGAATTTCCCATCCACTACAGCAACCTGGCGAGAAAATGAAACCAGGGGAAGATCCAAACGCTCCGCCAGGCGCGGCCCAACCTGGTGAGTGTAACCGTCATCGCTGGCGAAACCGCACAGGATCAGGTCGAAGGGACCTAATTTTTTAATCGCTGCTTCGAGAACAGTTACGGCAGCGGTTGGATCTGCTTTGCCTTCAAACGGATCTTCCACCAGGGTGATCTCATCCACACCCATAGCCAGGACTTCTCGGAAGCCATCTTTTGCTGCCAGCGGACCAAAGGAGAGACCAGTCAGTGTTCCAGCATTCTTTTCTTTCAACTGTACTGCAGCCTCGACAACATTTTTATCCATGTTGCCAACTTTTTCGGGCACACCAGCCAGGTGAAGTTCCTTTGTGGCAGCATCCACTTTCACTTCTGCTACATCCAGGGAGTACTTAATCAATGCAAGTATTTTCATCTTATATCCTCTTTCCTAATCCTTACCCGTAGCGGAACATTATCCCAAAACCACCCGGTGGGTTGCGCCAGGTGATCCCCTTGTTGCCGCCGGTATCACAAGAAATCTGGCAGGTACCGCACTCAAGACAGTTTTCATAACGCACAGCTACCTGATCGTCAATCCAGGCATAAACATACGCCGGGCAAACAGTCAGGCAGGGTTTATCTTTACAGCTTTTGCAGCGTTCCTGGTCTACCAGGATATGGCTTTCTGATTCGTCGATCTCGTATTTATCCAGGCCAAGACGAGCATCCAGGGAGAGTGTTTTCGCTGCCATTACAGGAGTCCTTTCCGAATTTGGTTACCATCCTTCGCTAATTCCAATAAAGAAACTTTACCCTTCATGTGCTTGCGTGCGGAAGCCAGAGCTTTTGTAGCTCCTGCAGCAGCAGGTGCAAACAGGTCTTCCATCACAGCAGCAGCCAGTTCGGGGTAGACACTAAATAAACGCTTGTTTTCCATCAACGGGTAAGCATCTTTGAATAATTCCCAATCGTGGTAAATGGGCGATTCTTTCAATTTTGATTCGTACACCGCCAGGTCAGCTTTGGTGTAGGAACCTTTTTTGCTGGCTTCAATAATTGCTTTTGCAGCCGCAGCCCCGGATATCACCGCGAAATCCATGCCTCTCAGGGTCATCACGTTGTTTAACAACAGGCGTGCTGCACTGCCAACCACCATATAGCCGTCACCGTACAGCTGTTCAGCCAGGTGAAAACCACCGCGATGGACGGTTTGGGCAGAATATTCGACCACTTCACCGTCTGCAATCAGCCGATCAATCAAGGGATGTGATTTGAATGTATCCAAAATCTGGTGAGGCTGTAATTTACTCTGATACACCGAATCGATTTTGACAACAATGCCCAGAGAAAGTGAGGCACGGTTTGTATATAGGAAACCGCCGCCTTCGATATTGTTCGTGTGACCCACCAGGGTATAGGAAAAACCTGTTTCGGGTGTGCATTGGAAGCGATCTTCAATCACCTTTTCGGGCAG
>CAZTMX010000125.1:0-8479 GCA_964614855.1 uncultured Anaerolineaceae bacterium | reverse complement strand
ACCGTAACCAGTGCAGTATTCAATCCAGATTACGCTTTGATCATCGCTGCGGTGGGGTTTATCGTCATGCTGATCCCCATTGGGACCATGACGCGCGATATCTTGTTGTGGACAAATCACCAATACCTGGTGACCAACCGCCGGGTAATGCAAATTTCGGGTGTGATGAATAAATCCGTCTTCGACAGCTCGCTCGAAAAAGTGAACGACGTGAAAATGGAACAAAGCGCCTTAGGCAGGGTATTCGGATATGGGGATATTCAGATCTTGACCGCCAGCGAGATTGGGATCAACCTGTTCAAGAAGATTGAAGACCCGGTCAAATTCAAAACCGCCATGCTGAATGCCAAGGAAAAGCTCGAAATGCTCAGCTATGAAAAACCAGAAAGGGATTTAAGCGTCCCGGAGCTTATCGCCAGCCTGGAGATTTTACGCCAACAGGGCATCCTGACCAACGAGGAATTCCAACAGAAAAAAGCTGAGTTGCTGGCAAAAATCTAAGCTACGCATCCAGGTAAAAAGTATGGTACTCTGCCGTGCAGGGATTTCCCCAGGCGATGTGCATAGCTCGGGCAGTCAAGTCGATGATCAGGGAAGCAATCGTCTTCTCCCTATCCATAGGGTCCACTTCATTTTCGCTGTGATTACAAATGGCATCGGGGTGGTTCTCGTGATCACGCAGTATTGCCTGCAGGCTTTTGATGGAATGATGTCTTGTTTTTTTTATTAACCGCCTGGCACGAAAATAGCGTAGTTTTGTGCTGATCATCTCTTCGGGTTCATCTTCAATTTCCTGCATTTTCCTATCCAGGTAATGGTTTGTATGAACCATGGTCCCATCTTCGCCATATAAAATGCAGAAATGCCTGGCAGAGACTTCGACCGAAAGGATTTCTCCCGATTCGCTGACAAGTAAATGATTGTAGCCCGCAGCTCTTTGCGGAACAACTGCCAGGCGTACGGCATCCAATAGAGTACGGGCGCCCAAGACTGCGCGCGAGACAATCACACGCGGCGTGCCTATGCGAGTATCATTTGGGTACACAGTGTCGCAGCACTGGGCGATGCCGGCAGCATTGAAGCCGATATTCGGCAGCAGCGCGCCGTAGGTCATGGCAAGAAATGGCGGCTCATCCCTGGGGCTGGCGTGGACAAGGTAGATATCCTCTTCATCCTCCGGCAGCCAATCTTCGTTATGACCGATGAGGACATGCTCGTCGGTAGTGCATTCCTGGTTTACGGCCATACTGGTGCATTTTGTCAGGTGCAAGGCATCCATTGTCACGCCTTCCATTGCATTGACAACGGCTACATCTTCCAGGGTTACCCCAGCACCTTCCGCCAGGCCTGTCATCTCATTGACATATTTCGGGTACCTTTCCTGGGCGAATGGCAGGTACTTTCGTGCCTGGATTTGCGCCCCTGCCCAATTCAACCCCAGAGTGGAATGAGCTTGTTCAATTATTTGGTGAGCGTTTTGGATGCTGTGATGGATTTGCTTCTTACAGGCTTCACCGATTTGCTGTCCAATTTCACGGTGTGAGCCCTGGACGCGGATCAACGGTGGACGAGGTGAGATAGGGGCAATCTGTGATGGTTGGTTTTCCATAGTTGTGATTTCCTTTGTACCTATTATATACGATCAGAAGGCCGGGCTCTGACTTCTGGCAGATTAATTTCATGGTTCTTCAAATTCCAGGCGCAAACGCCTGATCCAGCAACCATTTTCCAGACACACCAGACGCACCCGGTAGGCAATATCGGAGGCATCTATGCCCTCAGCCAGGATGACGCCTTGAATACCTAAAACACCGATCATACGCTCTAATTGGCTGACCGTACCCACCACGGTTACTCCGTGGATGATCCTGCCTTGCAGCAAGGGATCATCGTCGAGCAATCCAAGTGGGCGAAGGTGAAAATGCGGGTTCATCTGGATCCAGCGCAGCGCCATTTCGCCTGCATCCCCAGCCCCAATGATGACCACACGTTCCTCACCCTGAGCAGGCTGTTGGCCTTTGATGAGGTCCAACAGGCGAAAAGAAGAGCGCGAGGCAGACAGACCTGAGAAAAGAAAAATTGGAAAGAGCAAGTAGATAGATAAGGGCAAGTCTTGCGCCAGGGTGTTCCATCCTAACGCGCTCGCGAGATAAACAAAAGCCAGCAGCAGGACAACAGCCCCCAACGCGGCCTGGAAAAAGCGCAGCATATCCCGCAAGTCCACATAGCGCCAAACCCCCCGATAAACACCCGCTGCAAAGAATGCCAGGTAGGCGCTGCCGAGTGCGGCGGGTAAGGCATTGAGGTATGCCGAAAGCCCTTTTTCAAACAAGGCAATGCCGGAAGTCGTCAGGATAGCCAGGTAAAAAGCGAGGCTTATCAAGGTGAAGTCCAGGAGCACTTCCAGCAAGTGGCGCCGAAAGGTAAGATCCAGAAAAATTTTTGTGAGTGGGCGAGGTTGGCCTGTGTTCGATGCTGCAGGCAAGACCTTCAACCCACCCAGGTATGCCACCAGCAGCGCCATCGTAATCACCAGAAGTGGGACCAACACCAGGCTGTACCAGTATTGAATAGATTCCAAAACCGCAGCCAGGGAGCCGGAAATCAGCGCCACCAGGTAGAGCGCTAAAACAGCCTGGCGTTCGCTCAGACCAAAGGCGATCAGACGGTGTGATGTGTGGTCACGACCGCCCTGCATGGGAGATTGGCCGCGCAGCAGGCGCGTAAAAGTCACCAGCGCAGTGTCCAGGATGGGCAAAAGAAAGAGAAGGATGGGTACGCCCATAACCGCCAGTACATTCGAAGCCTGGGGCTGGCGGGCAATCGCTAACAGCGCCAGGGTAAAGCCCAAGAACAGGCTGCCGCTGTCTCCCATAAAGATCGATGCTGGAGGAAAATTAAAAACAAGAAAGGCCAATAAGCTGCCTGCAAGGGATAAGGCAATCGCCAACAAGAAGACATCACCAGCACGGTAGAAGAAATAAGCCAGGATAACTGCAGCGATGAGCGCAATCCCCCCAGCCAGTCCATCCATGTTATCCAGCAGATTGATGGCATTGGTAATGCCAACCAACCAGACAAAAGTAAGCAGGACATTGGGCACCTGAGCGAGTATCGGGTTGGCGATGCGCGGGGTAAAGAATTCTGTCCGGTAACCCAAGGA
The DNA here is from genome assembly GCA_964614855.1 of uncultured Anaerolineaceae bacterium. Lineage (GTDB taxonomy): Bacteria > Chloroflexota > Anaerolineae > Anaerolineales > UBA4823 > CAWJHE01. Next base: position 5,316 of record CAZTMX010000125.1, on the reverse strand, counting down.
AATTACCAGGGCAGTGATCAGGATCTGACCGGCTAATTTTGCCTGCGGCGAGAGCCGTTTGAGGTCATCCACCAGCCCCAGACAGAACATTATGGCAGGAGCAAGTAAAAAGAGAGCTCTATGCTGGTCGTCTTGAGGCGAAACCAGGGTGTATCCCAGCAGACCCAGGCAAAAAGCCAGCGTAATACCAATCCCACCCAGGGTAGCCGTCGGTTTGCTGTGCCAGCGGTCGGGACGCGGTTCTGCCACCCGGTTCAATCGAATACTCAGACGCCTGACCAGGGGGATAAGGAGTAAACCCGGGAAAAAAGCAGTCAAAAATGGCAAAATACTCATTGGTTTTAGTTTAGCAGAAATTCCCATCTGCCGTGCAGCAGATGAGGCGATATCTCAACCCTAGCCTGAAATCTGATCCAAGAACTCACGGATGCGTTGTTGATATTCCTCAGGGGCGGCAGCTAGCGCCTGGTTGGCGTAAAGTAAGGCGTTCGCCGGATCTCCTAATACGGCATACTGCCGCGCCAGCGCTTCATCCACTCGCCAGATTTCTTCAGCAGGCGCCATCCTTCTTGCCAGGTCATAGGCTGAAAAAGCCTCCTCGGGCTGACCTAATTGTGTGTAGATGGAGCCTAATACAAGTGCATAACTGTATGCTGATTCAACACTTTCTGCGCCAGTATATTGCAAAGCCTTTGCGTACGCCTGGGCTGCATTTTGCAGAGCTGTTTTTCGTTCTTCAGGCGTTGCACTCTGCCCGGCGATGACGCGGCCGTAATAATCCCCCAGCAAGGCGTGGGTCCAATCGTATTCCGGGTCCACCACCAGCGCCTGCTGCAGGCGCGCGTAGGCTTCATCAGGTGAGTCCAATACGTTCAAGAAAAGCGCCGCCCACTCGTCCCACAGGCGAGCATGGTTCGGGCTCAAAGACAATGCACGGGAGAAATAATTGCTGGAGATTTGGGCCCGCTCTAACCTGAGCTGTGGGTCCGCGCTGATGCTCGCCCACATATTGTACAGGCGCCCCAGGTTCGCCGTGTGATCGGTATTGAGCGGGTTCAACTCCTGAGCTGTGCGCAAATCCCTGGCGGCGCTGGAAAAAAGCGCTTCGCTTTCAGTCGCGTCTTCGATCGTTTTGGCGTGTTCCAGATACGCCCTACCCAGGAAGAGATAGTAGTAATCTTCTCTGGGCGCAAGCTCGATCGCGCGCTCGTAGATGGCGATTGCTGCGGGCCAGGTGTTGGGTTGGGCGAACAATTCGGCGGTCTTGAAAGCTACATCCGCCTGTACAACCCGCAGGTTTGTGAAACCCGCCACTCCCAGCGTGATCATCAACCCTGCCCCCGCCAGGATGGGGCTGAGCTGGCTGCGGTACTTCTGATGCAGTGCTGAACCCGAAGCGAGCGCGTAGCCCAAAAGTAAGAGAATAAGCAACAGCGCAAGGTAATACCGGGTAACCAGCCCTTCAGAACGCCTGACCTGGTCTAAAACCTGGTCCATATTAGTCGCGTTTATACCCGCCATGGCTGCCAATGCCTGGGCGTGCACGAGCCAGAAAATCACTGCGGTCACGAATGAGACTGTCAGAATCAGGCCAAACATCTTGAGCCAGGAAGTGCTGGGGGTCACATCTGCCTGGGTGTGCACAGCTTCGGAAACCAGTACGGCAGCACCGATCAACCAGGTTGTAAAAATCAAAGCCAAAACGCCAAAGGAGTACCCAGCACTATCCGGCAAGCGCACTAAGGCTTGCCAAACCACACCCAGAACAGAGGTGTTGCGCTGCGAATTTGTGATGAAATTAAACCCCAACGTGCTTATCAAAATGGACAACATAATCGCCAGGATCAGCATTTGACGCATGTGTTCTCCCAGGCGCAAGATGGGTGCGGCAGTATGAACACTGCGGCGTTTTTTTCTGGCGGAGGTTCCTACGGCACCGGTGCTCCTTCTCTTTTCTGTGTGTACCATTTCCTGTTGGGGTTCTTCGATCTTCGCCGAATTGGCCTCAACGCCAGACCCAGTGGATGTGCCATCCGCAGGCAGGCTTTCATCTACGCTGGCGGCGCTTATAATAACTTCTTGCTGCGGTAGCCAGTAGCCGGCCAGAAAAATCAGCGCAGCGTAAACCCAGAAATGTAAACGAGTAGCTGCAATGGCGATTCCAAAATTGATCTCCATAAAATGCGCCACGACGGCTGCCAGCAAACCCAGCAGCAAGTATTGGCGCATCTTCTCCTGCGGTGATTGCGCCGTTACCAAGTCGCCTTTTACGGATGCCAACAACAGATACAACCCTACTCCCAGGATCATGCCGAAAGGCAGCGCCACACCCAGGTATGCAGCGCCTTTCCATAAGCCGAATAGCATAGCACTGCTAAGACCGCTTATCGCATAAATGAGAAAAAACGAATTACGCTGTTTTTTACTGCGCACCATACCCAACCACTTGAGCGCGTAGTAGATCACCAGGGTAAACAACCCCAGGTAAACCAGCAACCCCAGGAGGCCAGTCATCACCAGGGCATCCCAAGTTTCGTTGTGAGCGCGGTCCGGGGAGGCATTGCGCTTCTCAACCTTCGCCAGCTCAGGCGGGTAAAACCGGTTGAAAGCCACATACATGGTTTCCGGACCATACCCCAGCAACGGGCGGATAAAATTCAACCCGTCGGTGCTGCCGTCCGGGTACTCCAACGGTTCATGCGGCTGGACAAGCGCCGCAGCCCCCTGCCAGATCAGGGTACGCACTTTGCCGGTGCGGCTTTCTGAATCCAGCAATTGACCCAACCGTCCGAATTCCGGCCGGTTGCGCAGGCTTTCTAAGGGACCGCCCGGGATATTTAATGTGACCAGGAAAGCGCCTGCCAGCACTGCGGCGATTACACCCGTCCAGGTCAACCAGCGTTTACGCCAGATCAGTGAAAGACCCAGCCACATGACTACCAGGCTGGTTCCCAAGCCCAACCAGGGCCCGCGACTGCCTGAATAATAAATGGCAATGAGCTGCAGGGCGGCGATAAACACGTAACTGGTCGCCCGGATGAAATTGGCGAGGGTGCTGGCGTGTTCATCCATCAGTGCTTCAAAGGATTCAACTATGCGCATCACGGTCAATGGGAATACCATGATCAGATAAGCTGCGATGAAGATTGAGTTACCCAGTGTGGACGCGATCCGGGTTGCGGTATCTCCACCCCAAGGGATGGGATCAATTTGAAAGCGCTGCAACAAACCATACAGGCTGACAGGCAAGCTGGTGAGGATAATTGCCCCGATTACACGGTCAATTTGCGAGCGCCGGCGCAAGTTGGCGATCATGGCGGCGAAGATAACAAGGTAAGAAAAGGTGGTATATGCACCCTGCAAGCGGGGGTAGGATCCCCACAAGCTGATCTGGGGGGATACTGAAAATAGAGTGGAGAGGATGTAAACCACAGCCAGCCCCAAGACCGGTGCTATTAACGGTTGCTTGAGCAACTCGCCACTGTTAAGCCCAGTGATGCGGCGGTTGTCCTGGATCAAAGCGCGTTCTTCATACGCAACAACCAGCCAGCATGCAAGGATAAGCAGCGCCAAGGAACGCAAAATCGCCAGCTTATCGGGCTCAAAAATCCGGCTTGAATAGATGTTGAAAAAAGCAGGGGTAACTATCAAAGCCGCCAGCCAGGCGGCTTCCATCACACTCGCTGCGAACCGGCTTAATCGGGTTGACAAAAATCCCTCTTTCTAAGCATTCTAACATCATCCTAAAAGCTAAAATCTGGCTCCCAGCGCCAGATGCCTGAAGGCTTTTTAGCTGCTGTGTACAGATTATATCCAATCCCGCGCCGCCTGGAGCGGGCAACTTTTCAGCAGACCGGTCGATCAGGCTTCTGTATCCCGTGGTTGGACCGGTTAATCAGGCTTCAGTTTCCGGGGGTTGGCTCTGTCGCATCAGGTTCCGAGCCAGCCCCACCATCTCCACCAGCCTGTCCTTTTCAAAAACCAGCAGCAGCCCGAGGTACACCAGGCAAAAGACCAGGGTCTTGATGCCCCCACTCAGCCAGTCATTCACAGGAACTACAAACTGACCGGAAACAAAGCCGGTGATCACCAGCCCTGCAGCCAGGGCACCCGCAGGAACAGCAAACAGGCGGGCCAGCGAATAATCCACAAACCGGCGAGCATACCACAATAAGATGGCAATCCCCAGTACCAGCATAATATTGACCGCCAGTGCCACACCTGCGATGCCGCCGGAAGGGGAAAGCAGCGCCAGACCGACCAACAAAACCAGGAGCTGGATCCCGCGGGTACGCACCACCAGCTCCGGGCGTCCTACGGCGTTGAGCACATCAGAAATAGAAAGCTTGAGCGGATCCAGCAGGGTAAACAGGAGCATCAGGCGGAAGGCGTCCAACATCGGCAGCCATTTATCGGTCAGCAAGATTCGGATAAATTCGGGCGCGATCAACGCCATCCAACCTGCCAGCAAGAACCCCGAACGGATGAGCAGCGCATTTGCACGGAAGAAAGCCTGCGATAACTTCTGCCGCTCTCCTTTTAACTCAGCGTATGTACCCCCGATCACCAGGTTGACCGGCGTAGCTAATATGCTGCGGGGAAAGCTGGCAAAACGATAAGCGCGTGAATAAAAACCCATCGCCGTTTCGCCCAGGCGAAAACGCGTCCAAAGGTCATCCAGACGGTCTAGCAGGTGATAGAGGAAGGTGGACGCGTAGGCTCGCTGGCCGAAATCCAGGTAGTAATGCAAGATCTCAGGCTGCCATGATAGGCGGATGCGCCAGGCGGGCCTTATGAAATAAAAGCTCATAAAGGCTGCACATGTCGTCACGACATCCGCAACCACAATCGAGAATAACCCCCAACCCATCCAGGCGGTGGAGATTGCCATACTGACGTTGAGTACAGTGGTGAGCAGGGTGATCAGCGCGGAGCGCCGGTGGTCTACCCTGCGTGCCAGCACCGCCCTGGCAGGCCCGGTCAACTCGTTGGTGAAGTTGGCAAAAACCATCAAGAGCCATGCCAGGCGCTGCGGACCCTGCAGCAACACCAGGCCGCCAAATACAGCCAGCAACACCCAGACAGCCAGGAGCCCTAGCCGCAAGGAAAAGTGCACTCGCGCAGCCCGGTCTTCATCCTCTGTCTCAGGGGCGTGATGTAAAAATGCGCTAAACAAGCCAAAATCTGTGGTGGTGACGGTTACTTCGATCACGGCATGCAGGCCAGCAAAAATCCCGAAAACTTCTACCGGCAGCAGACGGGCCAGGATGATGGCGCGCGTAAAGGTCAAACCGTGCACTGCAAGGTTGGTGGCAA
>CAZTMX010000124.1:0-8498 GCA_964614855.1 uncultured Anaerolineaceae bacterium | reverse complement strand
TTGTAACCACAAAGTTCCGATTGTGCGTACCAGTCAGATCAAGCAAATTCCTGGTTTACAGGAATTGCGACAGATATCCTTGTTTTCGATTAGAATTCACACAGGACCCAAATTCGAAACCCTGATTCATCTGGAGAATCTCAATGCCAGCACATTCTTTCCTTTACCTCTCGCGTGCGGATGTCGCAGCCGTCAACCTGGATATGCCGGCGATCATTTCTTTACTTGAAAAAGCCTTTCTGGAAAAGAGCCGCGGGGTGGTGCAGATGCCGCCCAAACCCAGCATCCACCCACAGCCGGGGTCGTTTATGACCGCCATGCCGGCGTACATCCCATCCATGCAATCGGCGGGGATAAAATGGATCTGCGGTTTCCCGGACAATGCTGCGCGCGGGCTGCCTTACATCACAGGTTTGGTCATCCTCAACGACGACCAGAGCGGGCTGCCCTACGCTTTGATGGACTGCACCTGGATCACCGCCCAGCGCACTGGCGCAAAGACGGCCATTGCCGCCAAGCACCTGGCACGCCCTGAGAGCAGTGTGGCTGGTATCCTGGGTTGTGGGGTGCAGGGACGTACCAATCTGGCAGCCCTGGCATGCGTCTTCCCCATCCAGCGCGTCTATGCTTATGATAAAAATCCTGAAGCCAGGGCGCGCTTTATCCAGGAAATGCGCAGCCGTTATCCTTTTGAGTTTATTGCCGTGGATGAGCCGAAGCAAGCGGTGGTAGATAGCGACTTGGTGGTGACTGCTGCCCCGATGGTCAAATACCCCACCCCGATCATCGAGAGTGATTGGCTAAAGCCGGGCGGTTTTGGCTCGGCGGTGGATTACGATTCGTATTGGGGCGGAGCAGCCATGGCTCAGATGGACCGCTTTATCACGGATGACCTGCCGCAATTCCAGGCGCACCGGGATATAGGCTATTTCCAGCACACGCCTGAGCCGTATGCTGAGCTGGGTGAGTTGGTCGCGGGTCTTAAGCCGGGGCGGCAGTCGCCTGAGGAGCGCACGCTGGCGATGAACCTGGGTCTGGCAATGGATGATATGGCGGTGGCGCCGGAAATCTTCCGCCGGGCGAAGGAGATGAAGCTGGGAACCTGGCTCAGCCTGTAGGATGCATCACTGGCACGCCGCAGGGAAGTTAAGGGGCTGGCTTAGATGAGGTCAAAGACCTTGCCCGGGTTCAATATCCCCTGTGGGTCCAGGGCATTTTTAATACGCCGCATCAGGGCGATTTCCTCCGGCGTACGGCTGTAATGCAGGTAAGCCTTCTTCTCCAGCCCGATACCGTGTTCGGCAGAGATGGATCCGCCGAGCGCTTGCAGCGGGCTGTAGATGATCTCACTGAGTAGGTCGCGCTGCGCTTCGTCGATGTGCGCCCCCCACAGGTTCAGGTGCAGGTTCCCGTCGCCCACATGCCCGTAAACCCAGAACTGGATCTCGCCGAACTCCTGGCGCAGCCTGGTTTCGATTTCCCGGACATAGCCTTCCATTGCCGGGATGGGCAAGCTGACATCGAAGCCAAAGGTGGGTTTGTACTGCGCTTCGATCTGATCCGAGTCTTCGCGCACCTTCCATATCTTTTCCCGCTGGGCGCTGGAACGCGCCAGCACGGCGTCTTCAAACAGTCCCTGGTCGGCTGCCGTTTCCAGCAAGCGCTCAAAGCGCGCCTGGTCTTCCTGCGAATCATCCCCCAGGCTTTCCAATAGCACATACAGCGGGTAGTCTTGCTTTAACGGCGCAGTGGCAGGCGCTGGTGGGGTGGTAGTCAGCCGGTAATAGGCGTTCCACATCACTTCATAGGAGGAGAGCTGCCCACCCAGCATGCGTTGAGAGAGCGCCAGCAGCCGGGTAACCTGCTCAAATGTATCCAGACCGAGTAAGGCTGTCGATGCCGACGGTTGTGCTGGATACAACCGCAGCACAGCCCGGGTGATGACCCCCAAGGTGCCTTCAGAGCCGATCAACAGGTGTTTAAGATCGTAACCGGCGTTGTTTTTAAGCATCTTGTTCATGGAGCTCAATACTACTCCGTCCGCCAATACCGCTTCCAGCCCCAGGGTAAGATCGCGCATCATGCCGTAACGGATGACGCGCGCTCCGCCCGCGTTGGCAGCGATCAACCCGCCCACCGTGGCAGTATCGCGCGCGGCCAGGTCCAGCGGAAAAAATAAACCTTGCTGGGCGGCAGTCTCCTGCAAGGTACGCAGGGTCACCCCCGCCTGGACGGTGATCGTCCCGCCCACTGCGTCAATTTCCTCGATTTCGTTCATGCGCTCCAACGAGAGGGCGACTTCTGTCTCTTTCACCTGGGTGTTATACACCAGGTTGGTCAGACCGCCGTGGGGTACCACAGCCTGCCCGTGGGCACAACACAGGCGCAGCATCTCGGCGGTTTCTTCCGTGCTGGCAGGTCTCAACAGCGCCTTTGCGCGCAAGGGAGAGCTGTCCAGGTAGCCGCCGCTGCGCGCCGACACAGCTTCCCCGGTCAGCACACTTTGCGCTCCGAACCTGTTCAGCAGTGCGCTGATGATTTCGTCGTTTGACCCTGTCTTATTCATCAAAAAGTCCCTTGTGTATCATCTGGCGGGTGATCCACTGCAGCTCATGGGTCTGCATTTCTTTATCAAATGGCGTGCCGAAGTAGGCAATCACAAGATCGCGCGCGGGGGAAACATACAACCCCTGCCCGCCGTAGCCGCCTTTTAAGAAATCGCCGTCAGGCAGCACATAATCATACTGCCAGGTGTTGTGGCGCGGCTGCTCACCATGCAGGTCTTTGAGCACGCCAGCACCGCTGTAGCCCTGCGAGAAAATCTGCGGGCGCCCACCGTGCTGGATCAACTCAAGATACCCGTGTGGAAGCTGAAAATCGCCAAAAAGCTGCCTGCCTCCCGGCGTGAAAAGCAGACCAAAACGCGCCATATCTCGCAAACATGCGTACAACCCGGCGTGCGCAGCCGGCGCCCCGCTGGTTGAGATTGCTAGCAGCGCATCCGCTTCGGGGCCGATACGGCTCCAAATCTCGCGCCTGAGCAGCTCGGCCAGGGTCTCACCGGTCAGGCGCTCAGCGATCCAGGCCAGGATAAACGTATTTACGGAGGTGTATTCGTAAGCTTGCCCAGGCGGTCTTTTGCGCTGTAAACCGGCGACATAAGCATAAGCATCCATGCCTTCACGCCCGCTTACCGCCGGCAGCCAACCCAGCGCAGCCTCATATCCGTAATACGGGTGGCTTGGGTTCACAAAGCCTTCCGGTTCTTCCGCCGCGTCGATCCCCGAGGCCATATCCAGTACATCCTGGATGCTGACGCTCTGCCAACCGCTGCCGCGCGTTTCTGGCAGCAGCTCGTCAACTGGTTGGCAAACATCCAGCAGCCCGCGCGCCTGCAGGATAGCGATCAATGCCGCCACATAAGCCTTGGTCACCGACATAAACAGGTGTTTGTCAAAGGGGCGCATGCGCGGGTAGCGTTCGTACACCAGCTGGTTGTGCTGCAGGATGAGGATACCGTTCACCGGCGCCGCCTGGATGTATGCATCCAGGTGGAGGTTTCCCAACTGGCTTTCCACCACAAAAGCGCCGATATCCTCCCGCGGGGCTTCGGCTAGAGGGGTTATCGCACCGGCGCGGTACACCAGCGCATGCGGCAGGAACTCGCTGCGCCGCAGGAAGTTGTAGCGCATCATCTCACCGCCAAACTGCCAGTTGAGTTGGTCGATCTCGCGGTGAAATCTCAGCATCTCGGCGTGCGAATACCTGTCAGCCACCGGTTACTTCCAAGGCTTGCTTAATGCGCAGGATGCCTTCAACCAGATCTTCCGCTTCGTAATAAGCAAAACACAAGCGCAAGTAGTCGCGCAAGCCAGCGCGGCTGGAGAAACGCACCCCTGCGGTGTACTTCACTTTAAAACGCTCCAAGGCAACTTTGAGCAGGTCTTCGGCATCCAGCCCACCCGGCAGGCGCAGCCAGAAGAAATAGCCGCCTTGCGGTGTGCGGTAACTGATGCCGGGAATATGCTGGCGCAGCGCGGCGTCCATGGCCTGCATGCGGCTTGCATACACCTGGCGCAGCTCGTTGATATTCGCTTCCAGCTCGCCCGTTTCCAGCACCCCGCGTACAATCGCCGATGTAAATGGGTTTAACCCACCGCCTGAATCCAACAGCCCGCTGGTGTTAATGGTTTCAATACGCTGCGGATCGCTCTGGATCCAACCCAGGCGCAGACCCGGCGCCAGGATCTTGGAAAAGGAGCTCAGGGAGATGATGTTGCCCTTACCGATATAGGCCGAAAACGGTGTGGGAGGCTGGCAGGTGTAATTCAGGAAGTGATAGACCTCATCGGCCACGATGAGGAAGTTATGCTGGCGGCTGAGCGCCACCAGGCGCACCCGGCGTTCTTCAGACAGTGTATATCCGGATGGGTTTTGGAATGTTGGTACGCTGTAGATCAACGAAGGATGGTGCTGCTGCAGCGCTTCTTGCAGCGCCTCGATCACCAGGCCGTTTTCATCGACTGGTAAAGAGATTACCTTCAGATGGTAATCGCGAAAAACCTTAAAAGCCAGGAAATAAGTGGGCTCTTCTACGAAAATGGTATCGCCCGGTTTTGAAAATAGGGAACAAGCCAACGCTAATCCCATAGAAGCGCCGTTGGTGATCAGTACATCGTCCAGGTTTACCGGAAAACCGTACCCTTTGTTGAGGAAATCGGCCAGGTGCAGGCGTAGGTAGCCGTCACCCTGTTCAATGCCGTACTGCATGAAGTAAGGATCACCAGCCGCGAAGCGCGCTTCAGCCGCTCGTCTCAACCTGTCCATGGGTAGGAATTTATCCTGCGGATGCCCGACAGATAAATTGATAATCTCGGGGTCAACCGACCCCTGGGTGGTGGGGATAAACTGAGCAGGCGCCATGGTTATGTTCCTTTCGAATCTAAAGCCTGGGCTCAATACGTGATGAAGAGGAGCCAGTAAGTGTCCCTGGTATTATAACCGCCAGAAGTAGCGAGGGATTACAGGATCACCGTTTCTTGGGCGGGCTGCGAAGAATCGATGTGTCCTTTGTAGCGCAGCACCAGCGCCGATTCCGGCGCTTCCAGCCTGCCAGCAGCCAGGTTTACTGTTTGCCGGCTGATCAGGTCGAGATAATCGCCGTCCGGCAAAGCCGCCTGCACCCACCCGCGATAACCGGAAAGGTTGAAGATGCCGTACAGATCGCCTATTTCAGTCTGCCAGCAAGCAGTGGCAATGGGTGTGGCGTGCAGGATGCGAAAAAGCCCGTTTTCACATTCATCGCTTTTCTTTATCTCGCACAATGCAGTCAAAAATGGCTGCAGGCTGTAATTGCCCCAATCAATCTTGTCGATATCGAACAGGCTGGGGGTGTGGGTGCATTCCGACTCTTGCCCGGCGTAAATCAGGAACGGGCCTTCGTTGAAAGCTGCAAAGGCGGTCCATGCCAGGGCGCGCCTGCGATCCGGTACATGGCGCATCACCCGGTCCTGGTCGTGGTTTTCCACATAGCGCAGTTTAAAGCCGTGCGCCGGGTAGATACCTTTTTGCATGCGCACCAAATCCAGGTACACCGGCACCAGGGCTGGATCCAGGGCGGCTTTTTGCCAGGCGACCCAGATGTCGTAGTCATAGACCATGTCAAACGCGGCCATCATCTCGCCGTCCGAAAGGGTGGGCAACCCGTTCTCGCGCCGGTAGATGACAAACGCGGTGTGCACCGTCTCCGCCAGCCAGATGACCCCGGGTTTTACTAGCGCCACTGCACGGCGCGCCTGCAGCCAGAATTCCAGCGGGAGCAGCGGCGCCACATCGCAGCGGAAGCCGTCCACACCCAACTGCGCCCATATTTTCAGCGTCTCGATCTGGTATTCCCACAAACCGGGGTTGCCCGGGTATTTGAGATCGATTACATCGCTCCAATCGGGCACGGTGGTTACCGGGCGCCCATCGGGGCCGGTGTGGTACCACTCGGGGTGTTGTTCCAGCAGCACGGCGTCGTGCGCGGTGTGGTTATAGACCACATCGATCATCACCTTCAGCCCCAGGGCGTGCGCCGCAGCGATTAGCTCTGCGAAATCCTGCCTGCTCCCGTATTCCGGGTTCACCCCGCGGTAATCCTGGATGGAGTACGGGCAGCCCAGTGAGCCTTTTTTGTTGGCCATTCCAATTGGGTGGATGGGCATAAACCAGACCACATCCACCCCCATGGCTTTCAGGCGCGGCAGGTCGGCGATCACATCTGCAAACGTGCCGTTTGGTCCGTGATTGCGCACATAGACTTCGTAAATGACCAGGTTGCGGTAGCTGAGTGGCGTGTCAGTTGCCATGTCGTCTCCGTTTTATTTGGGTGTGAGCTGGATGATGACGCTGCTTTTTGCTGAGATTACCGGGAAGGGTTTGTAATCCGTAAAACCACCCAGGGAGTTGATGGTCGGGGAGGATGGATTGGATTGGCCCAACACCGAGGTCGCCTGCAGCTCGCCCGTAAAAGGCAGACCGGCTGGCAGGTTCAGGCTGTACACTTCATCCGCCAGCGGTTGGGGGTGCACATTGACCAGGATCAAGAACGCTTCGTCATCGTTGTAGCGCAGCATGGCGTACAGGCGGTGGGTGCCGGCATCCACCAGCACGGCCTCCCCGGTGCGCAGGGCGGCGTGCTCGTTGCGCAGCTGGATCAGCTTACGGTAATGGCGCAGCAGCGAATCGGGGTCCGCCAACTGGTCGGCCACATTCCATTCCGGGTTGTCTTTCGATATCGCCCGCCAGGGCGTGCCGCTGGAAAATCCCGAGCCGAACTCGTTGTTCCATTTCATCGGTAGGCGGATATCCTCATCCGGTTTGACGCCGGTCATGCCGATCTCTTCACCGTAATAGATAAAAGGTACACCGGGCGAGGTCAGGTACATTGTTGCAGCCAGCCTGGCGCTTTTCTCGTCTTTGAGCGTCGACATCACCCGGTCCTGGTCGTGGTTGGTAAGGAAGACCGCATACTGCCCGGCGGGGTAGCTTGTCAATACATGCTGCATCTGCTCCTTGAGCGAAGCCGCGATGGGTCCCCTGGCGGCGGTTAGAAAGCTCAGTGCCAGGTCAAATTCAAAGGCGATATCCACCTCGTCGCCGATATATTCCAGGATCTGCTCGGTAGAAGTCCAGATTTCCCCGACGCTAAAAGCCTCTGGATTGATCTGCTTTATTAGCTGGAAAAAGTGCTGCAGCCAGGTGTGGGTGGCAGGGGTATTCTCCTGACCGCGTCCCTGCTCGATATAGTGGCGCGCTGCGTCCAGGCGGAAGCCATCGACCCCCATATCTTCCAACCAGAAGCGCGTGACATTATCGATTTCAGCGGTTACCTCGGGGTTTGCCAGGTTTAAATCAGGCATCTCGCTCCAGAAAATGCCGTAGTAGTAGCTGCCGCCAGCCTGGTGCCAGACCTGTTGGCTCCACGGTCCCAAATAACCGGGGTTGGTCTTAGACCAGATATACCAGTCGCGATACTTTGGGTCGCCGGCTTTGGATGCCTGGAACCAGGGATGGGCGCTGCTGGTGTGGTTGATTACCAGGTCAATGATCACCTTGATCCCGCGCTGGTGAGCCTCCTGGAGCAGGTTCTTGAAATCCTCCTTGGTGCCGTATTCCGGGTTAATATCGTAATAATCGGTCACATCATAGCCGTGGTAACTGGGCGAGGGGTTGATGGGCATCAGCCAGATGCCGGTAATGCCCAGGTCGGTGGTGGTGGCGGGGTCGCCGTCATTCAAGTAATCCAGCACGCTGGTGAGGCCGTTGATGTCGCCGATGCCGTCGCCGTCCGAGTCCATAAAGCTGCGCACGAAAATTTCATAAAAAACTGTATCATTCCACCAGGGGAATTCTTGCGCCGGGGGAAGGAGTATTTCGGGTGTTGAGGATGCTGCAGGCTGGGGGGTAGTTTTTGCTGTGACTGGGGGTTGAACGGCGGTTGCAGCCTGCGATTCTGGTGGTACTGCAGTCGCTGCTGCGGCAGTTGGAGTTGCTTTACCATTGCAGGAGGCGGTGAATAATAAACCTATCGCAAGGATTAACGAAAGCCAGGGGGTTTTTACCGTCTTCATGCTTTACTCCTCTAATTTCAGCAACGCACCGGATATCGGTTCCAGGCTGATGTGCAGCATGTCGTGCCGGAGTTGCACCTGCTGGTGGTTGAGCAGGTTGCTGGCCTGTGTAACAGTTGGAAAATCCAACTGGAGGGTTTGTGGATCCTCGCTCAGGTTGAAGGCTGCCACGAGTTTCTCGCTTTCCAATTGGCGTAAATAAGCATAAGTCCCGGCGGCTGTATCCAGGTGCACGACCTTCCGAACCCCACGGCGCAGCGCAGGGTATGTCTTGCGCAAGGCAACCAGGCGGCGGAAAAAGGCGATCAATTCCTGGTCAGCGTCATCATCCCAGAGCATGGGCTGGCGCGCTTCCTCAAAAAAACCGCGCTCCCCAATATGCGT
>CAZTMX010000123.1:1820-8561 GCA_964614855.1 uncultured Anaerolineaceae bacterium | reverse complement strand
GTTGGGCCAACTGCCCAGGCCAGTGCGGTGGTGAGCGAGCCCGAACCGGTGCCGGCTTCCAGCACGCGCGTCCCAGGACCGATACCCATCGTCACCAGGATATAGCCGATCTCCTTGGGGTACATGATCTGGGTGTTGCGTTTGATTTCTTTTAAAATATCGCTGAGCGAGGGTTGGAGCAGGTAATAGGAACTGCCTTTGTGGGTAAAGATCTCGCTGCCCCAGGGTTGGCCAATGATATCGTTGTGGTAAAGGATCCCGCGGTGCGTCTCTAGTTTGACCCCGGGGATGAGGCGGATGATAAAAATCTTGTTGGTTGGGCTAACCAGCTGCGCCAGGTCGCCGGCGCGGGCGTGGGGAGATTGTGAGGTGAGTGTCATGCCCCAATCTTACCACCAAGTTATCTTGACAGGTGATGCTCTGCAGGGAGATCACTGCCTTCCATTGGGCAAAATATGACCAATAACCTGGAAGGCTCAGCATGAGCATTCCACCAGCAGTGAGGCACTGTGGCGTCAAAGAGCAAACTGTCGCCTGGACATAGCTGGAATACTCTCCCTGCCGCGCTGCAGGATGTCACACCTTCCAGGCAGAAAATAAATTCCCGCCCGTTGTGACTGATCAATTCGCCGCCTTTTTGACCTGGTTTTAGCGTCACCAGGATGGGTTCTGCACCCAACGGCAGCAGCCCTTCACCTAATTTTTCAACCGTGCAATGTTTGAAGTTGATCAGCTCCCTTTTCCCGCTTTGTTGGTAAACCAGGTTGTATTCTTCTTCATCATCTGTGAAGAAGGTGACCAGCGGAACCCCTAAACCGCGCGCCAGCAGCACCAGCGTATTTACGCTGGGAGATGTCCTTTCGTTCTCAATTAAGCTGAGTGTGTTGACGCTCACTCCGGATCGGTTTGCCAGATTGCGGATGCTTAATCCTTGATCCTGGCGCAGCTGGCGCAATCGTTTACTGATCGCACTGCTGCACAATGCGCAGGTTTCCTCAGCCGTGTACTCGTCTACTTCGGGTATCAGGGTTGGTGTGTCCATGTTCTTCCATCTGAATTAGTATTGGATGCGGTCGATCAGCTCTTTCTGCTGTGCATCACGCTCTGCCAGGATATTACGCATCATCTCGCATACCGCCACTACCTTCGGGTTGGCGATCTCATAATACACTTCCTGCCCTTTGCGCTGAGAGAACAGGATGCCGGCGGAGCGTAAGATCGCCAGGTGGCGCGAGACAACCGGCTGCGAAGCGCTGACGATTTTGGAGATTTCATTCACCGATTTTGGGCTTTCGACCAGTGAATGGATGATGCGCAGCCGCAAGGCATGCCCCAGCGATTGGCAGAGCTCTGCTTGTAAATCAAAGATGTCTGTTGATGCA
This sequence comes from uncultured Anaerolineaceae bacterium, assembly GCA_964614855.1. GTDB lineage: Bacteria > Chloroflexota > Anaerolineae > Anaerolineales > UBA4823 > CAWJHE01. The sequence continues at coordinate 7,179 of CAZTMX010000123.1, read as the reverse complement.
TTCATTTCTACCTCTTTTTAGCTCAACTTGTAATTTCCTGAGCCGGATTTGTTTTGATCGTTTCAACAAATACTGGAAAATAAAACGAGATCAGGGTGAAGACCAGTAAAACGCCTGAGAAAACACCCACCAGCACAGCCAGCTCCATCCAGGATGGTGTATAAAGCACGCCGTCCAAGGGTTTGATGGCAAACCAGGTGGCGTTAAAACGGTTCAATACGATGCCGGCTGCAATCAGCAGCGCACCAATAAAGGAGCCGTGCTTGCTCCAGCGAATTTTCTCGATCGAGAACAGGATAATTGGCAGGATCACCCCGATGACCAGCTCTGCCCAAAAGAGCAAGCTGTAGATACCGCTGCTGAAAAGCAGGTCCAGTTCTTCCACCACCAGCAGCTCACCCAGCTTGAGTGCCATGTATCCACCCAGGAACCAGGGAGCCAACCAGCACAGCTTTTCCACCACCCTGGCGCTTAGCGAATGACCGAACAGAAATTGGCTAACATAGGAGCCCATCAAAATGAGCGAGATGCCAGCGGGGATGGACGAGATCAGGAAAAACACCGGCAGCAGCATTGAATACCAAAGCGGGTGCAGGCGCGGCGACATAACAATGAACAGGGTGCCCAGGGAGGATTGGTGCATCGATGAGAGTGTTACCCCGCCGATTACCATTGGGATGGTAAATTTCTTGATCAAGTCCAGCAAGCGGTTGTTGCCAAAGCGTTCCACGATGACCGGGCTGAATTCATAGATCAGGATCACAGAGTAGATGGCGATACACCAGCTCACTTCGAACAGGGCGGAGTTCAGGTTGGGGTACACCAGGAAATGCCAGAAACGATCCCAACGCCCCAAGTCGAAAAACAATATAACCAGCACCGATGCATAGCCTAACAAGCCAAACAGGACCGTCGGGCGCGTCGCCGGGTGCAGATCGTGCATGTGAAAGACATATACCAGGGCAGCCAATGTGAACGCGCCGCCCGAAAGCGCTACGGTGGTCAGGTCAAAGCTGATCCAGATGCCCCAGGGGAAGACTTTGCTCATATTGGTGGTGGCGCCCAGACCGGCATATAGACGATAAAATCCTACACCAATGCCAGCTGCTGCCAGGAATCCCAGCGGCAGGGTAAAGCGGGGGAGCCTGCGAATTTCGTTGATCAATTTCACCAGCATGGCTTATACCTCCTCGCTTTCTGAGTGATCGGAATGTGTGTAACCGGCGGCTGCATTGTCTTTGGACTGGCGTTTGATCGCCAGGTAAGCTCCAGACATGGCAATGGCTACGCCTGCTGCTACCGCGGGTGTGCCGTGCGTCACCAGCCGGTTGAAGTGGGCTGGTGATTCGGTGCGCTCGGAGGTTGGAAAACCAAGCTGATCATAGTCTACTGGGCTGATATAGAAGGTAGCAGTGCCGCCGTTTTCAATTTCCCCATACACATGCTCGATATATCGCCCGGGATTCTCCTGGATGCGCTGGTGTGCCAGCTGCAGCATCTCATCTTTTTTACCGAATTGGATCGCCAGGGTGGGGCAGGTGGCTGCGCAGGCGGGTTTCTGGTTTTCCGCCAGGCGGGCAATGCAGAAATCGCATTTTACAATCAGCGCCAGCCGCTTGTCCCATTGAAAATTGGGCACTTCAAACGGGCAGGCATACATGCAGTATCGGCAGCCGATACAGCGGTCGGCATCATAAATCACCACGCCGTCATCATCTTGCTGCAACGCGCCTACCGTACAGGCAGACACACAGGATGGGTCAACGCAGTGCATACAATGGAAAGGCGCAGTGTACTGGTATAAATTTGGGAAATCACCCTGCACCCCGCTGTCTTTTATCCAGATACGGGTATTTTCCATGGGCACCTGGTTTTCAACACTGCACGCTACCAGGCACGCCCGGCAGTCAATACAGCGGGAAACATCGATCAAGAAACCGTAGGTTTGCTCTCTTATCATCGTTTACTCTCCGGAGTAAAGCGGTTTTCGCTTTGGCACGGGGTTTACCCCGCTGAGTTTATTGACCGATACAAAGGTCTGGCTGAGCGCCTGTCCGCCGCTGATCGGGTCGGTGTAAGTGACATGCAGCACGGAATCGCTCACCCCCAAGCCAAAGGCCGTAGTCAATCCTTTGGAAAGATGTCCATATCCGGGTGTCAGGTACACACAATCCGGACGGATACCCTTGGTCACAAAGACCGGTGTATTTGCCTTGCCCACTTCGGATGCAACCTCCACCCAGTCGCCGTCCGCTATCCCCATCGAGGCGGCGACATCATGGTTGATCCACAAGCGCGGCTCGGTGGAATATTTGTGCAGCAGCTGGTTGTTCTGCGTGGCAAACTGGGTGTGCTGCGCTACTTTTCCGGTGAGCAGGTAAAACTTCCCCGGCGCAGGTTGCGGCGGCTCTTCCCAGGTTGGCCAGGGGGAGAAACCAGCTTTGGCCAGTGTCTCGGAGTACAACTCGATCTTGCCCGATGGGGTATTAAAGGTGATATCTTCGCTTTCTTCCTGGTGCGGCAGCTCAGCATAGCCTTTGAATTTTACCGATTCCAGGCTTGCGCCCAGCGGCGCCAGCTGCTGCCGGACGTAGTCTTCATCGTCCGCGTATTGGAAGTAATCCCCCAGCCCCAGGCGTTCTCCAAGTTGTTTGTAAATCCACAGGGCGGATTTTGCTTCGCCTTGCGGCTCGATCACCGGCTGGCGTATGTAGGCTTTGCCTTTCAAAGTCAACAGCGGGTCGTAGCGTTCGAGATAGGAGGCTTCGGGCAGCACCACATCCGAGAACCAGGCGGTGTCGTTCATGATGATATCTACCGTGGCAATAAAATCCATCTTGCCAAAGGCTTCCAGTGTCTTGTTACGGTCGGGCAGCGCCTGGATCGGATTTTGCCTGGAGATAAACCAACCGTGCGCCTGGTAAGGCTCGCCGGTGAGGATGGCGTCGCGCAGCTCCTGGAAGACGCCCAGTTTGAGCGGTACCAGGGGATACTTCCACGGCACACCGTCCAATCGCAGTGCGGAGACGCGCGGGTAAGCCGGTTGCGGTGGTGCACCCAGCCCAGCTCCTTCGGCTGCCACTTCGGTGACCAGACAACCACCCGGGGTGAGCACATTCCCGCTCAAGGCATTCAAGGTGGCAATGGCACGCTCTGCCTGGAAGGAATTGACAAAATTCGAGGTGCGCCAACCAGGATGTACCAGGGCGTTGTGTTTGGCTTCACCAAATTCCTTGGCAATGCGTGCGATGGTGCTGGCAGGCACACCGGTGATCTTTTCAGCCCATTCAGGTGTGTACTCCTGCATGGCTTCACGAATACCTTCGCACCCGACGGCATTTTTGAGCATAAACTCATGATCGCACAGATCACCCTGGATGATCTCATGGATCATCGCCAGTAAAAAGGCAGAGTCTGTTCCAGGGCGGATGGGGATCCACTCGGTCGCCTTGGCTGCGGTCTTGGTGAAACGGGGGTCCAGGTAGATCAATTTTGCCCCACGATCGAGCGCCTGCGCCAGATCGTTGGTCTCCGATGTGGAGATGGCCTCCATCATGTTGCGTCCCACCATCAGGATATATTCAACGTCTTCATAATTGCGCTCAGGTTCTTCGATGCCGTAGGTCAGTAAGAATGCATCGATCATGGCATTGAAACACAGGCTGCGCTGCGTGCCGTAGTTGGGCGAGCCAAAAGCGTAAAGCAAATTTTCGAACTGCACCTGGCTCAGGTTATGTGTGGATGAAAACACCATGGCTTCAGCGCCGTATTTTTCTTTGATTGCCAGCATGTACCCGGCGGTCAGGTCCAGCGCTTCATCCCAGGAAGCTTTGCGGAATTTTCCTTCGCCGCGCTGGCCCACGCGGATCAGGGGTGTCAGCACGCGGTCCGGGTCGTAGGTGTTCATCAGCCCGGATTGGCCGCGTGTGCACAGCCTGCCTTTGGAATGCGGGTGTTCGGGGTTGCCGTCCAGCTTTACCACGCGCCCATTTTTCACGCGGGCGATCAAACCGCAGCGCCAGACGCACATTTCGCACATGCTGGGAATGTAGCCGTCGCCATCGGCGTTCAGTAAACCGTTTTGGCGGGCAGCCTGGGCGACCTGGGGCGGGACAAATTGGCCCGCTGCCAGCGCCGCGGCGGAGGCTGCACCGAATTTTAGCGTATCGCGTCTAGACAGCGTTTTTATCATCGCTATCTCCCATTTCGCTGATTTTTTCCTTGCGTTGAAGACCAGCCCGGTCGATCAGGTAGAAAAGAAAAAGCGCGATTAGTGTAAATAAGGTGATGAAAAGAAATGGACTGACATTCCACAAATCTGGAATGACCACGTTGCCGTAGTTGGCGATTGCCGAAATTGGCGGAAAAACCAGCTGGTAGGTCAAACCAAAAAGTACTGCACCAACAGTAAACCCAAGAAACCCGGGGATCAAATAATCGAGCTTGCCCTCGCCGCCGCCGGCGGCGCAGGTACCTGGTCAGTAACCGGTCAAAGCCATCCCGACGCCGAAGATCAGCCCGCCGATCAGGTTTCCGGCGATATATGTGGCTGGGATATTGGGAAACTGCACCACCCCCAGCGCTTTCAGACTGTACAGCCCGATCATGGCGACCACCAGGGCGGTCATCATAAACTGCAACACTGCCATATCGGTGAAGCGGAAGACATTGACAATCTTGGAATACCTGGTCAGCCCGGCTTTATTCAGCAGGAACCCAAAGAAAAAGCCCAACACCAGTGCAATAATGAGGTTTGTCATTTAGTACCTCCTGCGGTAGACAAGCAGCGCAGTGGCGATGCCTGAGATAAACATTCCCATGATAAAAAGAAATGCGGCCGGGGCGAGCAGCATCCCGCCTGAGATGGCCAACCCGCTGGTACAGCCCCCAGCGATCCCGGCGGCATATTCCAGGATAATCGCGCCAACAAAAGCCAACACCCAACGTTTCCAGGTCTGCGGTCCAAAGATACGCTTCCACTGGCTGTCCGGGTTGGCGGCGCCTTTCTTGCCCCATAAAAGGGTTTTGCTGCTGGCTGCCCCGGCAAACCCGCCAATGAACAACCCGATCAGCATCATCACCCCGTAGGTGATGCCGTAGGTTGGATCGAGAGGCATGATGTAGGTGAAGTACATATTGTTGAAGAGGTCGGGAGCCACCAGCTTGCCGATCGCACCGGCGATATTTTCAAAGGCGCCGGATGCGCCCAGCAGGCTGTCGCTTAACCAGACCGCCAGAACGCCCACCACGCCCAGCAAGGCGCCGGCAATGTATGGAGACCAGAGTTCTTTGCGCAGGTAATTTAGCAAGCTTTTCATCGTGGTCCTTCCTGTGTTTTTTGTTCTTCACTGAGGATGTC
>CAZTMX010000123.1:0-1720 GCA_964614855.1 uncultured Anaerolineaceae bacterium | reverse complement strand
AGCAAGCTTTTCATCGTGGTCCTTCCTGTGTTTTTTGTTCTTCACTGAGGATGTCAAACAACTTAAGAGCCTTTTCCAGTTGAACGGGGTTAGAAACCGCCTCCGCCAATTTTTTCCGGTTCTTTGGATCGATTTTTTCCAGATCGGGCAGCATCGAAACGATGTCTTGTGAATGGTGGCCTTCAACTTTTTCGCTACGAAGCGCAGAAATATCCAGCCAGTCCTCGTTCTTGATCACAAAACCACCCCCGCCCACCAGCACCAGCCCGATGAGCCCTATCAGGATGGCATTGCCCATGTTTACCGGCTTTTTGCCCAGCACGATCTCATCATAACGCGCCGCAAAATCTACCAGGTTTGGATCGTTCACCGCCAGCTCGGTCGAGCCTCCCAGCGCAGGCAGGTTTGCTGTGCTGACTGGCGCAACGGTGCTGCCTGAGCCCTCAGGCTGGGCTGCGGCATCGCTGCTCGGAGCACTTGCTATAGGGGCGCTGACTGCGCCGATTTCAACCCCCAAAGTATCCGCATACCCTTGTGCCAGCGCTTCGTAATCGGTCGGATGGCACTGTAAACAGCCGGCTTTGATATCCGACAGCGGCGGGACCATGCCCGTGTGTGCCAGGTTGATATCCATGGCCTGGTTGTTGCCGGCGTGGCAGATATGGCAAAAATCGCCGAAGGCATGGGCGGTGTGCCATGCGGTGCCGTCGCTGTTGACCGGCATTTGTCCCTGTACCTCGTGACAGTTTTTACAGGATGATGCCTGTGAACCGCATTGGGCGCTGGCTGGGCCGGCTGTTATCAGCCAGGCGGTAGAAAATACCAGCACTAGTGCGCAAGCTGCGGCGAGAAGGCGAACCAGGTTTTTTCGTTGCATGCAAGCCTCCTGAAACGAAAAGTATCAATGGTGGATCCAAACTCGGGTTTGTTATCCCACATGAGGAAACCCCGTAAGGATAACTATAATATTGTGTATTATAACGTAAATAAGGATATTATGATACATTTAATTGTGTGAAATGGCCTAAATATTGATAAGATCTTGCGTCAATTCTTACTCCTGGGACAGAAAAAATCAATTAATACCAAAATATTGTGTGTTTTCCTGTGTTTTGGTATGATATTCACAGTGAATGTCAAACATTACCAGGAGATCATCAAATGAAAGCACAGCGAACAGTGGGTGACAGACTGCGCAGCCTGCGCTCCGAGAGAAATTTATCGCAGCGGTCATTGGCGCAATTAGCCGGCATCTCGCCAAATTCAATCAGCCTGATCGAAAGGGATGAAATTTCCCCCAGTATTTCCACTCTGCAAACCCTGGCGGGTGCACTGCGTGTGCGCATCAGCTTTTTCTTCGAAGAAGAATCGGAGCAGAAGATCCTGCATGTAAAACCCGCCGATAGAACAGCCATGGAAAGCCAGGGTGTGCATATCGAAAGCATCGGCAGCCGCATCCAATCCCAGGAGATTGAGCCTTTTTTGGTAAAGCTGTCGCCACACACCAGCAGCGGAGAGCGCCAGGTCATCCATACCGGTCATGAAGTCGTCTACTGCTTGCAGGGTAAATTTGAATACCTGATTGACGGCACCGTGTACCTTGTGGAGCAAGGCGATTTTCTGCTCTTTGAAGCCGGTTTTCCGCACCTTTGGCGCAACCCATTTGATGAGCAAGCTGAATTCCTGTTGATCTTACAAACCCCCGGTGCAGTGATGGACC
>CAZTMX010000122.1:0-8574 GCA_964614855.1 uncultured Anaerolineaceae bacterium | reverse complement strand
AAATAACGCAAGAAATCGCCAAAAGTTTGAAATTTTTCCAGGGAATTCGTATGGATTTTGTCATTCATCTAAACCGCCTTGATTAATCAAGCCAATCAGGTTCGAGAGCAATAGCATACCATAAAATTTTATATTTGGAGTATATTGGTATTATTTGTCATTATTGGTAAGCCAATCAATGCTATAGTCAACCCAGTCAAATGCCGGGGCGCTTTCGAAGCACCAGTTCAACCGGCTTACGGAGGAAAAATGTACCAAAAGAGTTTGCACAACAAGGTGAGATCGATAGTAACCCTGGCGCTCATCGCAGTTACACTGATAGCCGTATCCTCTCCTGCTTCAACCGCACTGGCGGCAAAACAGGCAGAAGTGGGGAGAGTTCTTATTTCCGTGCATGCCACATACCTGTACTCACCAGCCCCTGAGCTTCAAAAAAGCTGGGAAGCGACGGCTGCTCGTTATACAGGTTTAGCAAACCACCTCTCTGCAGCAGCGATCGCTGCAGGCGGCGATGCACAAGCCTTGGAAACTGACGCAGCACGCTGGACGGCAATGGGTATCGCATACCCCACAACCAGTGCAAAAGACTGGCAGGCTGGTTGGGCGGCAGGGACAACCAAGCTATCGGATTCGGTGATGAAGGATATTTCTGCAGTCCGCCGGGCGACAGTCGGTTTCCACGATGTAGAAAAGGCGATCGCAGCCGGCTATCTCCCCACTGAGACCTGCGTAGCTGAGCCAGGCGTCGGCGCCATGGGGTACCACTATGTCAACCCCGCCTTGATCATGGATCCAGCGATTGTTTTGGAACAACCTGAAGTTTTGCTGTACGCCCAGGTCTACGGAAAGCTCAGGCTGGTAGGGGTTGAATACTTCCTGCCTATCGGCGCCCCTGATGCCCCGATCCCCGCTGTCCCGCCTCCTGCGCCAGTGCTTTTTGAACGCAATTTCGACGGACCAATGGACGCCCACGAACCCGGGCAGCCCCCGCACTACGACTTCCATGTCTGGCTCTGGCAGGCAAATCCGCTTGGGATGTTCTTCCCGCTCAATTCGTCCATCAACTGCAATTAAGAGCAGATATCTGTAATAATCGAAACGCCCTCAGACCCTTGTTTTCAAGCGGTTTGAGGGCGCCGGATTTTAATCCAGTTTGTGAATTGTTGGGGCGCTAGAGCCCGATACCATGCTCGCCTAAAGCCGAGACAAGCTCCTGCGGACCCACATACTGGATGGCTTGCATACCCAGTTGCTGTGCAGCCTGTACGTTAGCAGGCGCATCGTCGATAAACAGGCACTCGCCGGCAGGCCGTCCGGTGCGCTCGACCAGGATTTCAAAGATGCGCCGGTCCGGTTTGAGCAACCCGACTTCGCCCGAGAGCACGATGTCCTTAAATAGCGACATAAAGGGGAACTGGTGCCGCACCAGGTAGAATTTCTCTGCCGACCAGTTGCTCAGGGCATACAATTCATGTCCCTGCTGGTGCAATTTTTCTACGATTTCAACCACCGGCTCGATGGATCCGCCCAGCGACTCAACCCAATGTGTATCATAAGCCCGGATCAGCTCGCAGTGCTGCGGGTACTGAGCACATAGCTCATCTACCGCCTGTGCGAAAGGTCGCCCGGCATCCTGTTTCAGGTTCCAGGCGTGAAAACCGATTTCATCCAAAAAGCGCTGCGCCTGTGCCAGATCACCGTCGAAAAACCTGCCGTACAGCAGCAGCGGGTCCCAGGTGAGCAGCACATTGCCGAGATCGAAAACCAGGGCAATTTCGCCCGGAGCTTTGTGGTTGTTGTTCATGGTGATCAAGCCCTCCGAGCGCCAATTGTACCACCGGTTTCATTTTCCGATTGGCGCAGCACAGCGAATCCCGGTAAAACCCCCTGCAATTGCGCCTCGGCGGCCTGACAACGCGAGCGAGCTGGTTCGACGGTTTCTGCCCCAAGGCAAAAACTCGCATTGCTATACTATTTTCTTTATACCAATCACTAACTCTCCTGGCAGTCCCATTAGATTGAGCTGTTCATGGAACTGCACCTCAAAACCGGCATCTTGTATGGATTGCCTTACATAAATGGGTCTGCAGTCGGCGAAATGCGGAAAAACCTGGTGGAACCATTCGTACAATTTCACAAATGGCGCAAACCCACCTTCCTTGGACATGCTGACGACACACAGCCTACCCTTGGGGCGTAAAACACGCAGTATCTCAGCCAGCAGTTGTGGAATTTCGGGCGTATCGAATAGCTCCAGCACAAAGCTCAAGAAAACAGCGTCAAACTGGCTATCTGCATACGGCATTTGCAGCGCATCATCACAGGTTAATTCAACGCTATCCCACAGCCCTGCCTTCTGAAGTCGCCGCCTGCTGGCAGCAAGCATCCCGGAGGAAATATCTATGCCATAGACCTTGCCGTTCTCCCCCACCGCTTCAGCCAGTTGCTTCAAACTGCGACCGGTACCAAAACCAATCTCGAGAACGGTTTCGCCTTTCAGGATGTTCAACCGTTTTAAAGCGCCGTTTCTATGCTTATCCTCAAAATTACCTGCAAGCAAATCATAGATAGGGCTGAGCCTGTCGTAGCTTTCTTTTGCTTGGGCTTTACTTCTGGTTACGCGTGAAACTGCATGCTTTTCACCAGGCATTTTGCTCATCCTGCCTCTATCTCTCCCGGCACGAAAATAACCAAATCGTGCTGACATATCCCCGGTATGCGTTGCCTCATTATCTCCAGGCCAGGGCGACATGGCGATAGAGGTCAACGAATGAATTATAATATAGTATCCAAAAGCCCATCCACTCCCAAAAATTCTACACCAGGAGGTAAATATGAGCGAGAGTGTGTATAAGGTCATCGAACTGATTGGAACCAGCACGGAATCATGGGAAAAAGCTGCTGCCACGGCGGTAGAAACAGCGGCAAAATCGCTGCACGATCTGCGCAAAGCAGAAGTTGTCGAGCTTGATATGCTGCTGGATGGCGGCAAAGTCGCCACGTACCGGGCGAAAATCAAGGTTTCGTTCAAGTATCATGAAGAGGTGGACTAGAGAGATTAAGGCAAGAAGTCGCTGTAATTCATAGCGCCACCTAAGGAAACGGAAACACGTAAAAGCACCATGAACATCCTCGGCATTGACATCGGCGGCTCATCTATTAAATACGGCCTGGTCCACCCGGGCGAGACACCCCTGGTGACGCACTTCGACCAGGTGAGCCTCCCGTTCTCCTCCTCCCCTGAGGAATACGCCCAGGCGCTACAAGGTGTGCTGCCCGATTTACCACCCTACGATTGCGTGGGCGCCGGTTTCCCGCGCGTAGTGATCAACAACATGGTGATCGAGTTCCGCTACCAGCTGGACGAGGTCTGGCGCCAGGTCTTTCTGAGTGACCGCCTGTTCGCTCCCAGCATCCCGCGTTTCGCCATAAACGACGCCGACGCCGCAGGGCTGGCGGAGATCCACCGCCCCGGCGCTGAAGAGCTGCGGCGCGGGGTGACCATCGTACTCACCCTGGGTACCGGCATCGGCTCGGGTATCTTTGTCGACGGGCATTTACACCCAAACACGGAGATGGGGCTGTTTCAGATGTACAGCATGGAAGCGGAGCAATATGCAGCGCCGTCGATCAAAACCAGGGAAAACCTGTCGCTGGAAGCCTGGTGCAGCCGCTTCCAGGAATACCTGGAGCTGCTGGAGCTCTACCTGGCGCCAGATCACCTGGTGCTGGGCGGTGGGATCAGCGCCGATTTCGAGCAGTTCCGCCTGCTACTGCACACGCGCGCCAGCCTGCGCCCGGCGTTCTACCGCAACCAGGCTGGTGTGATCGGCGCGGCGCAATATGCTGCGCTCAAGTGCGCATCCGCACCAGTCGATGGATAACGAGTTTCGTATCTGAAAGGAGCGTCCAGGCATGCGTTCTATACGCCTGGTTTACTGGCATGCAGGTCAAACGAGCGATATGGAGCCCGATCCATACCAGTACTGTCCACTGTGTGGGAAAACACTCACTCTGAAAATACTGGGTCACCAGGCAAGAAAAACCTGCATAAACTGCGGTTTCATCCATTATAGAAATCCTGCACCCACCGTTAGCTTGCTGATCGTCGATGGCGAGCGCATCCTGCTGGGAAAACGTCCAGCCTCTCACAATAGAGAGCTGTGGGCTACGCCAAGCGGTTATATCGAAATTAACGAAGATTTTTTAAGCACCGCCCGCCGCGAAGCCCTGGAGGAAACCGGTTTGGAGATCGAGATCGACGGTATCCTGAAAATAACCGACTCTTTCTTTCCACCGTCCCAACGCTTCCTGAATGTATATCTCCTGGCGCACAGCACAGCTGGGATCTTACAGCCCGGTGATGACATGGGAGAACTGCGCTGGTTCTCCCTTACCCAGCCGCTGCCGGAGATGGCATTTCCTGAAGATGTAGATTTGATTAATGAGTTCAAAGAAGGCAATTTCCAGGTTTTACCGGTGCAAGATATTTCGAAATAACCAACAATTATCTATGCGCAATCTTTTAGTGTGATTAACCGTCAGGATTTCTCTTTCGAAAAGCCCAACGCACCAACCCTATTTCGGGATCGTAAGGACGCGCTCCACCGATTCTAACTCCCGCTCCACACGAGCCCCCTCCCACCCTAATTCCCGTGCGGCGACCTGCGCCACCTTCTGCAAAGTCTCCTCTCCCGGGTGACCCAGCGAACCGATCCCTGTGCGGCACAAGAGGATATCCTTGAGCGTCAGCGCCATTTCTTCCCGGATGGCATACACAACCTGCGCCAGCATTTCACCGTCTCCATCCAACCTGGAGGTGTATGCAGGATCACTGCGGGCTATTTCCATGACTTGCGGGAGCTCTGTCCCATACAGGCGCGCCAAGAAATCCACACTCTGCGCTGGAAAATCAGGGTACTGCGATTTTGCATCTGCCATAAAGGCTTCCAGGTCGCTGATCTCGCAGCCAGCTAAATGCTGTCGCGCGCTGATAGATTTCGATCTGCGCTCGAATTTCGGGTTGACCACTTTCAGCACATTCTCAGCCAGGTTGCGACTGGTGGTGTACTTGCCGCCCTCTACGGTGATCAGACCGGGCATACCGTCCTGCTCGTGGTCGAATATCTCATACTTGCGGGATGTCTTGTACACATCTTCCGTCTGGTCATCAATCAGGGGGCGCAGACCGCCGTATACGTGGACAATGTCCGAATAGCGGATCAGGTTTTCCTTTCCGAACGCCGCATTGACCTCCGCCAGGTAGTCTTCGATCTTTTCGCGCCTCACACAGTAGGCATCTGGATCACCAATATATTGGCGGTCCGTTGTGCCAATCAAGGTATGGCCGCGCCAGGGGATCAGGTTGCAGGGCCTGCCAGAAGGTGTCACGGCGCTGACCGCGCCGTGATGCGTCAGTTTGCGGGTGATGATATGAATGCCTTCCGATCTGCGGATCTGCTGCGTGCCGGGATCACCGCGCGCCACCCCCAACACCAGATCCGCCCAGGGACCAGCGCAATTGACCGTCAAACGGCCGCGCAGCGTGACAATTTTGCCACTCATCTGATCTCGCACGACCACCCCGCCGATCCGGCCGGATTGGCGCACAAAATCCTCCACTTTGGCATAGTTAGCCACCTGTGCGCCGTGCTTCACTGCCGACTTGACAAATGCCAGGGTCAGCCGCTCCGGCATCAGGCTGGCACAGTCGTAATAGAGGATTGCGCCGGTCAGCCCAGCGGCTTTCACAACCGGTTCAAGTTCCAGCGTCTTTTGCCGGGATAACGAGCGGTGCAGGGGAAGTTTTTTGCTGCGATCCCAGGTGAAGGCCTTGTCGTAGGAGAGCAGGTCGTAAAGAAGCATACCTGGCTCGAGCAGCCATTTGCTGCGAGCGAACGATTTGTAAGTGGGTATCAGAAACTGCAATGGATAGACCAGGTTAGGCGCAATATTTTCGAGCGTCTTGCGTTCTTTTAGCGATTCGCGCACCAAGCCAAATTCAAAATTTGCCAGGTAGCGCATGCCGCCGTGAATGAGCTTCGAGGTGGCAGAGGAGGTGGCAGCGCCGAAATCGCCCTTCTCCACCAACGCCACGGAGTACCCTTGCGAGGCGGCTTCATACGCCACCGCTGCCCCGCTGATCCCGCCGCCGATTATGATGATGTCAAAGAAATTATCGCGGTCGTGCTCAATGAATCTTCTCATTATCTGTGTTCCTTTTCCAATTATCAACCAGGGTTTTCAAACGAGCATCTGCGTGTGGGAAGAATTGCTTATACGCTGCACGTAGCTGCAGTCCAGGTTGCAATCTGGACCGGCTGGCTTAATGAGCACTTCGCTGACAGGCCGGTTGATCATCTCAAGCAGCAGGCGGTTTCATCTTTTCCGGGTAGTCCGCAGCAATCCCAGCCATCGCCTTATAAAGCGGGCGCAGACGGCGGTATTGCTTGCGGTAGATCTCCTCATAGATGCGGGCATACAGGTCGCGGTTCACCGTCACAGGCTGCACGGTAGCTCGCAAGCGGGTCATCCCACCCACTGCAGATGCATAATCGGGGTAGTAGCCCAGCCCTACTGCGGCGATGATCGCTGCGCCGAGAGCGCTGGTTTCAGAGACGCTCGGGCATTCCACCGCCAGGTCAAACACATCCGCTGCGATCTGCACTGCGATTGAGCTTTGGGCCCCGCCGCCCGAGACGCGCAATTTGGTGAAGGGTTGCTTGAGCTTGCCGGTTGTGATCCTGGCGCCGTCTTTCAGCGCAAAAACCAGCCCTTCCAGGATCGCACGGTAAAGATGGGCGCGTGTATGCGCATCCGAGAACCCGATGACTGAGCCTTTGCCGTACTCATCGCAGTAAACCCGGTCAGGGCTCCAGTACGGCTGCAGCACAAGCCCGTTGCTACCGGGGGGCACATGGCGGATCATCTCGTCGAACAGCGTTTCCGCTGGGAGGCCTTTCTTCTGCGCATCCTGTCTTTCCTGTAAACCGAATTCATCCTTGAACCAGCTGACCATCCAGAAACCGCGATCGATAGGGATTTCGGTGCAGTAGGTACCTGGAACCGCTCCCGGGTAAGGCGGCAGGTAAGGGAGCAGGTCGATTGATTTTGTTGTCACCGTATTGACAGTGGCGCAGGTGCCGAAGCTTAAATAACCGGTGCTGCTTTCCAGGATCCCCGCTCCCAGCACTTCGCAGGATTTATCACAGGCAGCTGCGATCAGCGGCAGACCTTCTGGGATGCCTGTGTCGAGTGCGGCTTGCCTGGTGATCCTCCCGATAGTATCTCCTTGCCTGGCAATGTCAGGGAGCTTTTCCTTTTCAATCGGGAACAGGTACCAGATGATATCGCTCTTCTTTGCCCAGGCGAATGTCTTGCGGTCGATCGGCAAATAGCCAAAATTCGTGCCCATCGATTCCATATAGTTGCCGGTCAACTTATGGTGGTAAAACCCGGATAGCAGCACATACTTGTGGGTTTTCTGCCAGATATCCGGCTGGTGTTGGATGATCCAGTTTGAAAAGCCCTTGCGGTAAAGTTTCTCTACCACAGCGTACTTGCCGCTGATCTTGAGGGCCGCTTCCAGCCAGGCAGGCGCAAAGCGCACCGGTTCTGCCTGGCGCTGGTCCAACCAGGATATTGCCGGGCGCAGAGGTTTACCGTCCGCATCCAGGTTAATGTAAACTCCGCGCTGGGTCGTCAGGGTAACCGCAACCAGGCTGCTGATGCGGGCCGGGTTGCGCGCTAGCAGCTCCTTGCTCGCCTCGCAGAATTTATCCCAAAAGTACTCGCAGTGCTGCTCAGCAAAACCGGGTTGGTCGGAAAAATAGGGCTGGATCGGTAGTTTGAAAAAATCCAGCATATTACCGGATACATCGAATAACCCGCAGCGAACCGATTGCGTTCCGCTATCGAAAACCAGGATCAGGTCATCTTTGCTACGCAGCTTGTCGGCCATGGCTCACCTCTTCAGATCGTCGGGTACGTCCAATCCCAGTTGGTAGCCGGGGTTCATGATATTGTTTGGATCAAAGTGCCGCTTCAAGGCACGCAGCACGTCCATTTCCTCCCTGCCAAGGAATTTCTCGATCCACTGGTGCATCAGCTTGCCCACACCGTGATGGTGGCTGGGTGAGCCGCCCGCCTTCACCATGGCGTCCACCAGTCCGGTGCGGTAAGCGATGTAATCCTGCAGGCTGCCCTTCACGCCAAAGATAAAGTACAGGTTGCTGCCGTATGGATAAAAATGAGACATGTGGCCGAAACAAGTCGTGCCGGGGATGGAATGGGCGTATTTCATCACCTCATCGTGGATATGGTCGATGTTATCCCACTTGACCGGCGTCTCTACCGTATCCATAATGATATCAAAATCGGAGATCGCTTCACCGATCAGGAAAGATGTGTAGCGGTCCCTTTCCCATAACCTCGATGGACCAGCGCCGGTGGAAAAGCCGCCGTGGCGGGAAGCAATGCGGGAGATCTTCCTTTTGACCAACCTGGTAAACCCCGCCTCACCTTCCACCGTTCCCATGCACAGGCAGCGTTTGCCCGGTTTTAGCCCCAGGATTT
>CAZTMX010000121.1:0-8582 GCA_964614855.1 uncultured Anaerolineaceae bacterium | reverse complement strand
AATCGCTGCGGCTGGCATGGTCAAACACGTAGCCATTCCAATCCTGGATATCCACGTGGCAGTCCACGCAAGCGCCTTCGTAATGGTTCACAGGCTTCTCTTGCTGGTGGCAGGTTTCGCATTCCTGCACGCCCTCATGCCCGTATTCTGTCACTTCCCAGCTTTCATAGCTCGAGTGACACTGCATACAGTCCCCTGGGTAATGCTTTTGATTGACAATCAGATTTTTGTTATAGCTGGGGATATCCCTGGCATGGCAAGAAATGCATTCAAACACGCCCTTGTGGTCAAAGGCGACCGGATCCCAACTGTCCACCGTGTGGCAGTCCGAGCATTGCCCGGCATAGTGATCCGGGTACATCCCCGATGGTTTGGCGGATTTCTTCTCATATTGGTAATCGGTGATGTCGTTGCCGATAATCCCCGCCATGTATACCTGGTACGCTTCCGGCTGGTGGCAGGATTTGCAGTCATCCGCCGTGCCCTTATACGCACCGTCCTGGTGGCAGGACTGGCAGGCCACGCCGTAGTGCCCGCCAAACAGGTCAAAGCTGCCGTGGCTCACGTTCGTGCTCAAAAAAGGCACCGCCACCGCAGCCACTTCACCGTTTAGCACAGAATGCACCGCACGTGCATCCACTGCCTGCCGCGAGGTCGAAAGCAATGCGTTCAACTCCTGCAGCACCACCAGGTTCATTTGCGAGCCCAGCGTTTGCACCACCACATCCGAGCGTACCAGCAAACCGTCCAGCCGCTGGTACAGCGCAGTGTGTGCGCCTTGCGGCGCTTCGTCCAATGCCAAGGCAGCCGTTTTCAGCGCGCCTTCATAGGCTTCCACCGCCTGTTTGATTTTCACAGCCGTCCCGGCTTGCGCCAGGTCGGCCAGCCGCCGCTCTGCCAATACCATGGCATACTCGGCGCGCGATGTCCGCCCGCCCGTCAACGACAGGCGCGCTTGCTCACCGGTATGCTGCAGCTTGTAGAGTACATCCCCCGGGTGGAATGGGTAGACCTGCTCCAAATAGATCACCCCACACACCAGGAGAACCAACGCCAGGTGGGCAAGTACAAGACTGGTTATGACCGTCTTTTTTATCATAAGCCCTCCTCATCTCCTTTCAATTTCACTGAACACTCTTTGTTCATTTTTTGGAGAATTAGGGTGTTTGCGCGCCCTGATTCGTTGTACCTGTTGGATTTATGATTTGAAATATCGTATTTTTTTGCACTCCTGTCGTATCACTGGCTAAGGGTTGGTTTTCTATAGATAAGCTTCCTTTGCTTGGTTGCATCTGGGTTTGCGGGATTAAAGAGAAATCCCCGTACAATCTCTCCAGCTCGGCGGCTTCACCCGCTTTACCGGTGGGATGGCACTGGGCGCAGTTTTCATACTCCGTGATACCTTCCGCCAGGTGCACCTGCTGGATATCCGCCGGCTGGTGGTCATGGCAGTTGTAGCAGGTCTTGACGGCAAAGGTATCCGTGTGGCAGGTATGGCACTCGGAAATCTCCGTCCCGCCGTGATCCAGGATAAAGGTGTGTTTGGTCAGCAGCGCAGGCTGCCAGGCTGTGGTATTGTGGCAACGGGTGCAGTCTAGCCCGAATTGCCCGGCGTGCAGCTGCGGATCTTCGTGGCAGGAGTAGCAGCCTTCGATGGTTTCGGCGGTCATCTGGTGGCTGTGGCAGTCGGCGCACTGCGCATTTTGGTGCGCCCCATCCAGCACATACACTTCTTCGTGGTTGAAGTCCGCCAGGCGGTTATTTCCGTTGTGGCAGCGGGTGCAATCCACGCCGTACACATCCACGTGTTCAGCCATATAGGCATGGTCATTTTCAACATGGCAGGTCAGGCAGTCCAGCGTTTCATGCGAGTAGCGCTCCTGGCTGTGACAGCTTTCGCAGGTCATGGGGTTGTTCTGGTAATCCACCTTGTGCGAACCCAGGCTAAAACCCGCCATCTGGTCGTGATCCACGTTGTTGAAAGCGAAATCGGTGATCACCACTTCGCGCCCCAGGTGCTCCGGATGGCAGGTCTGGCACTTTTCGGTGCCAGGCAACTTTCCGTGCACACCGCTCAGTTCGGCACGCTGTTTGGCTACATCCGCATGGCAGTCCTGGCACTTGGTGTCGGTGACACAGTGGATAGCCGCATGGCAGTGGGTGCACTCGGATTCGAATTCTGCATGCGAGACATACCCCTTAATCGGGGTATTCCTCGGCGCCATGGCTGAGCTCTCTCCCGGCATCAGGATTTTGCTGGCATGCACGGCATATACGGTGATCCCCGCAGACGCTGCACAAATCAGCAGGATCGCTGCGATCTGCCACTTTGATAATTTTGGGATTTTCATTTTGCGCCACATATATTCCTCACACTTACAAACCTGGTCAGGGTTTTGTGTTCTTTTAAACCTTCAAAAAATGCAATAATGCTACTATAAATAATTCCTGTTTTCCCAGCCTTGCGGCTATTTCATCAATAACGGCAAATAAACAAACTTCAAATACATATCCGCTGCCTCTGGGACGCCGTAGTAGACAAAACCGCGCCCGACATTATTTTCTGCCAGGCGGTAAAGAGGCGCTCCCACCGCCAAATCCAGGTACTCGTCGTTATTCAGGTTGCCGCCTCCAGAGACCGCAAAGCCAAAGGTGGCTTCCGCTTTTTCGCCATCGCCCCACCAGGTGGGGAAGCCTAACAGACCACCCGTTGCTCCGTAGAAGACAAAAGTACGGCCTTCTTGTTGGTTGGTGTCGGTGTACTGGTAAGCGCCGATGACGACATCATCAAAACCGTCCTGGTTGAGATCGCCGGCTGCCGACAGGCTGTGCCCGAAATACGACGACATCTGCCCGCCGCTGTAGCTCCAATCCGGAACCAGAGATAAACCGGAATTGCCGCCCAGGAAGAGAAACGCTGCGCCTTCATACAAGGCGTCGTACCAAAAGCGTGGTGCACCAACCAGCAGGTCAGCGTAACCGTCGTTATTAACATCCCCGGCGCCTGCCACAGAAGATCCCAGGCGAGCTTCAGCCAGGGTGCCTTCATAGCTCCAGCTGTAAACCGGCTGTAATCCGCTGGATGAGCCCAGGTAAACGAATACAGTTCCTACATTTGACAGCGAAGGTGTATCCCAGCCCAGCGCGCCGACCGCCACATCATCATAGCCGTCGCCGTTGATATCGCCGATCCCGGCGACTGCGCTGCCAAAAGCCGCAGTGGCCCGTTCGCCGTATACCAGCCAATCCGGGATCATATGCAGGCCTGAGGCAGAGCCGTGAAACACGTACGCTGCACCCACATTGGAAAGCGTATTGTAGGTATAGCCGCTTGCGCCCACGATGACATCAGTGTACCCATCGCCGTTGACATCGCCAGCGCTGTTGACAGATGCACCGAACTTGGCGTCTTGCTGGTAGCCGAAATAGCTCCAGCCCGGATCCGGACCTAGTCCAGCTGGTGCGCCGTAATACAGGTACGCTGCGCCCATGTTGGTGAGCTTGTTTTCGGTGTCGCTGTACTGTTGTGCGCCGACTATGAGATCATCACAGCCGTCGCCATCCACATCACCCGCCCAGGCAGCAGTGCCGCCGAAATCGCTCCCCTTTTGCGGTCCGAACTCCGTCCAGCTTGCACCGGCAGATAGACCCAAATTGCTCCCCTGGTACACATAAACTGCGCCGGCGCGATCAACATCACCTGCAATATCGCTCACTTTTGCAGCTCCGACAAACAGGTCGTCATACCCGTCGCCGTTCAGATCGCCGTTGATACCCACCGCTGAGCCGTGCTGGGAACCAGTTTCGCTGCCGTCGCTGGTCCAGGACCAAAGGAGCGGCAAACCGGGCTCGACAGCCGGGCTGCCCTGCGCTGAGCTTAGCGGAAGGCAGAGCATTGTTAAAAGGAGAATAAATTTCAAGAAACGCATTAAGTATCCTGTATTGTTAAATTTCACGCCCGAGCAAGATTTTTCAAAAATCTCCCACGCCGCCGGTATGACGGCGTGGGAGGGTAGAGCTTAGCAGATCAAAACTTACTTGAGAACCATTGGGTTGTAGACTTTGCGGATGGTTTCGGCAAGCAAAACCTCCACCTTGACTTCTTTCGACCAATGACCGTCAGAGTCCTTGACCTTGAAACCGAACTTCGCCCAACCCGGTTGTCCGGGGGTCTTCGCCCAGCCAGGCAGGTTCTTTACGGAGGTCAGGAGCATCTTGCTGTTTCCTCCAATGACTTCCACTTTTCCATCCGGCCCGTAGTAGGTCCAGACGTATTCGACGATCTCGTCATCATCGAAGTCGACTGCGGTGCCGTAGATCTCGATGGCGTCATCGGTGGTCCAGCTAAAGGCATAGTCGTTGACGTAGATGATCCAGGCTTTCGGAGCGTAGGATAGCACATTCGTGTCATCATCGGGCACGTACATGAAGCGGCGGAACCACATATCGCTGTCATAGACGATCTCCTCTTCATGCTCGAGGCCGTATTCATCGACTGTGACCTTGATCTCTTCCTTCCACTGGTTCCACACGGCGTACATGAAGGTGCCGCCCGGGTTCACCAGCATGCTGGCTTCGCCCGAGAGATCGTCTCTGCTGTGCTCCGCCCAATTCCAGCGGTATTCCAAAAGCTCGCCGGTCTCTTCGTCATAGTAATCCGGATCCAGCTCCCAGACATCCCCGTAGATGGTCGCCCGGCTGTAGAACAGGTCGAGCGGCACGGCTTCACCTTCGGTTACGGTGGTGTTATCGCCGGTCTCGTAGATCATAAAGAACTTGGAGGGATCGCGAGCCAGGTCGTCATCGTAAGGCAGAGCATCATCCAGTGTGAAACCCGAGAAATCCTGAGCTTCCAGCCAGTCCGTGCGGATGGTCGGGTAGAGCTTCAGACCGCCCGTGGGGCTGTAGCGTGGATCCAGGATGGTGACCTTATTACCGATCAATTGCGATACGTTGCGTCCCTGCTCAAATTCGCCGGCGCCATAGGTAAATAAAGTGCCTTCACAAGTATCAGAGGACGTGCTCACACAGTAGTTTTCCGTTGCCTCGGTACCAATCCCACCCAGAGCAGCAGGCGTCGTGGTCCAAGTCAAGCCGCCGTCAAAAGAGCGGCGCACATACAGGTTGTAGTGATCGTTGCCCACGCTGTTTGCTTTCCAGTTCGGCGCCCAGGCGTACATCATCATCACAAAGTCGCCGTCCAGGAAACCGCGGTGACCCTTGGCAACATCGAAGGGGTTCTCCCAGGATTGGTCGTCCAGGTCTCCGTCATCCTCACAGCCATCAAAACTCTCGGTCCCATCCGAGCATTGCCGCCATTCCAGAACCTTCGGGAATGAATCGCCGCCATCCGGAATGCTGCCGTCATCTGCCACCGGGAAGGTATCGGCACAGGTGTCATTGCCTGTCCCGCCGTCGCATTCCACGATCGTGGTACCAGAGAGGTTAATCGCCGGATCCAAGCAGATGCCCTTCAAGTAGTTGGGATTGGTGCCGTCTGTGTATTTCCAATCATCGCATTCCATGTTTTCGAAGGCGTATGGATTGTCCGCAGCAGGATCAAAGGTTTCAGGGATGACCACGCGGCGCAGGAAGATATCCGCTGGACCGCCCTGGTTGATGATGCCCTGTTTGAAGATCAGCGCGGCAGAGAGACCACTCTCAGAAGCCATTGCTGCTTCCACCGAGTTAGTGGTCACGGAAAAACGGCGGGCAATCTCGGTCAGGTAGAACTCGCCACCATTAAGCGGGTCAATCTGCACTGGGAAGAACTCGTAGGGGGTGCATTCATAGGTTGCACCCACGGTCCACGGGCTGCAGGTCGACGGCTGGTTGAGAATACCACCCTGGTCCACCAGAGCATGATCGAACATATCGAAGGAGTAGTACCACATATCCTTACCGATATCGAGCGGATCTTCGGCGGGGGCCCCATAAGGATCAATCAGCATATCGCCCAGGGCCTTGGTCTCTTCTGCCGCCATGATGATCCAGGCGCTTTTTTCCACCACACCATCGCTATCAATATCTGTTGCACCCTCTGGGGTATACCCTTTCAGGTTCAGGCGGACACGGGTAGAAGCCACTCGCCCGTTGAGCACGCGACCATCGTCAGTGACACAAACATCCTGCGAGCCACCACCTGGAGTTTCCCATGAAACCGTGGATGCGCAGTAATCAGAATCAGCCTCTGGTGCCTCAAGAGCGAACAGAGTTGAGACATTAGTATGATCAATATCGTCAATGCTGTCAAAGTCGATGTAGCAGTACGGCGGGCTGGGATTGAGCTCGGTAGCCGCTGGCTTGCATTTCGCATTATCTGTCAACCGGGTTGGAATAGCCATCGGCACATACGGTTTCGGCGTGGTGGCATCGGTGAGCAGTGCATAATCTGCCATCGTGATGGCGCCAACAGGAAGTACATCTTCTGTTTCAGCTACCTCCTCCGGAAACACAAGATCAAAGTCAGCATAGCTGATATACGAATACCAGATATCCGTCTGGGCATTCGCTACTGCACCAGACCAGCCTTCACCTGGGCCGAGACCCTGACCGGGGCGCAGGCCCTCGGGGTCTTCTTGCCAGGTCAGGATGCAGCCGGCGCCCATAACACAATCCACTGCAGGCAGGTTCGCATCGCGGGTACCGGAGGTCAGGCGCTCAGCCTTAGTCCACATCACATAGGTGGCTTCAGTCTCAGCCGTAGCTGGGTCATCGCCGGGTAGCAGCTTGCCGCGTGCGGCCCAGATGCAGTTATAGGGGGTTTCACCGACTTCGGGGAAGCCCTCGTCAGTGTAATCCACTGATCCCTGGTTGCCGTTTACACCAAACAGATCGTACAGGTATAGTGCATCTTTGCCGTAGGTTTCTTCCAGATCAGTAAGATAATCTACATTCTCTGCCAGATTATCTTCGCCAGACAGCTTATACAGCGGGTTACCGCCAGCGCAGTAGCGGCTGGACCAGGCGACAAAAATCTGGTCGCCGGCAACCTGCTCCACTACGTGGTTTACATCACCGGGGAACGCCGCGCCATCCTTCAATGTGAACGATGAAAGATCGCTAGAATTGGAAAGGTTGGTCGTCTTCCAGGTAGTGCCGTCATCCAGCGAAACAGCCGCAAAGGCATCGAATGCGCCGTAGGACATTGCGCCGTCAATGAGTGTTGGCCTCATAGCGATCTCATCGCCAGCATGGATGCCGATATCATCGTTGTACACCGCAACCAGCGGTTTGGCATAGTCGCGTGCCTCATAAGCGATCGTTCCGTCTTCATCATCCAAAACATAATTATCCACAGGCCCTACTAAGCCGTTGGCAGCCTGTGCTGGGACATAGAAGTCCATCATATACAGCGCAGCCTGAGAAGTTTCTGCTTCCGGCGTCTTGGTGACATTGCGCCGGAAAATCAGACCGTCCTCAGCCGCGACCAGGCTGGTGACCAGCGATGTCGCAACCAGGACGAATACCAGGATCGTTCCTAATCTCTTCAATTTCATAATTTTCCTCCTAACGAGTTTTGTTGTTAATTCAACCAGACTTACGCGCCCAAACCCATATTCACTTAAGAGTCAGCGTAAGCCAATGCACACAAACATAATGTCTTGCTGAACTCGGAGTTGTTTCTTTTCTTTCAGGTATGCTGCATAAACACCTCACCATTGTGGATCTTAAATGTCGTTGGTCGAGACCTGGTTTCAAGCGCCAGGAACTCAAACAATGAAAGAATGGTTGGAAAATTCCGGCTTTCGCAGGTGACCACATCTTGCAGCGACGCACGCCACTCACCATCGAGGTTGTCCCTCCAGATGCGCAGCAGATATGACTTGTAATGCTCAGATGTCTCTCTCATGGTCGCCCTTCCAATAAATAGTTTCAAATCTTCCGATTTAGGTTTATTATTATCCAGCAGTGTGATACCATTGTGACACCATCGTAAAATGGGCGTGAATTTGGTGTGAATTTTGCGTGATATTCAATTTTTCTCTTATCAATTTTTAAGCTTTACCCGTATCTAAAAGGATGAAACCGGCTCGCCTTTCGATCTACTTACTGGGCGGTTTCCAGGTAAACCTGGATAACCAGTCCATCGCGCGCAAATTTCGCACGGATAAAGAGCGCGCCCTCTTGGCGTACCTGGCGCTGGAAGCCAAACGCCCGGTCAACCGTGAAACCCTGGCAGAGATGCTCTGGCCCGACCGCCCCGAAGGCATGAGCCGCGCCAACCTGCGCCAGGCCTTGCTGGGTGTGCGCAACGCTATTCAGGACCAGAGCGCTCCCCAACCCTTGCTGCTGGTCAGCGATGAAGCCATTCAGCTCAACCGCAACGCCTCCTACTGGCTGGATACCGACGCCTTCAGAGCACACTTAAAGGCTGCCAACACCCATAATCATAAAAACCTGGAAACCTGTACCGCCTGCACCAACGATTTGCAGGAAGCCGTCGAGTTATACCGCCAAAACTTTCTTTCCAACATTTCTCTCGAGCAAAATCAAACCTTCCAAGAGTGGGTGTTTTTCCACCGCGAGGAATACAAACGCCTCCTGCTGGAAATCCTCAACCAGCTGAGCAAGCTGCACAA
>CAZTMX010000120.1:0-8601 GCA_964614855.1 uncultured Anaerolineaceae bacterium | reverse complement strand
TCACCGCTACAGTATAGCCCATCATTTCTTGACAGTCCAGTATCTTGCCAGTCGACACACTATGGGCTATACTCCAACCATAGGAGAGACCTGCATATGACCACAAAACAACGCATCCTCTTGGTAGATGATCACGAGGTAGTTCGCTTGGGGCTAAAAGCGCTACTGGACCGGCATCCGAATTTCGAAGTGGTTGCAGAAGCCGCAACCGCCCGCGAAGCTGTCGACCAGGTAGAGAACTTTTCACCCGATGTGGTTGTTATGGATATTCGCCTTCCTGGGGGCTCAGGCATCGAAGCCTGTGAAGAGATTTCCGACAAATATCCGGATGTAAAAGTGATCATGTTGACCTCCTATGCCGAAGACGAGATGCTTTTCTCCGCAATTCGCGCAGGGGCAGCCGGATATGTGCTAAAGCAAATTGGCGGGGAAGACCTGGTGAAAGCGATCGAGGCAGTAGGCAGAGGCGAAGCCCTGCTTGACCCGGCAGTTACCCAACGCATTTTTCAAGAGGTGCGGAAAGCGGCAAAGGATGAAGAGGCCTCGGCGTTTTCGACACTTACACAGCAAGAAAAACATGTGCTGCTGCTTGTCTCTGAAGGAAAGACCAACCGCGAAATTGCAAAAGCCCTGTTTTTAGGCGAAGGTACAGTACGCAATTACGTCAGCAGTATCTTATCCAAGCTGGGTGTGAGCAACAGGGCGGAAGCAGCCGCATACGCAGTAGAGCATAACCTGCGAGATTATTTATAGTTTCCGGGATAGCTTAAGGGTTTTGTACAAGGCTGAGGTAATTGGCGGCCGCCCAACCAAACCGGCTGTCATCGTACGGACCTACCAGGTACCACCAGGTGTAACCATCCGCTTCAACCGGCCCATCCTTAACCACAAAGATTTCCGCTTCGCTTCCCAGCAAGCGCATCGTACCCGCCAAACCGGCTTTATCCCTCAAGCGCAGACCGTCCCCCCCAGTGCCAACAATCTGCACATAGGCGTCCAGAACGATCCCTACACCCGCAGACAAAGCCGAGGGCTGTTCATCAACACCCTCCAATGCAACTGCGGTTGGTGAAGGGATAGGCTGCGTAGCAGTGGGAGCTGAAATGATATTAATCACAGCCGTTGCAGCCAACTCGGGAGAAGCAGCCTGGCGTGTCATCCAGGCAACACCCAGTGTGATCGCCAGTAAAAGTAAACCTGAAATCAAGACAAGGCCAACAAAATGGATTTGTAGAAACCATGGCAAGTTGCTGAATAGGCTTGTTTTCTTGTTCATAGCACTGATTTTAATCGATTTTTTGCATTGGCATCTTAGATATTAAAACATTAGTTGCACTTGGTATAATCTAGATGCCTGGACAGTACTTTTTTTGATGGGAAGAACCCAGAGTTTATGGGAAGAACCCAGAGTTTATTGGAAACAATGCATGCCTGAGAAAATCATTCTAAGCAATCGCTACCAGCTAGAAGACCGTTTAGGAAGCGGCGGTATGGCGATGGTTTATCGCGCCTACGACCTGATGTTGGAGCGGACCGTAGCCATTAAATTGCTGCGAAAAGATTATTCCAATAACGCAGAATTTAGACATCAATTTCGGCAAGAAGCCAAAGCAGCCGCCAATCTTTCGCACCCAAACATTGCGACAGTTCATGATTTCGGTTTGGATTCCAACCAGCTATTCATCATCATGGAATATGTGCCGGGCACCGACCTAAAAGCCATGCTCAAACAAAATGGGCGTTTCTCGGTCTCTGATGCAGTGGAATTAATGCTCCAGGCTTGTGCCGGAATCGGATACGCTCACAAAGCTGGCCTGGTGCATTGCGACATTAAACCTCAGAATATGCTGGTAACCCCAGATAATCTGCTCAAGGTTGTGGATTTTGGTATTGCACGAGCGCTGGCGAGCATCTCGCCAGATGAAAAAGCTGAGGTGGTTTGGGGTTCTCCGCACTACTTTTCACCGGAACAGGCTGCAGGCAATGCTCCTTCTCCTGCATCCGATGTGTATTCGCTGGGTATAGTCCTCTTCGAAATGCTAACCGGTCAAACTCCATTCAAAGGAGAAACGCCCGAGCAACTTGCGGATCAGCACTTGCAATCGTTGCCGCCGCCCATGCGGAAAATCAATCCGAATATTCCTTCCGAATTGGAGCGAATTGTATTAAAGGCGTTAGCAAAGGACCCCCAGGATCGTTTCTCTTCTGCCAATCAACTTGGGACCGCCTTGCAAGGATTTTTACGCCCGGCTCAAGCACCTGGGATACCTAAATCAGAACCGGAGCCTCTCCCGGCTTCTGAACGCCCAAGACAAGAAGTGCCTGTTCTTAGGCCAGTGGAGAGCGCTGCCCATCAAACCCATCTCCCCCCAGCGACCAACCAACCAGTGATCACATTCATCGAGGAATCAGAAGAGGCCGTTAAAAAGATTGATTGGTTAACCTGGGGATTGGCTTTAATGGCTTTGCTTGCGGCTGGTGGATTGGTACCTTTCTTGCTTTGGGTATATTACATACTATATCCACCGATCTAGATCTCTGGTGGCGCAAGCTACCAATCAACTTGAGGAGTCCATCTGGTCAGTCCACACTGCCATGATGATCATTGATGACAGGCAGGATTAAACAAAAAATCAAAGCCAAAGCTTTGATCCTTTGTAGCCTGAATAGTTTTTTACAAATCGCTAACTGGTCTTAACCAACGTCCGAATGCATTTTGCGCAGAGAACTTTACGAACCTTTTGATCACCCTCAAAAATACTGATGGTCTGCAGGTTAGGTCGAAAAGTACGCCGGGTTGCTTTCTTTGACCAGGGGCGATTGCGGCCAAAGGCCGTCTCTTTACCACAATGTGCACATTTCGCCATTTTGAAAACTTCCTTTCCGAACTATTCTCGTGTTCGTTTAGAATTATTACTGGTTATAATTGCTAGTATATAGCCAGGATTATTATCAAAGCCAGGACTATAGCCGGACAATATTACCACAGAGTCAATTAGAATACAAGAAAAGTCAATAACCAATTTATGAAGTATAATCAGCCAATTCCGAGGACACCTATGACTGATGAAACTACTCCCCTAGGCAGTATCCACGTCTCACCCAGAGCCATCGCTAGTATTGCTTTCCACGCAGCTATGCAATCGTACGGAGTTGTTGGGTTAGCATCAAAAAACCTTGTGAATGGTCTCGCTCAAGCTCTGGTAAAAGACCCCACCAAAGGCGTTGAAGTCACCTACGATGGGGTTGAAATTAACATTGATCTGTATGTGATCATTGAATATGGCACACGGATTAAATCCGTGGCGAGCAGCGTCAGCCACGCTGTTCGCTTTCAAGTAGAAAAAGCTCTGGGAATGCCCGTCAATGAAGTTAACGTCCATGTCAGGGGCTTGCGTATCAGTAATATCGATTAGAAAATTCAGGCAAGCATTTCCTGAGCAGGAGTTTACATGTCAAATGACCCCCAGATAGAAAAACGGCGAGAAATGCTGGTCAATAAACCTATTGATGGACAGGCACTAAAACGCCTGGTTTTCGCGGGTTTGACCTGGTTGCGAACAAACCAGCAACTCGTCAATTCCTTGAACGTTTTCCCGGTTCCGGATGGGGATACCGGGACAAACATGGTTTTAACCATGCAAGCTGCATATGACGAAATCAGCGAAACATCTGAGAAAAATTTTGGAAAAGTTGCCCATGCCATCGCCCACGGCGCCTTAATGGGCGCCAGGGGAAACTCAGGGGTAATTCTTAGCCAATTGTGGCGCGGGTTTGCGCGGGCTTCAGACAATTTACCATCGCTAGACGCCCAAACACTGGCTGAGGCATTTGCATCAGCGCGCGATACAGCCTACAAAGGTGTGGTAAGACCAGTCGAAGGAACCATCCTGACAGTGGCAAAAGATATTGCCACCGAAGCGGATGCAGCGGTCCTGGCAAGCCGTGACTTGATCTCTGTTTTGGAAATGATCGTCCAGGCAGCAGACCGCAGTGTTCAAAGAACGCCTGACCTTTTACCCGTCTTGAAGGAGGCTGGGGTTGTTGATTCAGGCGGCAAAGGGCTCTTCATCATCCTGGAAGGAATGCTGCGGCATATTAATAACCAGCCCCTCGATATTGCTGTGGCCGCTGTAAAACCCCTGGCGGACATGGTATTGGAAAATACCATGGAGAGTATCGAGCCTGGACAGGATTTTGAAGTCATCGTAGATTTTCATCCTTACGAAGAATTAGATCTGATCAATTTCTACAGCGATCTCGAGCAAATGGGAACATCCATCCAGGTAGGCGAAGGCGACGGTATGTACCGCATGCATATCCATGTGCCAACAGAGAACCTGTACCGCCCAATAGACTACACTCGCGGCCTGGGGACTGTGACAAAAATTGCTATCGAAAACCTTGTTGCCCAAATGGATGCTGGAAAAGACGAATGCGGCGAAGGAAAGGTAACCCTTTCACCGGTTGAGCCAGGACAAATTGCGGTTGTGTCGGTGATACCTGGTGCAGGTATTGGCCGTGTCTTTGCCAGCCTGGGTGTTTCCGCTATCGTGGAAGGTGGGCAGACGATGAACCCCAGCACGCAGGAAATCATCCATGCCTTTGAGAACTTGCCCACCGACAAGATCATCATCTTGCCAAACAACAAGAACATTATCCTGGCGGCAAAAACTGCATCTGAATTAACAGTCAAAAAAGTCGCCGTTATCCCAACCCGGACGATCCCCCAAGGTCTGGCTGCTATGATGCGCCTGATCGCGGATGGCGATTTCGACCAGGTGGTTGAAGAGATGACCGCTGCGCTTGATGAAGTGGAGACGGGAGAGATCACAACTGCCACACGCAGTGTAGAAATCGACGGCGTCCAGGTGCAAGAAGGACAGACAATAGCTCTCCACAACGGCAAGCTCGTCCTGGCAGCCTCATCCCTGGAGGAAGCTACCCTGGGTCTCTTAACCACAGCGCATGCAGACCATTTTGAGCTAATCACCTTGTTTTACGGTGCAAATATTTCCCGGCAGGAAGTTTTTCGTATTGCCGATGTGATACGGGCAAAATTCCCATCCCAAGAAGTTGAAATTCAGGAAGGCTGCCAGCCTCATTACCAATTTATTATCGCCATTGAGTAAACATCCATAACCTTATCAATGAAACCTTCTTTACAGAAATTACAGAAAATCTTCAAACTTGAAGCTGATCGCAGCTATGATAACCATGCTGTCCTTGGCGGTCTGGAACGCATGCTGGATCACTGGGTACCGGAAGCACGTGCGGAGGATATTCCAGAAGACCTGATCCAGGCAGTGATACACCGGTTGCACAACTATGAGCGGCTGGCTCCAAAATCTAGAGCCGAAACCCTGGAAGGTATCTGGCGCCGAGTTCAACGCAGTATGTCTTCCGATCAGACTGCAGGAACCCCGCCGTCGCCAGCATCCAGACCAGCGAAGACCCCTTCAGGCACCCCACCCAGGGCAGATAGCAAACGGGCACCTGAGGCCGCGCCTCAATATCCAGTTTTGGAGGCAGATACTCCTGCTCCAGAAACTCCTGCTCCAGAACCAGCAGCTCCTGCTGAAGGTGATTCTTCCAGTTCGGATACGATCCCTGCTGTTGCATCAAAAACAGATCTGCAAGAAGACCGCCAGGTTAAGACAGACGACGAAATTGCTACGGGGGCAAAAAGCGAACCTGCAAAAATCGAATATGCAGAATCAAGCGGAAAACTAAACCAGGACCGGCCAAAACGAGCCGCACAAAGGCATGTTCCGCCTGAAGAGCTCATCAATTTAGATGCACCCATCACCATCCTGTCCGGTATTGGCGAAAAATATGCCCAATCGTTAAGCCGGCTTGGCATTAACACCCTGGGGGAAATGCTTTATTATTTCCCACGCCGGTATGACGACTATTCTGCGCTAAAACCCATCAACCGTCTGGCATATCAAGAACAGACTACAGTTATTGGAACCATTCAAAGCATCTCCACCCGAATGGCACGTGCAGGGGCTTTACAGATTATAGAAGCCATCATTACAGATGGTAGTGGAAGCTTGAGAGTTAATTGGTACAACCAACCGCATATCATCAAACGCCTCCACCCCGGGATGCAAATTTCCCTTGCCGGAAAAGTCGAACAATTTCTCGGCCGGGCTGTGATGAATAATCCGAGCTGGGAACCGCTAGAACAACAACAACTTACAACAAACCGCATCGTCCCGGTTTATCACCTGACTGCTGGCGTGCACCAAAATTGGTTGCGCCGGGTGATTAATCAAGCTGTGTTGGCTTACGCGCCGCGTGTGCAGGATCCGCTTCCGATTTCAATACTGGAAAAAGCTAGCCTGGTGGATTTGCCAGAGGCGTTGATTCAAATCCATTACCCTGAAACCGTACAGGATCTGGAGGCTGCGCAAGACCGGTTATCTTTTGACGAGATCTTCTTACTCCAATTAGGGGTACTGCAGCAAAAGCAATCCTGGCAAGACCGCAGTGCAAGGGTATTCACCGTAGATGACAGTTGGCTGGAAGTCCAACTGAACCGGCTGCCCTATCCTCTCACCAATGCTCAACAAAAGGTACTGGGTGAAATCCGCCGGGATTTAAGTACTGGAAAACCAATGAACCGGCTGGTGCAAGGTGACGTGGGTTCAGGAAAAACTGTGGTTGCAGCACTGGGTATGTCGCTGGTCTTGCAAACTGGCGCACAGGCAGCGATCATGGCGCCAACCAGCATCCTGGCCGAACAACATTACAAAAGCCTCTTGAACTTGCTGTCTTCAGCCAATCATGAGACAGGTGAAACGGATAATGAAGCAGCCTCTGTTACACGTGCACTGCTTGCTCCAGAACAGATCAGGCTTCTGGTTGGCGCCACACCTGAAGCTGAAAAGGGAGAAATTCGTTCCGGCATCCAGGACGGCTCGATAAAGTTGCTAATTGGCACCCATGCCTTGATCGAAGATCCCACCCAATTTGCAGACCTGCAACTTGTCGTCATTGATGAACAACACCGCTTTGGTGTTGATCAGCGTTCAGCCCTCAGGCAAAAAGGTGAAAATACGCATCTGCTGGTGATGACAGCGACCCCCATCCCCCGCACCCTGGCTTTATCTATTTACGGAGATCTTGACCTGTCGATCATCGATGAAATGCCAGCCGGGCGAATCCCCGTCGCTACCTTTGTTCTTTATCCAAGGGAACGGGAGCGGGCTTATTCGCTGATCCGCAGTCAGGTTGAATCTGGCAGGCAAGCTTTTATCATCTACCCATTGGTGGAAGAAAGCGAGACCAGCCAGTCCGGAGCCGCAGTTGAAGAATTTGAGCGCCTGCGGAAAGAGATCTTTCCAGAATTTACTGTCGCTTTGCTGCATGGGCGAATGAAACCAGATGAAAAAGATGAAGTCATGGAAAAATTCCGTGACCGGCAGAGTCAAATTCTTGTATCGACCACTGTAGTAGAAGTCGGGGTAGATATTCCCAATGCAAGCATTATGCTGATAGAAGGGGCAAATCGCTTCGGTTTAGCACAGCTACACCAGCTGCGCGGCCGTGTGGGGCGCGGGTCAGAGAAATCCTATTGCCTGCTCATCCCAGATACACCGGACGATGTTGAAAATGAACGCCTGAGAGCTATGATCGAGACGAATGATGGGTTTGTACTGGCTGAACGCGATTTGGCTCTGCGCGGTCCTGGACAATTTCTCGGTACACGCCAATCCGGATACACAGAATTCCAGCTCGCAAACCTGAGTAAAATCAGCCTGATAGAGAAGGCTCGTAACCTTGCTCAAGGAATCTTTGCGGAAGACAGCAAGTTAGAAACCGAGGAACACAAGCTGCTTGCTCAATCGCTTCATAAAGCATGGGCGCCTCATCACAGAGGGGATATCAGCTAATAAAATCTGGAGGGATTTAATGGTACGAGCAGTTTTTCCTGGGACCTTTGACCCAATTCACTTTGGACATATCGATATTGCGTGTCGTGCGGCAAATATTTTCGATGAGCTTATAATCGCAGTCTACGATAAACCATTAAAATCTTTGTTATTTTCGCCAGAAGCTCGCATTAAGCTAGTTCGCCAGGCATTTGAGGGGACAGAGAACGTAAAAGTATTAGGTTACAGTGGGCTGACCATCCAGTTCTGCCAATCCGTCCAAGCCCAGGTTGTAATCCGTGGGCTGCGTGTATTTTCTGATTTCGAGTATGAATTTCGCATGGCGCTTGCCAATCACAGGCTGGCGCCGGAAATTGAATCCATGGCGCTCATAACAGCAGAAGAGCACACCTTCCTGTCATCATCCACCGTGCGGGAAATAGCTTCCCTGGGTGGAGATATCAGCAGCATGGTCCCTGCACACGTTCAGGAAGCTCTCAAAAAGCGCTTTTCGGAATTGGGTGAAGGCCAGCAAATTGTGCCTGCTAATTCTTTAAGAGATTGATATCTCAAGAGATTAATATCTCAAGAGATTGAATTTTAGGGGCTGGCAAGATACATGCAACAGGATAAAGAGCATATTATTCACAGAATTATTAGGAACAGCAGTTCGCAGTTGACGAAATAAAAAAATTCGTGTAACCTGAAAAAGGAATAATTG
>CAZTMX010000119.1:0-8611 GCA_964614855.1 uncultured Anaerolineaceae bacterium | reverse complement strand
ACAACCAGGATTCTTTTTGGCATCATCCACACGTTACAACTGAATGGGGTCTTTCAACAGCGCTGTGAGCAGGTTTACCGCGTGCTGCACATCCTGAACATCCACCATCTCCGACGGGGAATGCACATAACGGCAGGGCAGCGAGAGGCAACCCGCCGGCACACCGGCGCGAGTGATCTGGATGGCGCTGGCGTCCGTCCAACCGTATTGCAGGATTTCCATCTGGTAGGGGATAGCGTTCTTATCCGCTGTTTTCACCATCCAATCTACAATACGCGGGTCGGAGAGCAGCCCCTGGTCGCGCACCTTGATCGCCGGACCCTTGCCCAGGGCAACATCCATGGTGACTCCGCGCGGGGTGTCGCCTACACCGGTGACATCCACCGCCAGACCAATATCCGGGTCGATGCGGTAAGCCGCAGTGCGTGCGCCGCCATCGCCCACTTCTTCCTGGACGCTGAAAACAAAATAGAGCTCGTGCGGTGTGCGCTCTGCCGCCTGGCGCAGGTTTCTCATCGTTTCAATCAAAACCGCCGCCCCGATGCGGTCATCCAGCGCTTTGGAGACCAGCCGCCCCCCCAGCTCGATCAGCGGGCGCTCAAAGACCGCCATATCGCCGACCTTCACCGGGCAATCTTTGCGGGAGGTTGCCCCCAGGTCGATATACAATTGCTCAAACCCGGGCACATTCTGCGGGTTGGTCAGGCGTTCAGCACCGATCACCCCACGAGCGCCGTTGAGAAACAGCACCCGCCCTCCCAGGCAGGTGTGCGGGCGGACGCCGCCTACCGGCAGAAAACGCACAAAACCGCGCTCATCGATATGCGTGGCGATCACGCCAATTTCATCCAAATGCGCCGCCAGCATAATTTTCAAACCGCCGTCACCCTTTTTACCCAGGCGGGCGATCAGGTTGCCCAGGTTGTCGAC
This sequence comes from uncultured Anaerolineaceae bacterium, assembly GCA_964614855.1. GTDB lineage: Bacteria > Chloroflexota > Anaerolineae > Anaerolineales > UBA4823 > CAWJHE01. The sequence goes on along the minus strand of CAZTMX010000119.1, from coordinate 7,681 downwards.
GGTGATCTCATCGGCAAGGGCTTCCACTTCTTCACGCAAGGCATTGCGAATTTGCGTTTCATAACCGGAAGGTCCGGGGGTCTCGACTAATTTACGGATCAAGGCTTTCATAGATGCTCCTCAACAAACCAGGGGTTGGATAATCGATCGGTTTAACGTTCTGTCTGAAGAATTTCAGGCGACATGTTTTCCAAAGCTGCGTACACCAGCGCCAGGGTGTTGCGCCAGTCTTCCAGGCGCGCCAGGCAGGCAGGGGTATGCAGATAGCGGGTGGGCACAGATACCGAGACCGAAGGCACCCCGGCGCGCTGTTTGTGGATGGCGCCTGCATCGGTGCCTCCGCCGCCCGGTTGGCGTATCTGGTATGGGATAGCGCGCGCTTCCGCCGTCTGCACCAGGTGCCGCACCAGCCTTGGGTCCGATACGGTGACACGGTCGGCGATGTAAATTGCCGGTCCAGCGCCCAGGCGGGTGTTGTAGCGCGTATTCTCCAGGCAGTCCTCCCCTGCGCAGCCGCCGCGATCCCACAGCGGCAGGTCGTTGGCAGGCGTGCTGTCCAACACGATTGCCAAATCGGGGTTCATGGCATAGGCAGCTACCTTTGCCCCGCGCAGCCCAACCTCTTCTTGCACGGTGAAGGCTGCCAGCAGGTCGATATTCGCCGGTGCGTGCTTGAATAATTCAATCAGGGTGGCCACTCCCAGGCGGTCATCCAGCGCCTTTGCCCGCAGGCTGGGACCCAGGCGGGCAAAACGAGTGGCAAAAGCCACCCCATCGCCGGGTTTCACCTTCTTGCCGTTTGCAGCTCCCAGGTCGATGCGCAGCTGGTCGATGGTAATCGCCTGGCGCCGCTCTTCCGGGTTGGTCATGTGGATGGGTTTGAAACCGATCACACCCGGCACTTTATCGCTGCCAGCCAGGACGGGTTTTCCAGCCAGGTAACGCACATCCAACCCGCCGATGGCCTCAAAACGGTAAATGCCGTCTTCTTCATCCTGCATCAGGATCATACCCACTTCATCCATGTGGGCAGCCAGCATCACGCGCAACCGCCCTGGGGCGCTCCCTTTGCGCAGTGCCAGGATATTGCCCATGGCGTCTACGCTTAATTCATCGGCATAGGCCTCGATCTGTTCTTTGACCACCGCTCGCACCGCCCCTTCGTCGCCGGAAACGCCGCAGGTGTTGCACAAGCGCTCCAACAGGTGAATTTGAGTTGCACCGATGCGCGGCGGGCGGTTGTCTTTTTCTGACGGTATCTTCTTCATTGTTATCCCTTGTCTTACCCTTTATCCATCCAGGCGGATATGGTCCATAAACTTTTCATCCAGCAGCATGCAAACCTCAGCCAGCAGGCGTCCAGCACGCTGGATATCTTTCATCGATACCACCTCCACCGGTGTGTGCATATATTTTAGCGGAATGCTCACCACCATGGTCGGTATGCCCTCCGCCGCTACCTGTAAGGCGATGGCATCGGTGCCGGAGGAACGCGGCATAATTTCGATGCGCGTCGGAATTTCGAGCCGCTCAGCCAGCTCTTTAAAAACCGTATAGAACTTGGGGTGGATGTTCGGACCCCAACCCAATGTCAGGCACTTACCTACCGGGAATGTCTTGTGCGCTGGGCTGCCGGGACCGGCGCCAAAGGTGACATCGATTGCCACAGCCAGGGTCGGGCGGATCTGAAATGCCGAGGTCGCAGCTCCACCCAGGGTCTCTTCTTCCTGGCTGGTGGCGACCGCCCAGATATCCCACATCGGCCGGCGGTTTTGCAGGGTCTGCAGACAGGCAGTCAGCGCGGCAACCGAAGCCCGGTTATCCATCGAGTGTCCCGCCAGGTTGTCTTCGCCCATCTCAAATGGCTCCTGGGCAAACGAAACCAGGTCACCCACGCGCACTTTGTTAGGGACCTCGCCAGGCAGCAAACCGGTATCCACCAGCAAATGATCCAACTTCACGGCTTTATCGCCTTCGCCTTCGGGCAGTAGATGCGGCGGCGGCGAGACAATCACACCCGGCAGATCCTGGCGGCCGTGCACGGTGACAAACTGACCCGGCAGCACGCGCGGGTCAACCCCGCCAATCTGGTCCAGGCGCAGAAAGCCATCCACGATGCCCGATACCATCAGACCGATGGCGTCCATATGCGTAGCAAGCAGCAAGCTGGGCCTGGGTTCGGGCAGGCTGCCGCGGCGTAAAGCATGCAGGCTGCCCAGCCGGCTGGTTTCGATCTCATCCGCCAGCGGGCGCCAGGCCTGTTCGATCAACTCGCGTACCGGGGCTTCATGACCGGACAGTCCTGGAGCGGAAATCAATTGCTTGAGAAAGTCTTTAACATCTGTCATAGGTTTTCCTTGGTATCGGCAAAAAGATTTATCCTGTATCACCTGATGTGGCGCTGGGCAGGATCACCGGCTCACTGGTAGGTGTTGGCGGCAGCGGGGTGGCGCTGGGGGGCGGGGGTGTCCAGGTGAAGGTGGGTGTCGGTGATGGCGGCAGTGTGGAAGTGGCGCTCGGCTGCAGGGTAAAGGTCAAGGTGGGAATCGCAGTCCTGGTCGGGAAGGGCGATGGGGTCGCCGTCCAGGTTGGGGTCGCACTTGGCAACTGCGGTTCCGGCGTAGCCGTGGGATATTGGACCGGTGAAGCAGCCACGGGGAAAGTCATGCTCGGCAGAGGTGTGATGGTGGCGGTGGGCAAGGAGGCCTGCACCTGCGCCAGTCTGGCTGCTACATACCCGGTACAGTAACAGGGCAAGGTCGCAAGAATGACGCCGATGAGAAGTATGCGGATGCGAAGGCGCGAATCTGGTGTCTGACCCATAGGTATCTCGTGTGCTTGATGATAACACCAGGCAAGGTACGTGGCAAGTAGAAACAACTGATAACGACTTGCAGGCCCAGGAAAACAAACCCTGCGACACCGAGCCGAAAGAAGCGGCGCAGCGGTGAATTTGTGGTAAAAAAGGGACATGCAAACCATTTTCCTCTCCCCTCATTTTGATGACATCGCCCTATCTTGCGGCGGTCTGGTGTGGCAAGCTGCCGGCAAGGGCGAGGCTGTAAGCATCTGGACCATCTGCGCCGGCGAGATACCACCGGGACCGCTGTCAGACTTCGCCGAAAAACTGCACGCCCGCTGGCAAACCGGGCGCGAAGCCGTTGCACAGCGGCGGGTGGAAGACGCCGCCTCCTGCCAGATTATGGGGGCTTCCCACCGCTGGCTGGATGTACCGGACTGCATATACCGCAGCGGCGCCTATCCGTCCAACACTGGCAAACCCGGTCACTCCGCTGCCGCAAACCCGCCGAGTACCTATCCGGCGGTCGCTGATCCAGAAAGCGCTGGCGAAGTAGAGCACCCCGCCGCCCGCACCGCACACCTGTACGCAGAAGAAACCCTGATGGGGCCGGTTCACCCAGCTGAGGGCGAGCTTATCCAATCCCTGGCGGCGCAGTTGCGCCTGGAACTGCCCGCCCGAGCCCAGGTGGTCAGCCCGCTCGCCCTGGGCGGGCATGTGGACCACCGGCTGGTTCGCGCGGTCGCCGAAATGCTGGACAGACCGCTGCTGTATTACGCCGATTATCCATATGTCTTGCACACCGCGGCAGAGCTGGAGCAACTGCGGGCTGCAGGCTGGCAAACGCGGCACCACCCCATCTCAACCGCCGCACTGCATGCCTGGCAGCAGGCAGTGGCAGCGCACGCCTCGCAGATCAGCTCCTTTTGGCCGGACATGGAAGCCATGCGCCGGGCGATTGCCGCCTACAGCGAGCGAAACCAGGGCATTTTGCTCTGGCAGATGCCCAATTCAGGCAGGTAAAACCCCGCACCAGCATCATTAAGGGCATTTCACATCGCATATCAAGCGCTCATGCTTGCGCGTAGATGGATTTTATGCTAAAATACCGGCGCGGCGGTAGAGGATAAACAAGGCCTCGAGAGCGCCGCCTTCGTTTTCCGACGAAGTATTTTTGATTTTCGCTCCATTGGAGTGAAATTTTTTCTATTTGAGCAGATTGTTTGCAAGGTAAAGGAAAAGATGCCACCTTCATACCTCACCCGTCAGGGGTACGAAAAATTACAGAAAGAGTTGGATGAGCTGCGCACCGTCAAACGCCAGGAAGTTGCCAACCGTTTGCACGAAGCCATGGAAGGCGGCGAACTGATCGAAGACGCCGAGTACGAAGCGGCGAAAAACGAACAGGCTTTTGTCGAAGGCCGTATCCAGGAGCTTGAAATCCTGCTGGCAAATGCGCGCGTAGTCGAAGAAACCGGTGAGCGCGAGGTGGTGCAGATCGCGGCCAAAGTGACCATCCAGGAAGACGGCAACGAACCCGAGCTGTACACCATCGTGGGACCAGCAGAAGCCAACCCGCGACTGGGGCGTATCTCGAACGAAAGCCCGCTTGGGCGAGCGTTGATGGATCACCGCGCTGGTGACAGCGTGCATGTGGATGCGCCGGGCGGCTCATTCACAGTAAAAATCCTTAAGGTGGAATAACCCAGGGGTCTGGTAACCAGCCCCGCGCAGAAGCTTTTTGCGCGGGGCTTTTTTTTTGGCAGAGCAGCCTGTTTGAAAAAGCGAGGGAAGAATGAACGAAAAATATAACAATCTTGAACAAATCCGGCTGGAAAAAATGGAGCGGTTGCGCGCCCAGGGGTTGGAACCATACCCGACGCGCGCCCAACGCAGCCACACCAACAGCCAGGCAATTGCAGCATTTGAAGCAGCCGAAAAGGCTGGCGCCAGCGAACCGCTGCAGGTCACCCTGGTGGGTAGGCTGCGCTCCCTCCGCCCCATGGGCAAGATCACCTTTGCCCACATCGAAGACGGCTACAGCCGGGTGCAGCTTTTCCTGCGCGCCAACGATATCGGCCAGGAAAGCCTGGAGCTGTTTAACCGCGAGTTCGACCTGGGTGATTTCCTCCAGGCCAGCGGTGAGATGTTCCGCACAAAAACCGGCGAAGCGACCCTGCGCGTGGCGGAGTACCGCATACTGGCAAAAGCCATCACCCCGCTGCCGGCTGCCAAGGACCAGGTGGTGGACGGTGAACTGGTCAAACATGCCACGCTTTCCGAGCCGGAAGTGCGCTACCGCCAGCGCTACGCCGACCTGGCAGTGAACCCGGAAGTGCGCCAGATCTTCCGCACCCGCACCGCCACTGTCAAGGCGCTGCGCGAATTTCTGGACAGCCATGATTTTATCGAAGTCGAGACGCCCATCCTGCAGCCCATCTACGGCGGCGCAGCGGCGCGCCCGTTCATCACCCACCACAACCAGCTCAAACAGGATCTGTACCTGCGCATTTCTTTTGAGCTGTACCTCAAACGCCTGGTGGTGGGCGGGTTTGAACGCGTGTACGAGATCGGGCGCGACTTCCGCAACGAAGGCGTGGACCGCACGCACAACCCCGAGTTTACCCAGCTAGAGTTCTATTGGGCTTACGCCGATTACCTGCAGGTTATGGACATCACCGAGCAAATGATGCGCTACACTGCCGAAAAAGTGCTGGGCAAACGCCAGTTCAGCTACCAGGGGATGGAGATCGACCTGGACCAGCCGTGGCGGCGGGTGGAGCTGCGCCAGGGGCTTCTGGACACCACCGGGATCGATATCGAAGCCCACCCCACCACAGAAAGCCTGGCGCAGGCCATGAAAGCGCGCGGCTACGAGTTCAATCCCAACAACTCGCGCGGCAAGCTGATCGACACCCTGCTGGGCGATTACCTGGAGCCATCGCTGATCCAGCCCACCTTCCTGTACAATTACCCGCGCGATATCTCACCGCTGGCCAAAAGCCTGCCCGGCAACCCCAGGATGACCGAGCGCTTTGAAGGCTTTGTCGCCGGTATGGAGCTGTGCAATGCCTTTACCGAGCTTAACGATCCGCTGGATCAGGAAGCGCGCTTCCTGGAAATGGGGCGGGATTACGAGAGCGATGATGAGCAGCGCCACCCGATGGACGAGGATTACTTGCGCGCCATGCGCTACGGCATGCCGCCCATGGGCGGTTTTGGTATGGGCGTCGACCGGCTGACCATGCTGCTCGCCGACAATCCCAATATCCGCGAAGTGATCCTCTTCCCGCACTTGAGAGTGCGCGAGGGAGAATAACCGCAGCCCGGCATCTGCAGATGTGCTTGAGCAAAGACGATTAACGACTGCCGGGCTAGCTCGCTTGACACGAACTCAAGCTCGGGTATAATCGCTGAAACCGTTTAGAGGTGCACCATGCTAGACATCAATTTGATCCGTGAAAACCCTGAAATCGTACGCCAGAACCTGCGCGTCCGCCAGATGGAGACCGGCCCTGTGGACGCTGTCCTCGCACTGGACGAGCAGCGCCGCGCCCTGATCCTGGAGGTGGAAGCGCTCAAATCGGAACGCAACGCGGTGAGCAAAGAAATCGGGCGCATGAAGGACGCCGGCGAGCGCCAGGCCAAAATCGAGGCTATGCGCCTGGTGGGCGATAAGATCGCCGCCCTGGATGAGCAGCTGGGGCAGGTCGAAACCCAGCTCAACCAGGCCCTCTCGGTCATCCCCAACCTGCCTGACCCGCAGACACCCTACGGCATAAGCGAAGATGAAAACGTGGTCGTGCGCACCGTGGGTGAGCTGCCGCAGTTCGATTTCGAACCCAAACCGCACTGGGACCTGGGCCCAGCCCTGGGGATCATCAATTTTGACCAGGGCGTCAAGATCACCGGCTCGCGCTTTTACGTGCTCAGCGGCGCGGGGGCGCGCCTGCAGCGGGCGCTGATCGCCTACATGCTCGATCTGCACGCCCGCCAGGGCTACACCGAAAAATATACGCCCTTCATGGTCAAGGGCGAGACGCTCTACGGCGCCGGGCAACTGCCCAAGTTCGCCGAGAACCTGTACAAAGACCACGAAGAAGACTTGTGGATGGTGCCCACCGCCGAGGTGCCGCTCACCGGACTGCACATGAACGATATCCTCAACGAAGCAGAGCTGCCGCTGCATTACACCGCCTACACCCCGTGCTTCCGGCGCGAGAAGATGAGCGCCGGGCGCGATGTGCGCGGTATCAAGCGCGGACACCAGTTCGACAAAGTTGAGATGTACATCTATTGCACGCCGGAAGATTCGCAGCGCCAGCTGGAAAAGATGGTGGCGGATGCCGAAGAGACCATCCGCCTGCTGGGCATCCCCTACCGGGTGAAGCAGCTGTGCACCGGTGACCTGGGCTTTGGCTCGAGCATCACCTATGATATCGAGGCCTGGGCGGCGGGCTGCGGCGAATGGCTGGAGATCTCCTCGGTCTCGAACGTCACCGATTTCCAGGCGCGGCGCGCGAATATGAAATACCGCCCGGCGGATGGCGGGCGGGTGCGGCTGATGCACACCCTGAACGGCTCGGGGCTGGGCATGCCGCGCACGCTGATCTCGGTGATGGAAGATTACCAGCAAGCTGACGGCTCGATCATCGTGCCCGAAGTGCTGCGCCCCTGGATGGGCGGGATCGAAGTGATCCAGCCCGAATAGAGCATTCGGGCCGTAGTAGAGCGCTCCGGCATAAGTGGAACGCCCAGACCCGAGGAAAACTCAGGCCGTAGCGCAGCATTCCGCTTATAATTGAATCCCTGCCTGGCTGCAACGACGCTTTTTGCGGCGAGCTGCAGCCAGGCTTTTTTTCCAGAAAGGAAAATCCATGG
>CAZTMX010000118.1:0-8738 GCA_964614855.1 uncultured Anaerolineaceae bacterium | reverse complement strand
GGGGATGTGGGTGGTTTTCGGCCTGGCAGCCCTGTTGGGCGTTTACCTGGTCTGGCTGGCGGGCTGGCCGATCCTGGCAGCCGGGTTGGCAGCCATCGCTGCGGCGCTTGCTTACACCGGCGGACCCTATCCATACGGTTACCATGCTTTGGGTGAGGTTTTCGTCTTCATTTTCTTTGGGTTGGTAGCTGTATGCGGCACCTATTATATCCAGGCGCAGCAACTTCCTGCGGCGGTCGTCATTGCCTCCCTGTCGATGGGTTTTCTGATCGTGGCGATCCTGGTGGTCAATAATTTGCGGGATATCCACTCAGATCGCGACTCTGGCAAGATGACCCTGGCGGTGCGGCTTGGAGAGCGGAATACCCGCATCGAATATTTATTATGTCTGCTGGGGGCGTATCTTGTCAGCCTGGTGATGTGGCTGGGCGGTTTCAGTTCGATCTGGGTCATGCTTTCCTGGTTGTCACTGCCGTTGGCATGGCGAATGACGAAATTCATCTGGCGCCAGACGGGACGACCATTGAACGAAGCCCTGGCAGGGACGGGGCGTCTGACCCTGGCTTATGCGCTGCTGTTCTCATTGGGGCTGGTCTTGCAGGTTTTGCTCTCTCTATAAACCCATTGCTAGCGGGCAGATTGCCAGGGGCACAGCTTGCGTTCCAGCCAATCCACCGAAAAATATAGCCCTAATCCCATCAGGCTTAATGCCACGATACCAGCATACATCGCCGGGTAGTTATACAAAGTGCTGCCTGTCAGGTAGATGTAGTAACCCAACCCGCGCTGGGTCGCAAATAATTCCGCAACATACAACACCGCCACGGCAGTTCCGACAGACTGGCGCAGCGCAGTCAAGATAGCGGGCAGGCTGGCAGGTAGATAGACAAAGCGGAATAAAGCCCTTCTGCCTGCGCCCAGACTGCGCACGCTTTGGATCAGCTCAGGACGGATGCTGGCAGCCTGGTCGCGCACCAGCACCAGGATCTGGAAAAACAGGATCATAAAGATGATGATGATCTTTGGCAAATCCCCTATACCGAAAAATAACAGCACAATAGGCACCAGCACAACCTTTGGAATGGGGTACAGAAGATAGGTGATGGGCGCAAAGAAGTTGTCCAGCCGCCTGGATTGGCCCAGGATCAACCCGGCTGGGGCAGCGGTAATAATGGCTAAGAAGGTGCTTGCCACGACGCGCCACAGGCTGGCCAGAAAATGTCCCGGCAGTTCTCCATCTACAATCTCCTGCCATAAAGCCCCCACGACAGTGAATGGAGAGGGCAGGATGGGTTGGTTCACCAGCATGGCGGCAACCTGCCAGAGAACCAGCAAAACAAGGGTTGCAGTGAGAAGGTCACGGCGTTTCATTCGCGGCTCTCCAGCCTGCGCCGTAGCTCTCGCACCAGTTCACTGTAAGCTTGAGAGTCGCGGAAATCCGCTTGAGCAGCTTGCGGGTTGTCGATAACCACTGGTTGGGTGTTTGGGGGCTGCCCCAACAGCAGGATTTTTTGTCCCATCACCACAGCTTCTTCGATAGCATGGGTGACGATCACCAGGGTCAACTGGTGCTCGGCCCAGAGATCGCTCACCAGTTTTTGCAGATTCTCGCGCGTGGGGGCGTCCAGGGATGAAAATGGTTCATCCATCAAGAGTAAATCGGGTTTTAGCGCCAGGGTGCGGGCGATGGCGGTGCGCTGACGTTGCCCGCCGGAGAGCTGCGCAGGGTACTTATCGCTAAAGGCAGCCAGCCCCAGACGCTCCAACCATGGATCGACATCCAGGGTGGGTCGAAAATCCGAGGGCGCGTGTTTGCCATCCGGACCATAAAAAATGCGCACCTGCAAACCCAATGCTGCGTTTTGGCGCACGGTTGCCCACGGCAGCAGACCGTAATCCTGCAGGATTAGACCGGTGTGCGGGCGGGGGCGCTGCAGGGGCTGGTCGTTGATCAATACTCTGCCGGAGGTGGGAAACCTTAGCCCAGCCAAAAGGTAAAGGAGTGTCGTCTTGCCGCAACCCGAAGGTCCGATGACCGCCCAGGCTTCGCCGCGATTTGCGCGCCAGGAGAAATCCTGAAAAACAGGCGCATGGGATGCATAAGCATAGGTAAGGTTTTCCAGAGCGATCATTGAAATGCCATGTGGCTAAATTTCTGATTGATACGATCAGCGCAGCGGTTGTGATCTGCTACCTTTTTCAAGGTAAGAATTCTGCTGTGACCGTGTCCTCGTATTTCACATCTTTTTTGATCAGCCCCTGTGCTGTTGCCCATTCCAGCATGTCCTGCCATTGATCCTGGCTGGGCACGCCCGCAGTCACAAATTTTGGCAGTTGGAAGGACTCCAGCAGCGGTGCAGGGACAATATTCTGATTTTTCAGGATTTCCGTGAACTGCGTGGGATTGGTGTTGATTTTCTGCACAGCAGCTTCGACTGCAGACAGGAAAGCACGGATTGCCATTGGGTGTTTATCGATTACAGCCTTGCGAAAAGCAATGGTGCTGTAACTGTATTCTGGGTGACCGGTGTCATCCAGAATCAGCCGCCCACCTTGTTGAATAGCCAGGGAGGACAGGGGATCGGGAAGAACTGCAGCCTTCAACTCTCCAGTTCCTAACAGGGACATGCGGTCGGGTATCTTGGGAACGGCAATGGTCTTGATGTCTTCTGGTGTGAAACCTTCAGCCAGCAATAAACGATGGGTCCAGTACTCGATGATTGTACCCTGCGAGATGCCAATTTCCACACCTTTTAGATCGGCAACGGTTTGGATGCCGCTCTTGCCTGCCGCGATAATGCGAAACAACGCATCCTGGGCTGTGGCTGTGCGTGCATAGCGCACCACCTGCAATTGGATCTGGTCTTGATTGCTGACAGCGGTGGACAACAGCTCATTGATCATACCGTCCGCCTGACCGGAGGCGATCACCTGATCGCGTTCCCCCGCTGCCGCGACCGGAATCAACTCCACCTTTACCCCATTGGCTTCGAAGAGACCCTCCTGATCCGCCACCAGGATAGGCAGCGCATCCAACACGGGGATCAAGGCGATTCTGAGTGTTACAACTTCGCCGGAGGGTGCAGTTTCAGGGGTCTTTGTGCAGCTGCTGAGCAACAGGCTGACAGCTGTAATCATTACCAGGACAAAAAGAGAATATTTACGCAAGTTCCTCATATCAAAAAGCTCCTTGATATTTGCTCAACTCATAGGTTTCTGCATAGTACGAACATAATTTGTCAGTCCTTTCCATTCCTCCAGGCTGAGGGTTTCAGCACGCCGGTTGGGCTGGATGCCGTTTTCTTCAAGTATCCTTTGTGCTGTTTCGGCTGACCAGCGCATTCCCCCGGAAAGAGAATTTCTCAAGGTTTTACGTTTCTGGCTAAAACCGGCTTTTGTCAGCCGGAAGAACAGATCAATGTCAGGGGGATCAATCGCTGGGGAAGAGAATAGCTCAACCCGCACAACCGCTGAATCAACTTGCGGGGGTGGATAAAAAGCGCCAGCAGGGATACGCGCAACAACCTGCGGTTTGCCGTAGACCTGTACGCTGAGAGCCAGTAGGCTCATATCACCCGGTGAAGCGCAGATTCGTTCGGCTACTTCCCGCTGCACAGTTAAAACCAGGCGACGGGGTGGGCGATGCGCCTCCAGCAAGTAGCGAATGACAGCTGAAGTGATGTAGTAAGGGATGTTGGCAACCACCAGGTAATCCTCTGGTGGCAGCACCTCGGTGAGGTTAATCTCGAGGATGTCACCCTGGATCACACTGACATTCTCATGGGGCGCCAGGACTTCCTGCAGCGCCGGGATCAAGCGGCCGTCCAACTCAATTGCGATCACCTTTTTGGCAAGGGCAGCCAGGAAGATTGTCAGGCTACCTAGACCAGGGCCAATTTCCAGGATCGTATCACCCTGCTGAATGCCGGCAGCATCTACCACACGCTGTAAGGCAGCCTGGTCGATCAGGAAATTTTGCCCCAGTTTTTTATCTGGTCTAAGACCGTGGGTGCGCAAAATCTCAGGCACATCTGGGAAGGTGAATGTCATGGGCAGGTTGATCCCCCGCTTCCTTTTTCTGTGGGCCATTCACCGCTGTTGAATTGTTGGATGATCTGGCGAATTTCGTCCATTTCCGCTTCCATGATAAATGTGTTGTCGCGCATTTGTGGGCTGTACACTCGTCCCGGGGTAAATAGCTCATCTGGCAGGCTGGTGAAAATGAGGTTTTCGGATTTCACATACGGCAGCAAGCAGGCAAGTTGGCTCATCTGCTCCAGGCTGAGATCCATCACAACGGAATCCTTAAATGCTGAGATGATCTGCGGAATTTTCGGCAGCACAGCGGGCGAAAGGATTTTGTCGCGTATGGCGCAAATGACCATATTCTGGTGATCCATGCGGGTGAAATCGTTGTAACGCTTGCGAATACGGGAGAAGCGCATGGCCTCATCGCCGTTAAAGTGGTTGTTCCCAGCGGTGAAGTACCCCATGTCGTCGGTGCGGCTGTTGATGGGCGTGCCGTCCACATCGTAAGGCAGGTAGATATCGATCCCACCGATGGCATCCACGATACGTGAGAAGGTGATCATGTTCAGTGCGCCGTAATGGTCCACGCGCAGACCGAAGTTCAGATCCAGCGTTTCAGCCATCAACCCTGATCCGCCGCCGCTGCCGTCATAATAAGCCATGCCCGGCGAGCCGTAGAAATACGCCTGGTTTAGTTTCCCATGGGTAATACCGTAGTGATCGCTGATGCCGGGGATCTCCACCCAAAGATCGCGCGGGATCGAGAGCACCGTGATTTTCGGGATGGTGAAGTCGACGCGCGCCACGCGTATGGCGTCACCCAGCCCATAGGTGTAGGTATCATCATCCGTGTCCACACCAACGCCGAGGATTGTCATCAAAGCAGGACCGCCGCATAAGGGGTCTGGGGTGGCTGTGGGAATAGTTGTGGCTGTGAGTTGGATGTGGGTCGCTTGTTGGGAACTGGGAGAGGCGGGTTCGAGTGTTGCATTGCCAGAACCGGTTGCACTGACGGGTGCAGGTTCTTCTGTCGCCGCCTGGGCAAAAGTAGGCGTGTAGGTAGGCAGGTTTAGTGCAGGCCCCAGCGGAGCAGCCCATTTTTGCTGGAATTGTGGATACAACACAAGCCCTGCCGCCACTAATACGGCTGCCAATATTCCTGCGATGACCCATCCACGGCTTTTTTTTGTTGCTTGAGGTTGGTTTTCACTCATATCAAAGTAATTGGTTGGCTGAATTGGCGATCTGTTTTTGAATATGTAGGTATCACAAACAAATATTATATCATTGCCTCAATCCGGGTGCATTGTCGTAAGGCTTCACGGAAAAACGGTATAATTCATGAATAATGGCCAGAGAACCAGTTCAAGTAGCCGGTGATCAAGCCGGGCGGTTTCCATGGCGTCGCTTCTTGCGTACAGTGCTGTGGGGTACGCTCGCGCTGGTTTTCACTGCCTATATAGGCATTGAGATAAGGAAATTGTTCGTGCAAAAAGGGCTTGCCGGGTGGGAATACTGGAGTTTGTTCCTGGGGGGAATGTTCTTAAGCGTGGTTCTGGAGCGTATTTTCTATCTTACGGGCATTGACCATAAATGGCGCTACCGCCTGGCATTTCTTGTTCCAGCCGCCGGTGCGATGCTCTTATTCTTAACCTGGGCGATGCAGCGCGTGTTCATGCCGCGTATGCTTATACCGCTGCAGGTTGTTCAAGAGCTATCTGTAATACAGCTTTTCTCTACAGCGGGAATAAGTCTTCTCGGGTGTTATCTGGGTGCATTATCTGCTACGTTTGTTCACGAAGGCGTGTGGGAAAATAACTATCCTCCACCTGAGCAGGTGCAATTGGCAGTGCTCAATCACCACGAAGCGAGATTTCTGGGCCTGTATCCACCCTCATTTACAAAGCGCGCTTTTGATATCTGCCTGGCTGTGTTTGGAATGATCGCCTCTGCCCCGGTCTGGCTGGTAGGTGTATTCCTGGTGTGGTTTGAAGACCCAGGTCCGGTTTTGTTTGTAAAGAACTCAGTCGGAATAGGCGGGATGAATTTTCACCAATTCAAGCTGCGCACCATGGTACGGGGTGCGGAAGAACACACTGGACCGGTTTTGTCCCAACATGATGACCGCCGGATTTTGATTTCGGGTCATTTCTTTCGTAAGACTGCACTGGATGAGTTACCGCAACTGCTCAATATCTTGCTGGGTGAGATGAGCTTTGTCGGACCGCGCCCGCAGCGAACTGTGTTGGTGCACCAATATCTGCAAAGTTTGCCGGATTATGCAGACAGACACCAGGTTCTACCGGGCCTGGCGGGGCTGGCTCAAGTTGCAGGGGATTATTATTTGAGCGCGCATCAGAAATTGCGCTTTGATAAACTGTATATTCGCCATGCAAGCCTGGGTTTTGACATCAAGTTGCTTGTCCTGGCTTGCCTGGTGACCTTTTGGTTTCGATGGCAGAAGGGCTGGAACGGCCGCCTGCCGCGGAAATTGATGAGAATTGGCAGCAGGCGCTCGTACGTGAGCTGAAAATTTATTAAAAATTCAAGCCGTGCAGATCACCTTTTTTCTGGCACGTTTCTCCAGGCAATTGATAAAATAACCGCCACGATCAACGCATTAAGCGCTTGACCGGCAATTGTGCCGTATACCCCCCATTGATAGATCATTAAAATGCCAGCCGTGAACATGACGATAATCGCAATCCCGTTGGCAATAAATAACGGCCGGCTGATCCGCACAGCTTTGAGCGCGGTTTGCAGCGGCCAGTAGATAAACCAGATCCCATAAAAAATCGCCATCCAATAGATTGCATTGCTATATTCCAGGTAGGTTTCACCATACAAAAACTGCAGCAATGGTTTCGGGAATAAAACCGCCAGCCCCAGCAAGCCCAAGATCGGCACTGCGGTGACCATATAGACCAGCCGCAAAATCCGGCGCAGCGCGGGCAGACCATTTTCTTTGTACACTCTTGCTGCACGCGGGGTGAGAAAAGTATCCATCGCCCGCAGAAGCAGATGGATGGGTGCAACAAGGTTTTGGATTGCCCGGTAAGCGCCGGCGGCTGCAAAATTGATCATGCCGGCAGTGAGCACCGGGTAAAATTCAATGGACACCCAATTGGCAATCGTGCTCCCCATCAGCCAGCGGCCATATTGCCAGTTGTGTTTCCAGGTCTGGAAGATACCTTGAGTATCTCTTGTTAGATAATTTCGGATCTGCCATATGCCGGGGACCAGAGCGATGAGCGAGCCCAGTGCGATGGCCTGGATACCGCCTGTTCCAGTTAATGCGCCACCCCGAATCCACCAAGCCATCAAGGCGATGCGAGCCGCATTTGCCAGGATCGTATTTGCAGTGGCCTCTAACACCCGGCCGCGGGAATAAAGCACTCGCCTGAGGAATTCCTGTAATTGCCACCACAAGAAAGCCGGCCAAAGGGAAAAGATGCCAGGACCAGCGGTATCATTCCCGGTTGCAGTCAGGATCCAACCGAGCAATGCCACCCCAGCAGCAGATACCAGCGCCAATAACAATTGTAACAGTGCGGTGTTGCTGGCATAGCGTTTGAAATTTTCTTCATCCATAACCGAACCATAGGCGTTAATTGGTTGGATCGTAAGCCCATCCTGGATGGCGCGGATCAAGCGCAGCGATGTAAATCCCACGCCATACACACCCAATTCGGTAGGCGAGACATTGCGTGCAAGCAATAGAGTCGCAACGAAGTTGGACAGGCTGATAACAGCCTGTTCAACAGCTGCAATATACCCTTCTCGAGCACCTCTACCAGAAAGAAGACGGTAAAAGGCGGTGATAGAAGAAAAGAGGTGCGCGTGCCGCGCCGGTGCTGCTCGATCGGGTTCTTGGGGTGGGAATAAAGTCATAGAATGTGTATATATTAATATAAATTGCGGATATAATGGCTTAAAATTCTAACAGAATTATTAATAAAGTAAAATCTTCGTATCTATTGGAACAAAAAACAGTCTTAATGATTGACAATCAATCCGATGAGGAATTGCTGGCTCAAGTGCGTGTGTGCGATCCGCAGGCGCTTGCCTTTGTTTATGACAAACATAACGAGGAGTTATTTCGTTATGCGTGGAGACAATTGGGCTCGGAAGCAGTTGCTGAGGATTGTGTAGCAGATACCTTTACCAGTTTTCTGAATGCGCTGCGTCAGGGAAAAGGGCCTCAAAGATATCTGCGGGCATATTTGTATAAGATCGCACACAATTGGATCGTTGATTATTACCGGCGGCAACCCCCAGAAGATCAGCCGTTAGAGACGGTGATGATCGCAGCAGAGGAAGAGGAGCAACCGACAGGGGTTTTTGCCACTAAGTTAGAACAGCAAGAGATACAAAGAGCGCTGGCCCAATTAACAGCTGATCAACGGCAAGTCATTGTACTCAGATACTTGCAGGATTGGAGCCACGAAGAGATTTCGCAAGCAATGCATAAACCAGTTGGTGCTGTAAAGGCATTGCAGCACAGGGCAACAGATGCCCTACGAAAGTTGCTGAACGGTAAGGAAGAGGATAGTGATGAATACTAACTATCGCGATGAATTGGATGAGATGTCGCGGAAGAAATTAGAAACCTTGCTGCAACCGCCAAGGCGCAACGCGACAACTGTTGCTCACCAAAGAGCTATTTACCTGGCTCAGGTACGCAATATGCCAGCCAAACAACCGGCAAC
>CAZTMX010000117.1:0-8996 GCA_964614855.1 uncultured Anaerolineaceae bacterium | reverse complement strand
AGCGATTTGCACGGCATCGACCTGGTGCTGCCGCAATTCGATTACATCGTTCAGAACCAAGGAACATTACGCGGCGTGGTCCTCACCCACGGACACCAGGACCACATTGGTGGTTTACCCTATCTGCTGAAACGACTACAACCCGTGGATGGCGGTGTGCCGGTATTCGGTACTGGGCTGACCATTGGAATGGTCGGGCAAAAAATGGAAGAGATGGGGGTGAGCAAATCTGCCAGGCTGCAGGTGATTGATGACAAGCAAACCATCCAATTAGGGCCCTTTCGCATCAGCCCATTCGCGGTCGCGCACTCAATCCCTGCTGCGGTAGGGCTGGTGATCGATACCCCGGTTGGCGCACTGGTGCACACCGGCGATTACAAGCTGGACGAGACGCCTTCTGGTGGGCGCACAACTGATTTCGAGCGCTTGCGCCAATTGACCCCAAACGGCGTCTTGGCAATGTTGGGAGACAGCACAAACGCAGACAAACCCGGACGCACGCCTACCGAACGCCTGGTCGCAGACACCCTGGATGAATTAATTGCCCAGTCAGAAGGCAAGCGCATTATCATTGCCACCTTCTCGTCACTGCTGGCGCGCATTCAGGAGATTATCCACCTGGCGGACAAATACCATCGTAAGCTTATCCTGGCAGGGCGCAGCTTACAAACAAATGTCGAGCTCGCCAATCGCCTGGGATATTTACAAATTCCGGATGGGCTGATCATCGATACCAAGAAAACAATCTCCGACAGCAAGGTGATCATCCTGGCGACCGGTTCACAGGGAGAACCGCGTTCGGCGCTCAACCTGATGGCATTAGGAGAACACAGACAGGTACAGGTAAAAAGCGGCGATACGATCATCGTATCTGGCGGCGCCATTCCCGGCAATGAGGAAGATATTGGCAGAATGCTGAACCATCTCTTTGCCAGAGGTGCCAATGTGATTTACGGCGCGCTGGCGACGGTGCATGTTTCCGGGCATGCCAACCGGGAAGACATGCGCATCATGCTGCAAAAGGTCAACCCGAGGTTTTTACTGCCCGTGCACGGCGAGTTACGCCACCAGCATTTGCACGCAAACCTGGCTCAGGAAACAGGAATAAAGAAAGAAAATGTCTTTATCCTGCAAAACGGTTCCAGCTGGATCACCGATGGCGAGAAAGCCTGGTTGGGGGCGCCAATCCCAGCTGCCGATGTATACGTAGATGGACTGCAGGTAGGCGACATTGGTGAGCAGGTAATCCTGGATCGCGGACAATTGGCTCAGGACGGCGTGATCGTGGTCAATGTACCGATCAACAAACAGCGCAAACTGGCGGGCAAACTATACATTGTAACCCGCGGTTTCTCGCACACCGAAGAGGCTGATGCCTTGATCGAAGCAGCGTTTGTAGAAATTCGACGCGGTTTCCAACACGGCAAAAACCAAACGAAAACGGAGCACCTGGATGTCATGCAAAAGACCTTGCAGAAAACACTGCAGGATTTCTTTTACCGCAAGACACAATCTCGACCGGTTATCCTGTCCAATCTGATCAAAGTTTAGCTGGATGCCTATCGTCTTGGTTTTATTTGAATATGATAGAATCTAATCAGGCTCTGGGAGCACAATAAACGGCTCCACCTGGCGGTATGCGCTAGAGAAATGAGCTAACAGTCTATTTATCAAAGCCCACAAGCGGGTTTGCCACACCCTGGCAGCCCGCTGCCAGGGCGCATAGATGTGAACAAAAGGAGAGGATATCATGTTTCATACCGTGATCATCGTTGGTAACCTTGGGCGTGACCCGGAAATGCGGTACCTGCCCAGCGGACAGGCGGTCACCAATTTTAGCGTGGCTGTTAACGACAACTACACAAACAACCAGGGCGAAAAAGTGGAACGCACGATTTGGGTGCGCATCTCCACCTGGGGCAAACAGGCTGAAACCTGCAACCAATACCTCAAGAAGGGCAGCAAAGTGCTGGTTGAGGGCCGCCTTGTGGCCGATAGCGCCACCGGTGGACCGCGCACATATGCCCGGCAGGACGGCACATACGGCGCTTCCTTCGAGGTCAGCGCTCAAACCGTGCGCTTCCTCTCTTCTCGCGGCGATGACAGCGGGATGGGTGATGCAGCTGCCCCACAAGGCGGTCTTGACGAAGATAATCTCCCCTTCTAGCATAATCTCATGAAATAAGGCAGGGGTGACTACCAGAGCGTAGTAGTCACTCCTGTCATTCAGGAGGCTCAATGACCAACCTTCCTCCGCGCGGCGCTGCTCAGATGCCGGCGTTTAACTATGCTGCCGATCTGGCAATCGAGTACGTCAACCTGGTGCGAATTGCACATTCAATCTCCGAGCTGGTTTTTGATTTTGCACATATCCTTCCCGGGGGTCCGCCTGCACAGGTGACTTCCCGCGTTGTGATGTCTCCTCTCAGCGCAAAGCTATTTGCGCAGGCGTTGAATGAAAACCTGGCAAGATACGAAGCAGCCTTTGGGGAAATCAAGATACCCGGCAATCCTACCCTCGCAGATGAGCTGTTCCGTCCGCATGAAAAACCAAATGACCCTGGACAATAAAAATGCATCAAATAGAAGAAATTGTTGATCGATTAAGAGTCTCTTTTGACGCTCGTACCGCAGCGCGCGATAACGCCCTCTCGCAAACCCGTACATTAATCCGGTTTTGCGCCAATGCCATCCGCGCTGTCCACCGTGAAGAGCGAGAACTGGCGCTTCAAAACTTATCCCAGGCGCGAGAGCTGGTGGAATCCCTGCACACCAACCTGGCAGCATACCCCGACCTGTATTTTGCCGGATACACACAGGATGCGCTGAAGGAGTTCGCCGAAGCCAATATCGTGTACGGGTTGATTTTGGATGACAGTTTGCCTGACCCTGAAGATTTGCAACTTGAGCCCGCCACATATATGCAAGGCCTGGCTGAAGCTGCCGGCGAGCTGAGGCGCCGCTGCCTGGATATCTTGCGCGTTGGGCACTCCCAGGAGGCGGAGCGCTTGCTCAGCTATATGGATGATATATACGGTGTACTGATCACCATGGATTATCCAGATGCGATTACCGGTGGTCTTCGCCGCCTGACGGATATTGTGCGCGGAGTAACTGAAAAAACCCGCGGCGATCTGACCATCAGCCTGCGGCAGCAACAATTGGAGCACAGCTTGAAACGCCTGGAAGATAGGCTGTAGGAGACCTGCCTGTTTATGCGCACCATACGCGCTTCGGATATCGGCACATTTCTTTTTTGCCAGCGCGCCTGGTGGTATCAAAAACAGGGCATCCCATCCGGCAACCAGTCTGCTATGGTGGAAGGGCAGGAATTGCATTTCCAACACGGGAGAACCGTGTTGAAAAGCAGCTGCCTCACCACCCTGGCGCTCATTCTGTTTGTCCTGGCGCTGATATTGATCAGCATCCACTTTGCGAACCAGATTATCTAAACAACCGTCACCCCATTTCTTGAAATGCTTTACCTTGCTGCAGCCCTGATTCTCATTGCCTCCATCCTGCTCTGGCATTCGTACCGGCAACGCCGGTCGCTTGGGTTACCAGCTGGGCGAATAATCTACAGCGACACCAGGAATTGGGGCCCTGTGGAGCAACCGCTTTACGACCCAGAGCTGAACCTGGTGGGCAAGCCAGACTACCTGGTCGAACAAAAAGGCCAACTCATCCCGGTTGAAGTCAAAACAGGCCAGATCGGGGGTGCGCCTTATGATGCACACATTTTCCAGCTGGCCGCCTATTGCCTGTTGGTACACAGACATTACGGCAAACGGCCTGCATACGGTATCTTGCATTACGCAAACCACACTTTTGCTGTCGATTACACACCGCAATTGGAAAAAGCGCTGCTTGAGCTTCTCTCAGAAATTCACAGCTTACACAGAAAAAAACAGGTCCCTCGCTCACATGAAAATATTCAACGCTGTAAAGCCTGCGGGTACCGCAGCACATGTGATCAAACACTTCTGTAATATAATGGGAACATGATGCCAGACCAACCCCCTTCATTTCACTCGATAGCAATTGCCGCCCACCCACAGGTACACGAGGGTCTCCAGGAAGCCATTAAAATCGCAGCCTTTCTAAAAGAGCACGGCTATTCCACCCAATCTGGATCTCTATCCGATGAAAGCCTGCGGAAAAGCGTCAAACAAGGAAAATTTGATCTGTTCATCGCCCTGGGCGGCGATGGCACCATGCTGCGCGCTGGGCACCTGTGCGGTCCTTTAGGCATCCCAATCCTGGGAATTAACATGGGGCGTTTTGGTTTTCTGATGGAAATCCGCCAGGATCAGTGGGAGGAAACACTGCCGCAACTTTTACAAGGGGAGTTCTGGTTTGAGAGGCGCATGATGCTGCGTGCGGAGCAGTGGCGCACCGGCGAGCGCCTGGGCGCCTGGGATGTACTCAACGAGATCGTTGTCAGCCGCGGACACATTGTCCGCCCAGTACGCCTGACTGCGTTTGTGGATGATCGCTTCCTGACGACCTATGTTGCAGATGCATTAATCGCAGCGACTGCCACCGGCTCAACCGCCTATGCCCTGGCTGCCGGGGGACCGATCTTGCCGCCTGAACTGCGCAACATCCTGTTGGTAGCTGTGGCGCCTCACCTATCGATTGACCGGGCGATCATTTTCCCCGAAGGCGCTGCTTTGAATATCACCGTTCATACCGACCACCAGGCGGTGCTTTCGCCGGATGGGCAGGTGCCTATCGGCCTGGCGGACGGCGACAGGATTGATGTCATGGCCAGCGAACACAGCGCAAAATTTTTGCGTTTTCAGGATCCTGGTTATTTTTACCGCAACCTTACCCCACATATGAGCCAAAACCCATCTGTAGGAAATTCCCGATGAGCGACAACCCACCGGTCCTTTATTGTGCCAACCACCCCACAGTTGAGACTAGCCTGCGCTGTAAAACCTGTGAAAAGCCGATCTGCCCAAAATGCGCAGTGCTCACCCCCACAGGCTACAGTTGCAAAGAATGCACACGCAACCTGCAAAAGGCTTTTGATACCACACGCTGGTTTGATTATCCTTTGGTCTTCTTGACTGCATTTGTCCTGTCAAATATCGGCAGCCGGTTTGTCCCAATGTTGGGCTTCTTTACATTATTTCTGGCGCCGATCGCCGGTGTTGTGATTGCAGAAGCAGTGCGCGCCGTCTTGCGCCGCCGACGCAGTACCCGCATTTATCAAATCGCAGCCATTGCAGCTGCGCTTGGCGCACTGCCGGAACTCGTTCAATTATTGTATTTTGCACTCGCATCCGGCAATTATATGTCCGTCTTGTGGAGCCTGATCTGGCGTGGGGTTTATCTCTTCAGCATACCTTCTTCGGTCTTATACCGTCTAAAAGGCATCCAGGTGAAATAATGCTCAGCGAGTTGCGCATCGAAAATTTCGCGATTATTGAAAACCTGGAGCTGCAATTCCTGCCTGGACTGGCAATTTTTACCGGTGAAACAGGAGCGGGGAAATCGATCATTATCGACGCGGTGGAAACCATCCTGGGTGGAAGAGCCGAGGCTGCACAGATCCGCGCAGGTGCAGAGCGTGCAACCATCGAGGCTGTCTTTCAGATCCAGGGATATTCACGCCAGCAAGTTGTAGCTATCCTGGAAAAAGAACAGCTTCTGGATGGGCATGAAACGGTGACGTTGAGCCGGGAGCTGCGTCTCAACGGCAGAAACGTCGCCCGTGTCAATGGTAGGAGTGTGAGCGCCAGCATATTACGGGAGCTGAGCGAATACCTCATCGACCTGCACGGACAATCCGAACACCTGTCGCTACTGCGGGTAAACCAGCACATCCACTTGCTGGATCGCTATACCGCTTCTGATCCCGCATCCTCCTTACCCGCCGCACTGCAAGCCTATCGCGCGGCATACCAGCAGCTGCAAAAAGCCGAGAAGGAATGGAAAAGGCTGCAGGAATCGGAGCAGGATGCCGCGCGGCGCGCGGATATGCTAAATTACCAGATTAACGAAATCGAGAGCGCACGCCTGCAGCCCGGCGAAGAAGATGCACTGCGCGATGAACGAAACCGCCTGGCAAATGCTGAAAACCTGGCCTCCTTATCCCAGGAGGCTTTGCAGATACTGGACGAAGGCAGCCCAGAGACATCATCCATTCTGGATGCCTTTGGACAGGCGGTGCGCGCCCTATCAAACCTGGCGCGTATCGATCCTACCCAGGCTTCGCTATCTGAAAACGCGCAGAACCAGCTTGAAAACCTTACCGAGCTGGCGCGCAGCCTGCGTCTCTATATGGATGAAATCGAGTTTAACCCCCGCCGGCTGGATTTTCTCGAAGAACGCCTGGCTTTGATCCACAATTTGAAACGTAAATACGGGACTTCAATCCCCGCCATCCTGGAGTACGCAGCTACCGCCAGGGTGCAATTAGATGAGATCACCCATGCATCCGAACGCCTGGAGCAAATCCAGGAAGAAAAGAAGACACTGCTGGGGCAAATCGGGCAATTGGGTAGTTTGCTGTCTGAGCAGCGGCGTGCTGCCGCGCTGAAGCTGGCCATGGCCATTGAAACTGAGCTCAAAGATTTGAGCATGTCCGGCGCCAGGTTCCAGGTGGATTTTCAAAGGCACACAGATCCAGACGGCGCACCTACACCATCCGGCGAAAACGTTGCGTTTTACTCCGACGGCCTGGAACGGGTGGAGTTCTTGATCGCCCCCAACCCGGGTGAAGGGTTCAAACCCCTGGTGAAAATCGCGTCAGGCGGTGAGACCTCGCGCCTGATGCTGGCATTGAAGAATGTGCTGGCGCTGGCGGACCAGGTGCCGACTTTGATCTTTGATGAGATCGATCAGGGCATCGGCGGGCGCGTAGGCGCAATTGTCGGCAGGAAATTAAAAAACCTGGCGCAGCAGCACCAGGTCTTATGTATCACCCACCTGCCCCAACTGGCAGCTTACGGGCAGCAGCATTATCATGTGGAAAAGCAAATCCAATCTGGTCGAACGATCACCCAGGTGCGCCAACTGGAAGGGCAAACCCGGCTGGTTGAGCTGGCTCAGATGATGGGCAGCGTAAGCGAAGGCACGCTGCAATCGGCACGCGAGCTGCTGCAATCTGCCCGATCCCTGTAGCAGGAAGCGGCTACGGCACTGCCGCCGTCAGCCAATCAAATTCTACTGCCGCGCCAGCTACGTCAAATGTGCTGACTGACACGCCCACCTGACCGCCGCCTTTAAAGCTGTTGTCTTGCACTGATCCCATTTCCGTACCGTTTACATAAAAGGTAAGTTCACGACCGATACAGGTTGCAGTGAGTGTGTTCATGGCTTTTTGCAGATTGATCGCATACGATGCGCCATTAGCTAACTCCACATAACGGCCATCCTGGTATTTCCAGATATACCAGTATCCCCCGCTGTTCATGCTGAATTCATACCAACCCTCATTGGTTGCGCGGCATGCCAGGCTGATGTTGTTTCTATTCGGCCCACCCACAGTTTCTACACCGGCGTCAATTCTCACATCCG
This sequence comes from uncultured Anaerolineaceae bacterium, assembly GCA_964614855.1. Classification (GTDB taxonomy): domain Bacteria; phylum Chloroflexota; class Anaerolineae; order Anaerolineales; family UBA4823; genus CAWJHE01. The sequence continues at coordinate 1,466 of CAZTMX010000117.1, read as the reverse complement.
GGTTGGTGATATCCAGATCGTAGAAAGTCAATACCGTCGTGTCCCGGTTATTAACCTCGATGTACAACAACCCATCCTGAGTGAAAGCTTCGTAATTCTCCGTCTCGGGTATGGTGACCGGGTACCAGTTTTCCGCATTTTGAAACTCGGTAGTGAAAAAGTACTCCCCTGAGTTCACTGCATCGGGGTTGGCCTCGTAAGGACTTCCCGAACCATCCGCAGTCTGCGTCTGCCCGCCTTCAAGCGCACCGACTACTGCCAACTCACGCCCATTGAATTGCCCTTCCAGCAATTCCAGGGTATCCGAGCGGATCACAGTCACATTCAATGTGTCATTTATGTTATGGGATCGGATGACTTCGCAATAGCCTCCCAATGTGCCATCATCTAATACACGGTTTTCCATCTCGATGAGGATATCTCCTGCTTGAATGCGCGCCTTATCTGCCGGTGAACCCGATTTGACCGAACGCACCCACACCCCGGTCACCTGGTTGCCAGAAAGATCCCCGCTTACCGCAACGCCGTTGACCCCCAGCGAGTCAATATCCACACCGGTGCGCAGTTGGTTGATCACAGCGATGGCTTCATCCCGCTCGACAGCATAATTCTGGTCCAAGGTCTCGGTAAAGCCGAAGTTGACACCGATCACCCTGGCATTTTCATCCACCAGGGGACCGCCCGAGTTGCCTGGGTTCACCTTTGCAGTGTGTTCAATAATCTGGTCAACAGAAGCAACTGTCCAATCCACGCTGCCGCTCTTCTTTGAAATGATCCCCTTGGTTAGCGAATACCCGATCCCCGCTCCGCTGATCGGATAACCCGCCGTAAAGACGTCCTTTCCAACCTTGATATCGCCCTGGTACCACTCCAGGTATGGAAAATCTACTCCTTCTATTTGGATCACAGCCAGGTCGGAACACTCCGCCACACCCAGCACCTTTGCCATGCGAGGCACAGTCTCCCCTGATAACCACACCTTCAGCGTGGATGAACCAGCCACCACATGATTGTTGGTCACCGCGATGCCAGATGGATCGATAATAAAACCCGTCCCACTCCCACCGACATTGACCTGCCAACCTTCGGACGGGTCGCGATAAGAACCCTGTGCTTCTATGTAAACGACCGCTCTTTCCAGATCATCCAGACTGGAGATTGCGCCTGAAACCACCACCGTGGGTTGGACAACCTCTGTAACAACCACCTCCTGGGTGGCAGTCTCCTTATTCGCTTGCGGAGCAATTTCCGTTGCAGCGGGTGAGCCCAGACGGCACGCTGTGCTTATGAGCATTATGAGGATGGTTACGCTTAACAGTGATCGGTATACTCTTCGGTTCATTGCGTGCTTCCTCCAAATAATATTCGCGCAGGAGTCTATTCAGATGTGGGGAAAAAAGTTGAAGTGATTAGAAAAATTACCAGCGGACAAAAATACACGCCCAAATTGCCAACAGATTAGAAAT